>JAYVSC010000174.1:0-34869 GCA_043775705.1 Spirochaetales bacterium | reverse complement strand
GGACAAGGTTGCCGGCAGTGATATTGTTTCAATTCTCGGAAACGGGAAAACAGTTGCTTTGTATGCCCTTGCTTCGGGACAGACTACGGTGACCGCCGAGTTCAATGGAAAAACTGCGAAATGCGATGTGAAGGTCAATGCTTCGCGTCAATTCAGTTTTGACACCCAAACCATGAGAATTCAGCCTGGTCAGACAAAGACGTTTAAATACGTTCTTGTTCCATCTGACGCTGTTATCAATTGGATGACGAACTCAAATGATTTTTTATCTTATTCGGTTGATTCAAACAGTCAAACCGTAACAGTTACGGGAATGGCAGAAGGTGTGACAAAACTCTCCGGCACTGCAAATAGCATGGCTGCAAGCATCAATATTACCTGTGCCTGGGATTATACACTTACCATCAATAAAACTCTCATTAAGGCAGAACCACGGTATGATCCTACAAATCCTCTTTTATATACGATCAGCTATGATGTCAATCCGCCGAATGCCACTATAAATCTGTTGATTGACAATGATATTGCAACGTATACGATAGACAAAACAAAAAAGGAGATATACCTACGACCTACCAAAGAGGGTACGGCCGTTTTCACTGTTACAGGAACCAATTCTTATAATAATTACAAGTTCGGGACACAAACCTGTAACCTGAACTTCAGATACGGCGCATACACTCTTAAACCGTCTTTGGTAGTTAAAAATGGAAAGTACTCCCGTTACGATCCTGCTTTGAATACTCTGATTTTAGGGGATGGTGAAGATGTTACGTTTGGTTTTCAGATTGAAGAAGAAAATGCAAATGTGACAATAGGCGCGGCAAGTTATACTAAAGCATCCTCATCTTCACCAAATATAGCATTGTATGAAAGTTCGGCTGGAATATGGAATTTAAAACATCCTACCGACATACAGACGTATGAGTATTATATAAACAGTGCATATACCCCGGTTCTATATCGGCAAAGAAATAATACCGGAGGGTATTTCGATCCAATATCAATAACAAATTGGAAAACAGATATTGTATGGTGGGGTGATATTGCTTCATGGGGGGATTATGTTGGATTGACCTCACAAACATACTCCATAAAGGATATAGGATCAGGAGGGCGAATGCTCCCTGACGATGTACATAAATGGATCGCATGGCATGATGATGAAGGAGGTAACTTTCGAGGGAATTGGTGGAAAAAGGAATTAAACTTAAGTGAAAAAGGCAAGGTTTATACCGAGGCAGTGTTTAAGACAATTCCGTGGTATTACTGTCCTGGGATTGTATACGGAACGTATGCAATGGCTTCGTGGAACGAGGGTATAATGACTGAGAATGTCGATGCAACCAGACGCCCTGTTTCTGATGAAACTATCGTTTCTTTTAGTAGGAGCGGTAACATTAAGGTCACAATTAATACAATTGATGGAATTAAAACTAAAAATATTGAAGTGTATACAGAAGTTCGAAATTGCCTTATGAAGTAATAAATTATAGCGAGTTGTATTGAAAAGGCCGCCCATACAGGGCGGCCTTTTTTATGCAAAAACGAATAAGCACATACATAAAAGAATTAGTAGTTTCACTTTATATCTGGGCATATCTCAATTTCTTTACCCTTATTGTATACCGTTGCCTTCATTTATACTGGTTGCATCGACATTTGATGCCATCCTTATACCCATCGGAACTTGTCAAAAATCTTTCTATTCAAATCAATGTCGGTTTTACTGGAGTTGGCCAATATGCATTGATTACTGATACGCTACCTGATTTTCATTGTAATGGCGACTCACAGTGTTATCCTCTTTTTATTTTTGAAATATCACAAGAATTGAATGAAGAAGTCTCGCTTTTTGATTTTCCTGAGTCCTCAGGTTTCATTTCTTATAACGCCATCACCGACAAGGGCCATAAACACTTCCAAGAAGCATATCCCAAGGTGCAATTCACCAAGGGAGACATCTTTTATTACGTCTACGGTCTCCTCCATTCTGAGGACTATCGGTCCCGGTTTGCAGACAATCTCTCTAAAGAACTCCCTCGCATTTCCTGTGTGAAGACAGCTGAAGATTTTTGGGCTTTTAGTAGGGCCGGTCGTGAGCTTGCCCACTGGCATCTTGACTACGAGACGGTCGAGCCTTACAAAGCAAAAGTCGATGGTAGGAAAGGCAATCTCACTGATAAGCAGTACTACCATGTCGAGAAAATGAAATATGGCTCGAAAGAGGACAAAACCCGCTGTGATTTATAGAAATAAATGGAAAATTTAAGAAATAAATGCACCAAAAGTATAAATGGATTATCTTCCACTTTCAATCTTGATTAACAATTCATGTCCTGCAAAACTCTAATAAGTGTCTAGTTTTGTCTACTTAGTCCAAAAAAAACTATTATTACCTAATAATATCACTTAATATCTGGAAACATAGAATCTATGTGATACTATTAGCTTTATTAATGTATTTATAACGATATTAAACTCTTTATTTGTAAGTTTTTATACTGAACAGCCTATCTAGCGTTAGGTGGACCCTTCGGGCGGAGGATTAATGATATTACCAAAATATGAAAGATTTAATCTAATTTTGCTTGAATCTAAACTCGATGAAGTAGTTGATATGGATAATTTAGAAGAAATTAATAATATAATTAAGAAAATGCAAATTGATATTAGCCAATTTTATTCAAATGTTATTGAACTTAAAACGTTCTGTTTTTTCAAAGAGACTTTTTCTGATTTTAAAATACTTTCTGATAATGCAAATATTGATGGTTCGCCAGATTTTTCTGCTAATAATTTCTATGTTGAAGCAACTGGTTTGCATAAGTGTATTCCTTGGATAAATCAAATAACATATGAAATGCATAAAATAACTCCAAGATTTCGTTTTAATGTTAAACCATTTAATGAATTACCAAATATAAATCACAAAGACGAAGCAGATAAATTAAAAGAAAAGCTTATTGTAGAAATTGCTAGAATGAAAGACAAGGCAGGTTGCATTGAAGTATTTAGAGATAATGAGAAAAGAGTATTATGTGAATTAGTAGACTATGATTCACAACGTATACAAGGAACTGGAGAAAAAAATTTAAAGATAATACTGAAAGAATCAATAACAAATAAAATTAGGAAATATCAAAATGGAATTATTGTTATGAAAAATGGGTTATCAAGTTCACAGTATCATCCAAATATACTTTGGACAGATGTCACATTAATTCCCGATGCATCAACAATTCTACTGGATCGATTTGATTATCCAGAAATAATAGAAATACTAGAAAATCATTCTTTACCAGAGTGTATTGATTCTCAAGTAATCGTGGTTAGTAGTATACAAGATTTGTATAATAAATATAACCATACATTTGGAATTGGATATGATTATTTCGAACCCATATATATAGTTTATCTTAATCGGTTCTCAAAAAATGCAGAAGCTGCAAAAAAAGTTTTAGATACAATACTAGTAAAAAAAGATGTTTTCTTCACAAAAAATATATGGGAATCCATTGATAAACAGAATGTTTATTAAAGTAAAATAAAATACACCTAACAACTGCTTCAACTTGACATTGCTATTGTCACACTTTTTGCTGGTCGTCGCTTCGCTCCTCGGCAAAAAGTGCGCCAATGTACGCAATGCAAGTTAAGCAAATGTTAGCCGGACCCTCCGGGCGGGAAAAGGAAATCCTATGAGCGAAACATGCTATTATAAAGATTGTACTAATCCACCCGAGAACGATGAGCACATTCCAGCTCAATGTTTCTATCCAGAAAACAAAGGCGTATTACACGTATGTTCGTGCAAATTGCACAATAACGACAAAGACCTTGACGAATATGTAAAAAACATTATCTCGCTACTGCCTGGAAACAACAGCAGAGGATGTGAAAAGGCTAATGGCAAGACTTTCAGATCACTTGATAGGAATTCCCGATTGCAAGTCGAAACGTTTGGACAAGAACTAGTACTAAACGACGGTAACTCTGCATTCATGGTTGATTTCGAAAAAGTAAGAAGTTGGTTGGTTCATTTGACTTATGGTTTATTCAAACACGACTTCAAGAAAAACCATTTGGGAGACTGGTATATTATTGACGATACCTTTGTACCGATTGCTGAACCAGGAAAAATGGACTGCCTTGAAATTGAGATGCGACTATTTGTACGGAACCTAAATATGCAATTCCGAGATATTTCGGAGGAGCAGACATTTAAATATTCTTACTTGATCGATGTCAATGGAAGAATTATTTACAAGTTCTGTTTTTTTGAAAATGCAACTTTTTATGCATATTCACGAATGACTGATTTCGGCTAACATCTACTTCAATCTGATGCTTTTGCTTCGCAAAACCACAGGTTGAAGTAGATGTTAGGCTGACGCCTTCGGCGCAAGAAAGGAAATGTAAATGCATTTGAACAAAAAGAAAAAGAGAATACTTCGGTATATCAATAAGTACACAAGATTTTCTATTGCTGAAATATTTTTTTCCCTTACAGCGCTTAAGAAGAATATGGAAAACGAAGCCTATAATATATATTGTGATAAATTAGACAATATTAAACATGAAGTGCAAACCATCAATTCTTTTGTAAATGATTTGACTACGTCTGGTCTACTTGAACAAGGGCCGTATAACAACAATAAAAAAATGTTTAAGTTTTACGATAATGCAAATGTTGAGCTTGGTGATTCATCCAGCGTACCGTTTTTTACTAGTTTCAGTTATTCGAAAACACAAGAATACAACTTTTTTATCAAGCATAATTTCAAAACAAAAGATGAGTATACTTTTGATCATTCTCGGCGTTTGACGCAAATCAAGGAATGGCTCCCTATACTTGTTTCGATTTTTGCATTGTTGCTCTCTTCTATACCCTCATGGGTTAACCTTTTTAACAACGATGGTACAAAGTTAGTGGTTGAACAAATTCCTACAGTAAATGTAAAACTAATTAATGATTACGAAAATGTTCTTCTAAACGAACGTTTGAGGCAAATTGATTCAGAACTTTCTCGTAATTATGGAATTTTAATAGAAATTCAGACAAAATTACAAGAAAACAAGGCAAAATAGATATTTTATACTAATAACTATTGTATGGAATATAAAGATTATGTCTTGTGTATAAATTTATACTTGACTATAAATGTAGTTCTGACGATAATACTATTATGAGTGATCTAAATCTTCAAAATCCTTATCGTCCAGGAGCTGGTCATCCCCCTCCCTTTCTTGCTGGACGAGATAAAGAAATAACTGAGTTCTCATTATTACTTGATCAACAGGTAATAATAAAGAATTGCATCCTAACAGGATTACGAGGTGTTGGTAAAACTGTTTTACTTAATGAATTAAAGAAAACAGCGATTAACAAAAATTGGCTTTGGACAAGTAACGAAATTTCCGAGTCATCTTCAGCAACTGAAGAGAAAATTTGTTATCGTCTCATTGCAGATTTAGCGATGGTCACTTCAGGTATTCTGCTGTCTGATTCAGAAAAAGAATTAATTACATTTTTTCCAGAAAATAGCAAGGTAAGATCAGCACTTGATTATAAAGCGCTTGAGTTGATTTACCAGAATGCTCCTGGACTAAATTCAGATAAGCTCAAGTTTATTTTTGAGTTTGTTTGGTCAATCATTAGAAGTCATATGCCGCATATTCATGGAATAGTGATTGCATATGATGAATCTCAATCTTTATCGGATAACGTAAAACTCGATAGATATCCACTTACTCTTTTATTAGACGTATTTCAATCAATTCAACGAAAAGAAATTCCTTTTATGCTTTTGTTAAGTGGATTGCCAACAATTCAGACTAAGTTAGTTGAGTCTCGAACCTATAGTGAACGGATGTTTACAGTTTTGTTTCTAAAGAAATTATCAACAGAAGATAGCATTCTAGCAATTACAAAACCTGTAAACGAACAGAGTTTCCCAATTCAATTTGACGATAGATCTGTAAACTTAGTAGTGAAGAAATCTGGCGGATATCCTTATTTCATCCAGTTTATTTGCAAAGAAATATTTGATATCTTTATTCAGCAACATGCTGCTGGACAGAAATTATCTGTTCCAATCGAAGCTATTTTACGCAAATTAGATGATGACTTTTTTTCGGGCAGGTGGGGTTTGCTCACTGATCGTCAAAGAGAGTTATTAGCCGTTGTTTCTCATTTATCTTCATGTGAAGAAGAGTTTAGTGTTCAAGAAGTTGTTAATGAATCAAAAAAATATGAAATTTCTGCTTTTGGGAATAGTCAAATAAACCAAATGTTTCTTACACTTATAACTCAGGGATTTATATTTAAAAATCGTTTTGGAAAATACTCTTTTGCTGTCCCACAACTCGGTGAGTTTATTCTACGCCAAAAAATAATTAAAGAAAAACAAGCCTAACAACTGCTTCAACCTCATATGATGAGACCTCTGTCAATATAAAAAACAAGGAAAGAGATGGCAGATTTTAACGGCTTGACCAATCTCATATACGTGGATTGGATACCACAGGTCAATGGTCCGCCTGAAAAGTCCGTCCGCTCTGACAATAGGAATCAGGAACACAAAAGTGATTCTGTCCTTAAGGTTGAATCGACGATAACTTATATTGCGTAATCGCCAATCTCTATCCCTGTAAAAAACAAAATCGGTTAAGCGATATTATTCGTCATCATCCCCCATATAAAGCAGGCCATCTCACGAGCGGCTGCGGTTGTTGACTTGCTGATGGCCACGTATATTTGGCAGCGATAATCGACTTATACACTCGAAAAATATTGGCATGGCGTTTATCAAACACAATAGATTCGGAGTTCTGCATAGCAGCCCTGGAAGAAGCACTCGATCAATATGGTACACCGGCGATTTTCAACACGGATCACGTCAGATCAAGGGCACTCCATTATTCTGGGGATCTTCAAATCTTGTTGAAATATCCGCGACAAGAAGCCGCTATATCGAAGCACTCAGAAAAGCCGATAAAGGCGATTATTCTGCGTTTATAGCGTTTACCACGCCGCCAAAATAGAAATACCGAATCAAGGCCTTTCTATAACCCAAAGTAAAATAAAGAGTTACCCTATTTTACTTTTGGGCATATAAGTAAATTAAAGAAAACCATAATTATATCTGACTTCTTTCATCAATCCAATAAACAGGCTTCACGTACCAATATTATACATCCTTATAATCAGATATGCCCATTCCATTATACTATTAATTGAAACGGATATCCCTGAAAGACTCAGTAAACTGGATCGTAGCACTTCTGCGGTCACCAAGGTCAACCAGGCAGTCTAGGATTTTTAAGAACTTCTGAGCGAGAGGGTCTAACATCGGTGGCAAGTTTCCCCGCAATAGGCACTCTCATTGGCCTCTCTTGTATAAACGCCAATTTCTGGAATCATTTCTATAACTCAGAAACCAGTTACATGATGAGTATTTATCCCAGTTCCGAATAAACGAGAAATCAGATGCCTTTCCATTACTTGATAAACTTAAAGAATGCCTGACAAGACTTGCGGATAGGTTTCCTGGTCCGGCAATTTCTTGAATTCCAAGATCTTTGTTCTCTTGTGAATTGCAGAGTAAGCCGACTGCCCGCTTGATTGCCATCAAGAGAAGGGGATGTCCCCGAGGACTAACAATTGGATTGTTGTTGACATAGAAAATCATTCCGGATTCGTACTGGGTCAGATTAAGGAATGATGAAGGGCTAACCATTGATTCCTTGCGCAGATCATAGCATAATGGTTGAAGCTTTATTTTGTTGTCTTCAAAGAGATCGCTACAATCTTCACCTGTATATTCTTCATCTGCATCAACATAGAAACCGCCTTTCTGGTATAAATAGCAGAGCCTAAAAAAATCGCATTCCATCGCTGGATGATCGCAATTCTCAAATGCTGTGACATATTCAGATGGAAAGTACTTCTGAATAAAAGTATTCGCTTCATATCTATCAAAAAGTAAAACCTGAAACCCAGACGCTTCTAGAACATTCCAACTCTCGAGGCATACCTTGACGTCTTCGGGAATCCCTTTTCGATCATGCCAGAACTGAAGAATAGTCTTTGGAATGATTGATCTTCCGGATAAATTTCTTCCTCTTGTCTCGGTGTTTCGAGTCTTATACAAGAGAGAGAATACATTCCTTGACCGCGATTCGTGATTCTCTGCCTCATTGTAGAAATCTTGCGAAGTTATCATACTCATCAAATACTATTAACAGGAGCCATTTGGTCTTGAAGCAGATTAGCTTCTGCAGTCCATTTTGATATCGAGATGTGACGCAACTGACTCTTCGTTGGGAGAATACTTTGATCCAGTGTGCCAGCAAGTTCAGTCGAACTTGGCGCCCAGACACTACAATAGAGTTTAAGATCGAGGTCTGGAATTGGTGTTGGAGACCATGTGGTTCTACGGTGTATTAATGAGTTGTCAACGTACCAAGCAATCTCAAATGGATTCCACTCAATTGTATATGTGTGGTAATCCATCGAGGCATCAAACCCAAGGTCAAAAACTATTGGCGTACCTCGATTACCGTAGTTAAACACCGTTCCTGAATCACCAGGATTATAATATACATTAAGAAGAACCTTGGTGGTGTCCTTCCCGAGCAATTCGATGTCGATTTCTTGCCAAGGATTGTTTCGATGAAGGAAGAATGCTGTCACTATTCCAACGCCTTTTGTTGCCCGCAATTCAGTCTCAAAACGTCCATATTTTAGTGATTCACGAGATAAGAATGACGCGGCCGAATATGCACGTTTTTCTCCTGGGGTGTTTCGAAGCCACAAGTTGCATAAACTTTCTTTGATTTCAATGTTTTCGTCATGAAACTCGGCTAAGTTTGCAGAAAACGTCTCGTGAACTTTTGACCAAATCTTATCATTAAAGGAATCAAAACAATCATGATAGATGTCTATGAAGCAGGAACGTGGGGCACCTGCAAATTCTGATATCTGAACTATTCCAAACTCTTCCTGTCTTTGGTAGGGAACAATCCATGGATGGACATCGTGTTCAAGAATTACTCCTTCGTATTGTGTCAGTAATCTAGTCGAGTGATCATTTTCCCTGTGTTCTATTTGTATTGAACATGATGTCTTGCAGGGAAACCGAAACCGAGGGACTTTACAGACAAGCAGACTGCAGAGCCGCTTCCAACTCATCTGAGTAGAAATGTTATAGGGATGAACTGCCCTCTTGGAATTGTTTGTCAATCCTGACGCAATTGAATTATCCAAGTGAATAATTTTGGTGGTACTTAGTGAATCACTGAATAGAACTATCGCACTTGGATAAAGTTGCAACAAATGATCGATCCAACCAGGAAGTACTTCCCTGTCAATGTATGCATCGAATAATAGTGGGCGATTATGTTCAATTAAAAAATTAAGTGACTTCGTGAATTGTCCAAACTGATTATTGCAGCATCTGTAGCCCAGCATAGAGAGAGCTCGACTAAGCCTTTGAGAATCAGATAATTCGTACCCAATACAAAAAACAGGACTGCGTCCCTTTAATTGTTCAAGCTCTAGAAGAGTCTTGTCAGTCTGGATACCAATTTGAGTGATTAGTGGTAAAATTGAGTAGCGATTGTCAGAGGTCATATCATCACGCTGGAAGATTACTGATTTTGGGGTACAAAAAACATCAAGCCTGTTGAAGAGGTGATTCACCCATAAGTCGACTGGACCCACAACAGGAATTGACTGTAGTAGTTTTAATGCACCGGCATAGGAAAGAATGTAGCCAGACATCCACCAAACGCCTCTTTCCAATCTCGTCACATTCGGAGAGACACGACTTTTCACTGCTCCTCTATCAACTTCTTTATATGATAGATATAAAATGTCAAACTTGTACCCATCTTTTTGTCGTTCTGCTAACTCTTTCCAAGAAGCATTAATTTGATCAGCGAAGCTACGTTCAAAGAATACATCATCCTCTAACACTAAAGCATACTGGATTTTATCCTCGACTATTGACTGCCAGACCTTAACATGTGACTCTGCAACTGACCTTTCTTCGAGTGTCATATTTATGTCAACGCTCTTGTTTCTCATCATAGATAAGAGTCTGGGGTCTGGGTCAACGAAGTACTGGTCGGCAAGTGAATAGGTTCTAGTTACATTTCTAAACTCATAGGATTTGTCGATGTTCTTGGCATCAATGGCAGACATTCTACGAATATAATCATGCAGGGTTTTTCCGTTTCTCACTTTTTGTCTTTTGGTCTCTTCGGAAATATCTTCCCATCGCTTTTGTTGTCGATCGAGATTAATGACTATAACAAGTTGAATTGAACCGTTTCCTCGTTCGCATGAGTCATCAAAAACGTCTAGTATCTTCATTCTGCCAAAGTGACGGAAAAGTTTTTTGAGATTGTATCGAATTGTTCTAAGTTGCTGACTTTTTCTGATGATGTTCATTTTTCCTCTATTTTTTCTGCGCTTCCGCATTGTCGATATAATACTTACGTAGCCTGCGAGGCGTAATGGCACGGTACTTGCAGAGGAATGTAGCGAAGACTAGTAAGAATCGTGACATAGCCGAGTCAAGTTGAAGCAGGTGCTCGATGTCTTCTCCCCTATAGTTTTTGTAGAGCATCGAGGAATATTTCACTACTTTTAGTATTTTGTAGAACGGTTTTAAGTTTACACCAATAATCCTCTTCAAGATTTTCTTTCACTTCTGATAGCATCTTTAAAGCCAGATTATACTCAAAATTTGTCCAATTTTCATCATATACGATTTCTGTCCTGGCGGAGTTTAAGTTTATATCTTTTTCCCCAATGATATCGACCACTAATAATACAGGTAGAAACCAATGCAGCGTTGCTTTTTTACTTCTTGTATAAATATCAGGGAAAACACCATCAGGGAAGTCTATTCCATGAATTGAGAACTTTGACCGTGATTTGACAATAGAGTTAGTGACATTTTTTGTGTCAATTCCAGAATCTAATCCCACCTCAATAACTGTGCTAATTGTTTCTATTTCGTTTTCTTTTAATACAATCTTGTTCTCAAGATTGTATTCTTCATTATCAATGGTCACAGTTTTTTTCAGATTTTCAATAATACTAATTGGAGTTTCATTATCATCCAATAAAGCTATTATCGCACTTCCTCTAATGCCCTTTTCACTATCATTAAGTGAAATCTCAATCTCTTTAACAAAACTCTCTTTTTTCCATCGAAAATCTTTAAGAACTTCTGGTCTCAGTAAATCAAAAGAATCTTCATCAATGATAATCTGGTTTTCTGTATCTTGATCTACTTCAATTCTTAATAAGACAGGTGGATTTGGAATAGAATCTTTGACATACTGAATAAATTTTTCATTTCTAATTTGTTCCCAAGGATTTTCCTTAGGTCTTAGAAACAATTTTGTTCTTGTACCATGTTCAAATCTGTCCCCTTTTTTTATAGTGAAAATACTGTCGTATCCTTCTACGATAATGTCAAAAGCTGTATCTTTATCACCATTATCCAATAATTTCCGTGTTTCAACCTCTATTGTGTCAGAAACCATAAAACATGATAGTATACCGATACCAAATCGAGAGATTGGTTGGAATGTTAATCCAGTCTGCGCCTTAAGATCATAAAATTCTTTTGACTTATAATATGAAGACCCGACTTTTGCATAATAATTTTCAATGATCGATTGGTTCATTCCAATACCATTATCTTCAACTTCAATTATATCATTTCCACCATCCGTATAATACCTAACAATAATTTCTGGAGAATACAAAGTCCCGCTTTTTTTACATAAAGATTGAGCAACGAGACATGCATCTATCGAATTTTGAATAAGCTCTCTTAGGGCAGATTTAGTATCAGAGTATAACTTTGTGCCCATTAATAAATCAATAATTTGTTCTTTGCTTAATTCAAATGATGTGTCTCTATAAATATATAGAGGATCGTTCGTTTTAATATTTATTGCTGGTTGTATTTTTCTCCTATCAACCTTTGCCGGAAGTATTATTTTGTATATACCACCGTCATCACGAAAGTCATCAGAAATGCGGGAGAGTACATTACTAGCATCTGATAGTTCTTTATCTATTAGATTGCAAAAAACATTTATTGTTTTTTCAATTGCAGGGTGAATGCACTGAGCTGAGTACGCAATTTTATCATTTCTTATAATCCATGCTTGGATTGATCTGTGCTTTTGCCATTCTTTTAATGAAACCGGATTTCTTACTGACAGGTGTGAAAATAAAATAGATGGTGTTCTTTTGGCGTCAAAATCTAATAAATCACATAATCTTAAGATCACCCCAATAAAAGGAAGGCAAATATATTCATCTTCCCCGCATAGTACATTTGTTTCTAGATCTAAAAGGGCAAGTGAATCATTTCCATGACTAAAACATAATTGAGTTAATTCATATGTTAAGTTTTTATCTTTGTATATGATTTTATCAGCCCAATTATTTGCGATTATTTCTCTAGCTCTAATTGCATGTGTTGTACGGATATATTCCGTTATGATGAAATCTTCAACTAAATTTGCTTTAGCATGTTCATCATTTTTCCTGAGTTTATTTATTTCTTGTATTTTACCTGGATAAGTATTTCTAAATCTATTAAATTTACTATTTTCTTCTTTTTCAACATCATCGGGAATGTCTTCTTTCCAATTTTCCTTCCACGCACGAATTTTATCCTCTTCAGAAGCCATTCCAATATCATGAAGAAATGCACAAAGAATAAGCATCATCAATTCTGGAATTGACAAATTACTTAAAGTATCATTGGGTATCACACGCTCCATAATTAATAAAACTCGAAAAAGATGGGTTTCATCATGAAGAGTAAATTCAGGCATATACCTAATAATTGTTTTAGATAAATTACATGCATCTGTTACTATATCATTTGTTAGTTTTATTACAGAAGCCTCTATTGCATCGCCTTGCTCTTTGCATTTAGTTTTCATAGTATTATATATCTTAGATTTCTGTAATTCTGTCTGATATAAATCACTCATATTATATCCTTCCTTTTTTTCTGCTGGCCAACTTTCTTTTTCTCGTTTGAACCTACTCTGATTTCTTTGCCTTTTTGATTTTACTCTTTATGCCTTCGTACCTCAGTATTTCGGCGTTTAGGTCTTTTGGCTCTGGCCTTTTGTATGCGTATTTGTCGCTGTGGCTATGCCCTTCCATGTAGCGACAGCACTGGTAAAAACTGTCCTGCAATTCTTCTACTAGCTCCTGATCAAAATTGACATCGGAAAGAGCCTCCACGCTTACCCGCTCATTGAAACGACGGACTACATCACAGAAAAGTTCGTGAATCACAAGGACTTCGTAGCAGGTTCGAAGTGCCGTAAAACCCAATTTTACAAATGACTCCCTGCTCGCGGGTGGACAATTAGGTTTCGCCGCTTCTTGATAGTGCTTCTTAGCTGGTTCTGCGCTTCGATATTCACGCTCAAAAGAGGGGGTATTGTTAAGCCAGACTTGTCCAGATCTGTTCTCGACACTCTCAACCCAGTGGCAGGATATTTTTCCTGATTGGGGGTCATTGTGGGTAAGGAGCGAAGACATAAAGACCAGATCGTGAGTAAAGACAATAACTTGACGCTCATCTGCTTCTTTCACGAGCCGATTAGCGATCTCGCCTTTTCGACGCTCATCTAGGGAGTTAACCGGATCATCAAATATAATCCCCCTGTTTATCTCTGACATCTTTGACTCCGACAAGAAGTCAGCGATTGCAATTACCTTCTGTTCGCCTTCGCTTAGGATGCTGTTCGGGCTTCTGCCCTTGAGCCGCAATTGGCGCGACGACTTCCCTGCCGATCCAGAGTGGCTTACGTCAATTCCGAAACTTCCGTTCAGTTCAAGACATTCCTTATTGAAGAGATCTATATACGCTCTATTGAAATACCGTTCAGAAAGGCTTTTCTCAGCGTCAGTAACTTTACGCTTCAGAAAGTTGGCTTTGGAGGATTTCGCGATCCAAGCTTGCCTCGCGACATAGTCCTCGCTTTTCGAGAAGTGAGTTTCGATCTTCTCCTTGTGTGCCAAGTATGTTATTCGAGCCCGCATTCTTTCGAATTCTTTTGCCTGACTTCCACTTCGGAGCAACTCAATTGCCGTAGTAGCAAAGTCCTCTGCTTGCTTCAATTCTGTATCTCCGATCTGGTACGCTTTCAAAGGTCTCTTTGATCGTTGGTCGAGGGAGAGGATTATTAACTGAACAAGTTCTTTGTGTATGGATAGGTATTGCGTCAGGTCTGATAGAACACTAGGTTTTTTGTTGAAGAGCCAGACTGTTAACGTATTCTCTTTGGGAAACAATTCGTAATCCGCATTTACTAACAGTTCCTTGAGCGAATCTACGTCACTTTTGGCCTTTGCGGCGTCCGCTTCCGCAACGCTCTTAATAAATACCCAATAGTTTTGCACGAGTTCTATTGAATAATCAGGTAATGGCTGTTGGCAAAATAGACAGTTATCCCCAGTTCTGGGGTAGTCCGCGTATTCCTGTGATTGTTTGGCTGCAAACTTTTCTGCGGCGGTAATGAATGCTTTCCATTCCGACGAGCCCACTTCCTTCAGTTTAGTCGTTCTAAACTTCTCGATTCCTTCAGTACTAGCAAGTGCTTCTTTCGACACCAGTGCATCAATCAAGGAATCCTTGTTTGCGATTGCTTCTGCGGTAGTAAATACATTTAGTGACGCCAGCATCTTTCTCCGAGCTAGAATCTGACTCTTTATTTCCAGTAGAGATTGGATCTCTTTCTCAGCCCCCTTCGAAGCAATGAGAAGCTCGTCATACTCTTTTTCTATTCTGGCTCGCTCTTCCTTTTCCTCAGCTGTGTAGGGGAGAACTTTTCTGATGTCTGCTAAGTTTGTGCGACCAGACAATCCAAGCACGAGAGTCTTGATATCTGATTCGCCCTCATATATCGCCGCTAAATCATCGAGTGTCGGCCCCTGTTTCTTCTTTGCAATGTCTTCGTTTAGCAACCTCTCTATCTCTTGAATTGACTCTGTTAGTTTGGCAAAAAATGAAAGTCCTGCTGGACGAAACTGAAATTCGTTTTTTTGCTCGAGATGTTTTAGTACACTGGCTCCGTCAAAAACTGAGAACTGCCGAAACTCCGTACGTCCTTCATCTTCAGGACATTTGAGGGGATAATCAGAGGAGTTTGATGAAAAGTGAAAACTTGCGGTGACATCCTTTTGTTCAGCATTTACGTGTATGTTCCCAAGAATCTCCTCAGGGGATTTGGAATAGAAGACTTTTTTCATTAGCCGTACGTACCCTGATTTTCCCGAACCGTTTACGCCGTACACGATAGTCAGGTGCGGATTAAACTCGATTGTCTGATTCTCTGCAAGCGCATTCACACCTTCGACATCACTCAACCTCGTGAATACCAAGTCGGCCAAATAATTGCCGGAACTATTTGTGGGGAACTGCGGGTCTATCGGTTTCCTTTCTCCAACTGGGGATATCCCGAGTTCTTCAAGGAGATATATATAAGATGAAGCCAAGTCTTCGGAGGTTGTTGAACCGGTTCTGAGAATCCTTTCTGACAGAAACTTGGCCCAATATGGGAGATTAGAGGAAAACAGGATTACGTCCGAAGCAAGGTTGTCGGTAGGTTGTTGCTCAACGGAATCTTGTTCGTCTTCGTTCACATTTTTTCTCCTTGGCAGCGCCACAGACGTCCATCGAATATTTGTTTACATTATTCTTTTCTTAGTATTTCCTTTCATGAATAGTCCTTCATTTAATTTCTGATACTCTTCAAATAAAAACGCAACTCTTTCAGAATCATTATTAAAAATCTTGCCATATGCTTTCTCAACCAGCTTATCAAGTTTCTTATGCGCTTTAATCAAGTCAGGCGGCATCAAATCAGGATCATAAAGATCAGCAAGACTTGAATCAGGAAACATCGCACGTATATCTAGAACATATTGAGAAGCTTCTTCTATTTCAGATTTCTGTTTTTCATTAACAGTCGGCCATGGAAAAGTATTATAACAAATATCTTTTGAGTATCGATAATCACTTTTCAAACGTCCAGTTACATATCTCATCCAAACCATATGCATTTCCGATGTCAAAATACCAAAATGAAATATGCGAGCATTAGGAATAATTTTAACAAGATTATTAACAATCGTATTCGCTTTCATAAATGCCATTGGAATATATCTTCGACGTTCAGATGAAACCTCGGGAACAATTATATAATCAGCTCCTTCAGGCTGTGTCACTTGGGCAAAAATAGTTGGTGTTTTTGCGAATTTACGAATGCCTTCCGCTATACTATTTTCACGTATTTCTTTACATTTATGGACCCGTTCTATAACTAATGGCATGTCACGAATATCAGCAGGATTTGCATTCACCAACCAAAGACAATACCTTTTTTTATTATTTATAAACTCATATGAACCTAAGAGAGGTCGAATATATTTTATTGCCTTTGGCTCTTTCTTAATAAACTCATCATACTCATCTGCTTCTATTATTAAATTTCCACCGTCAGCAGGCTTATTCCCATAAACCATAGGAGGAACAGAGCAAATCGGTTTATTTCTACTCTCAATTATTACATTAGGAGCTTCAACAAGATAAACATTAATTTGTTTGACATTTATTGCAACAGGTTCTGCATCAACTGAAGAATAATTGAACAGCCTTTTTTCTTTTCGGTCAATCAGACTAAATCCAATAATTACGCAAAAAACTGCAGCCTTCCCTTTTGCTTCATTATTCCATTTAAATGTCTGGTGTGCAAAATTAATTACTACATGATAGTCATTAATTAACTGCTTCCATAACGGTGCAACAGATTCTCCTTGACAGATTGAATTAGTCGAGACAAATGCAACTTCTATAGTTGTCCCCTGAATATACTCAGCGGCTTTTTTATACCATGCAGTTACAAAATCGAGATTCTTAATACCAGGGAAAATAGATTGCATATCCTTCTTCTGATCTGCGTCTTGAAATGTGAATCCCACAAACGGAGGGTTCCCCAGTATATAGCTCAACTCATTCTTCTGAACGACACTCCCCCAATCGGTCCTCAGCGAATTGGCGCAAATAATCGAAGGGCTTGCCCGCAACGGAATTCGGACGTAATATTCACCAAACATGTCCCGAACCAGCATGTTCATCTGGTGATCCATGAGCCACATTGCTACCTGTGCGATCTTTGACGGGAATTCCTCGATCTCAATACCATAGAACTGATTTACATTGACTTTCACATAGGTATCAACGTCTAGGATGCGTTCACCACCGAGCAATTCCTTGATGACTGCCAGCTCCATGATGCGTATCTCTCGATACGTGATAATCAAAAAATTCCCACAACCACAGGCTGGATCGAGAAACTTCAAATTGGCAAGCTTGTCATGAAAGGTATTTAATCGGGCGACCCGAACTTCAGACTTTAACGCTTTATACTTATCAAATTCAGCCCAAAGATCGTCGAGAAAGAGCGGATGAATCAATTTGAGGATATTTTCCTCACTTGTATAGTGCGCACCGTGATTCCGGCGTTCTTTCTCGTTCATTACGCTCTGGAACATCGAACCAAAGATAGCGGGGGATATTTTCCCCCAGTCCAGTGCACAGCATTCGATAATGGCCTCGCGCATACGCGAATCGAAGTCTGCGATTTCAAGCGTCTCCGAAAAAAGGCCACCGTTTACATACGGGAACTTGTCGAGCTGCTCATCTATCGTTTTGAGCCGTTTATCCTGGGGCTTGTTCAGAATCTCGAATATTTTTTGCAGATGGAGCGCAAGGTCGGTGCCGTCTACGTTTGTTCGCTGAAGAATATACTTGATGAAGGAATCATGCTCGAAGATGCCGGTATCGTCGGCAAAAAGACAAAACAGGATTCGAACCAGATACACCTCAAGCTGGTGACCCGTATAACCAATATCCTTGAGGCGGTCATGCAAGCGGCCCATTTTTTCGGCGGCCGCGATATTCACGGCATCCTGCTTCTTGTATTCGACGTCCTTGTATCCCGCAAGGTCGCTGAATAGCTC
The DNA here is from genome assembly GCA_043775705.1 of Spirochaetales bacterium. Classification (GTDB taxonomy): domain Bacteria; phylum Spirochaetota; class Spirochaetia; order Treponematales; family Treponemataceae; genus Teretinema. Next base: position 16,784 of record JAYVSC010000174.1, on the reverse strand, counting down.
AATGTACTGCACCAAATCAGTAAGAGCGAATTCCTGCATTTTTGCGTTGTCCAGGAGGTCGTAATAATGAAAATGATTGAAGTCGCAGATAAGAATACATTTCGGTAAGTCCGTGCCCTTGAGTGCGTTGGCGTAGTTTTTGGCCTGCTCGAACGCCTTCAACATATCCTTACCGGGACTCTTCATCTCGATCATGATGTGTCCCTTCCAGAACAGATCGATATATCCGTTTGCATCGCCTAAAAGGCGGACTTTTTGTTCAAAAATGGCTACTTGGGAGCGTTCGACCCCGAATATATGAAAAAAACCGGTTTCGAAGGTTTGCGCGTCCGCTTCCTCTCTGGCAGTCGGGGCAATATCCTTCCAATCATTCACAAAGGCGGCAGCACGGGTTTTTATCTCATTCCAGGAAAGCGACATTTAGTTGGCTCCTAATTTTTCATCATTGACCCATACGGCTATTATTGAGCACTGTATATGTAGATGGAATTTACTATAGGCAATCATGAAAAGGTTCCTTCAAATTTGCCTCATGCGATACAAGATCATCCCAATGGGTATCAAGACTTTGCAGCCACGGATCAAGTCCTGATTTTCGGGTAAAGACATATGTATCGAGATGCTCGCCAAGATGCAAGAGCTCCGGATTGATCCAGGAAATCACATCAAGTATCACCTGATGCTGAGAGTCCAAATCTTTCCAGTGAACGATACGCTCATGATGAAACACACGATTTCTAAGTGAACGGATTGTTTCCAGTTTAGCCTTAATATCCTTGCGGTTATGTTGAGATTTCGGGAGATATGGGAAAACAGTCTTGATCCCACTGGGCATGAATGGCGTGTTACGCTCATAATGATCTTCAAAAAAGCTTGTCCAGAAACCGAATTGAAGCTCCGCGACAATTTTTCCCGGCGTAAGTTGTTTTCTGGATTTATTGATCTTTTCCTTAGCTTTGGCAATTTCTGCGACAGCCCACGGAGTCAGAGAAAAATGGGGGGAATCATACCAATTTTCTGATCCGAATCGCTTGGTAAGGTCAGAATGAATAGTATTCCGCAAAGCAACTTCACAAAACTGCAGAGAAGAATAGAGACTCTCACATAGGGCGATATTCAGAAGATACCGAGCTAGTACTGTTTTCGACTCACAAGCAATGTCCCCAAATGAAGCCATACGCTCTATAGATAAACAGGATATAACCTTTGTATAAAAATCCGCTTGATTTTTATCCGAGAAAGGGCGATACTCGTTAATGTAAGCCCTGATTTTCCTTCTCCCGTCCTTTGCGGCGGTGCTAGGATCCAGGGTTTCTTTTTTTATATTCCTTACATTATTCATAAACTAGGCTCCGAAAACGGTACTTTAAACCCAAAAATGGCCACCTGGGAGCGTTCGATCCCGAAAATATAGAAAAACCCGGTCTCGAAGGTCTGCGCGACGGCGGCTTCTCTGGCAGTAGAGGCAATATCCTTCCATTCCTTAACAAAGGCGGCAGCGCGGGTTTTTATCTCATTCCAGGAAAGCGACATGCATTTCTCCTATTTTTTTGCTTTATTTTACACCCATTTCTCTTTAATTCACATTCAATAATTCCTATTTGTTCAATTTAGCCTTTCTATTCCACAGAATTCCACTTTTTCACCTCTATCCCTTTCTTTTTCATTTACATCTCCCCCGCATAAACTATAGAGCAGGAGGCCGGAGACTCGGAGGAAAACCGCATCCAGGTTTCAAGACCAGACGTAAAATCGGTAGAAAAGGTCTTCCCTGACTTGATCTCGACCGACCGGATAACCGATCCATCTTCATAGACGACATCGACTTCGTTTCCGGTGTTGTCCCGCCAGAAGTACAACTCTGGAGAGAGTCCCTTGTTAAGGCGATTTTTCAACATTTCCGCGACGACAAAACTTTCAAAGATGTTTCCACGGTTTGGATGCATGAACAGTTGCTCGGCATCCTTTATGCCAAGAAGCCTACATAAGAGTCCGGTATCAACAAAATAGAGCTTCGAGCTTTTCACCAGCCGTTTTCCGTAATTGTTATAGTAAGGTTTTAGAAGAAAGACTATGCCGCTTGATTCCAGAACCGATATCCATGATTTGGCGGTATTATGCGTAATACCGCAGTCCTGAGCCAAAGCACTCAGGTTTACCAGCTGCCCGACTCTTGAGGCGCACATCTTCACGAAAGTCTGGAATTGCCCCAAATCCTTCACATTGATTACTGAGCGGACATCGCGTTCAATATAGGATGAAATATAATTTGTATACCAATCGTACACCGTCACTTCACGATCATAGACTGGGGGATAAAACCCCTTCAGAAGCGTCCCAAAGGGCTCAGAGAGCGCTATACCGGCATCTTTGAGTTCCTGTACGGAAAACGGATAGAGCGTCACGAAAGCAGCCCTGCCTGCCAGGGACTCAGTCACACCCTCAAGCAAACTGAACTGGTGGGAGCCGGTAACGATATAGCGACCGGGAACAGGATCTTTATCGATTGCTGTTTTCAAGTATAAAAAGATTTCGGGGACGGCTTGTGCTTCATCGAGTATGAGGCCATCTTTATAACTGTCAAGAAGACCTCTGGGATCTTCGCGGGCAAGGCGCGCAATATCGGGATCTTCAAGTGAGATATACGGTTTATCAGGAAAAACTGACTTGGCAAGCGTCGTCTTCCCCGATTGGCGCGGGCCGGTTATGCATATAACGGGAAAACCCTTGGCAAGGCGGTGCAGGGTTGCTTCGGCTGTTCTTTGAATCATAATACAAGCGTATGCGTAGTTTTATAATTTGTCAATTGTATTCTCAATTTGTAAAAAAACAACAGTATACCAGTTTCATTATTTTAGAAGGCTTTAAACATGTAAAATCATGTCTAAAAATAAGCGTAAAACCTTTGAACAGCAAAAATCTTGGGCAGCATTGATGAGTATTACAGTTTTATTATCACTCACCACTCAATTCATGGAATGACTATGTATCCAAAGAATTCTTTTACATGCTAAAAGATTTTCCTCTTGATAACCCTTTTTCCGGAACTTGTGCTGTTTCACGAATAGAAGCTGACTTGCGATTCGTAAGATATTGGGCAATGTCAGCTAACGGTGCTTCTAAAAGTAATTTTTCCACTTGTCAACTTTTCCATGGGAATTGCTAGTTGAGAATCATGAACATTTGCGCCGGTGACAATAGCGGTAACAGGAATGCCAAAATCGGTTATATCCAGATGCAGTTTGTATCCTTTCCCATATGAAGTATGCCCTTCGCTGTTTTTCTTACAACCCCAAGCACACGACGAGTTCAATTCAGATAAGGCTTTGTCAGGGGTCATATCAATTTGTTTTTCAAGCTGCGTTGGTTCTTTATCTGGCTATATTTCTTCTTTTCGTGGACGACCACGTTTAGATTTTAGAACGAGTATTTTTTCTGCTTTTTTATCTACTGGTTTTTCATGGGGCTGGTATAGCGGTTGAATCTCTTGCGATATGACCGATAATTTTATCGCCAAGATATTGCCGAACCAGATCATTCAAGGTTTTGCCCAAGAACTCGCTTTGTGCATATTCAGTCATACGCCGTGAAAATGTTGAAAGACGGGGGATATGATGAAAACCGCAAATCATGCGTAAGTTTTGATCGGAAAGTAACCTTCGTCTCAAACCCTCCATTGTGCTGATTCTAAAAAAGCTTTGTGCAAAAAAAGCCCGAATAAACGATCGCCCTTGATAAGAGGGGCGCCCGGTCCTCGTTCTGACGCGAGAATCATAGGGTAAGTGTTCTTCGATAACCCGAAGAAGGGAAAGAAATGTGCGCTGCTCCGTATTGAGAAATTCTTCAAAACTGTCCTGAATCTCAAATGATATGGCTAGAAGTATTTGCGCTCCACCCAGTATTTCTGTTATGCTCTTCATGGCGGGGTTTTTCCTTTTTTGATGGCTTTGTAGTAAAACCTATCATACTGGATATTCCCCGCCTTTTCTTCAAAAAATCATGCTTTTTTTGACTTTTGCAAGAGGCTCACATTTTAGAAAATAGTTATAATTCCATCTCCCTCTCTTTGTGATGCTTTTGAACTTTTACCTCAGGGACTTGCGCGATGCTTTTTGTACGTGGTGGGATGTCTTGAATATCAGCAGCGTTATAAAAAAACCGTGATTTTCCCGCAACCGATATTACTAACGGTTCTTTGACTTCTTGTTTCAATGACAATCCGGCTTTTAATATGTCCGTGAGCTCCAGAAAACGGGGGTCTTTGGACTGGCGTTTTTGCATTACATACTCTGCGTTTTTTCCGTTTATCCCGACAAACTTTTCGCCCGTCACTGGATTATACGGCACATTCCTGATTATCTTTGGAGCCGCCTTCTCAATACTTTTAGGAACTTGTTTTTTTGTGCCGATTTCACTCATAGTATTCCGACATATTTCACCCGCTCTTTCCCCTATTTCAAAAACACGCGTATACCGTCTCTCAGAGAATGCAGCCTCTAGATCTTTCACGAGGTTGTTTTTGAATCCTTCCATCGTTTTCTTATTTGTTTCAAACTTCACACCTAAAGAAGTGGCAGCTAGATACTTTCCCAGATACTTTTCAGGTTGTTGGTCGGTACATACCACTGTTATAGCGGCTTTATTCACCTGTGGTACGATTTTGGGCAACCAATCACGATTATATGCTTCCGATAACGGATAATACCGATACACAGCCTGTTTATTTGTCTCGGCGTTCCAGGTAGTTAAATTAAGTCCCTGTGCTTGTTTTCTTATTCCCGCCTCGAATTTTTTAGCCTGTACATAAGTAATAAGTTCTGTATCCTTGCTTCCCATTTCTTTTAGGGTTACTTGCGCAAGTAACTGATTTGAGCCACGAAAAATTTTTCCTGTTTCGGCCGAACGAATCGCCTTTGGCAGTAATGAAAGCTCTTCCGTTTCTGCATTTTTTACCAGGAACGGTGCGGTATCTTCCTTGACCGCGTTTAAAAACTGTTCGGCGTTCACTTGGAGGTACGGCTTTTTTTCCGGTATTTGTGAGTTATCTTGTAATTCATTTTTTGTTGGAAAAGCTTTCCCCTTTTCCTTCTCCAATTCTATCATCTGTGAGACCAATACTTTTGTTTTTTCTGGATCATCAGTACTTACCATGAACTCCCAATCTCTCGATCTCGGCCTCTTCATTTCAACCATTACCCCATTTGCACGCCACAAATTCTTATCTGAGTTGTTTTGCACTTCATGAACATTCTCTTTTTCTAAGAACCTTTCTCGTTCACCCTGCGCATTACGAAGTAAATATTCATAAGTACCTTCAGAAAAGACAAAATTACTACTATTTAATAATTCGTCTATTCCATGAATAGTAGAAGGATTAATCCCTTCTTCTTCATAGTCTGTATCAAATTTAAATTCTCTATAAAACACATCATCTGCGGAAACTTCATACTCGTCGATTTCCCCCACGAATCTACCTGGTTCTTGCATCGTAATTGTAATATCAGCAAGAGACTTTCCATTGTCAAACAACGGCGCATGAGGATCTATATCCATAGACTTGTAAAACTCTTTTTTTTGTTCTTCGTACCGTAACTCACTTTTATTCCTTTCATCCTCAAGCCATGAAACCTTGTTTTCCTCACCATTTGATTTAATATCTGCCATTTTCTGGCCTCCTTTGTGTGTATATTCTTCTTGTTCAGACTTAACAAAATTAGTATTGACAAATTCGGATTTCGTGCGTATATTTAATTTATTGAAAGCATTTATGTTGCTCATACGCAATTGACGCGAAGGCAACATGAATGCTTTTTTTTCTTCCAAATCGTTTACATATAACATACGTTCACCATCAATCCAATATTCAATATCCCTCGTAGGTTTTCCGTATACAGAAGTTATTAGGTTTGTTTCAATTATTCTGCTATCATTTTTCAATGATAGCATGATGGGTTCGTTTTTTTTGTCTAGCACATCATAAACGGCAACTAACGATATTGAATCCTTGGAGCGAAATATGACTCTGGGATTAGCAATCTGTGAGAATACTTCTAATATGTTTTCCTTGTTAACACTATTGTTATGCCCATGTCTCTCAGTCATAGGTAATAAAATACCTCGCGCTATTTTATCAAGATAAATTTCTATAGATTTTCCTGGAAGTCCACACTCTTTAAAAATGAATGGAACATGTTCTGAAATTAAAATACGTTCATTTGGTTTACTAATATCATCCATAGAGATATTTTTTATTGCTGTGGTTATTCCTGGTGAATTGTGCGTCCGGAAAAGACTTTCACCGTTCTCAGTTTGACCTCCATATTCCTCCTGTCCCCTCGATGCGACAGCTTCACTTTCTTCGTTTGCCCTGCTGTTTTGCCGTTCAAAACTAAAGGTCGATTCAACCGTTGTTCGTGCAAGTACATCATCCCGTGAAAGAGTATGAAAAACCCCAGAACGGTATTCATCAAGAAAATATAAGTCTGCTGTTTTCCCTGCAATGCAAAAGTCCATAAAGCAGCCGTTTTTCATATGGTTAATAATAGCGTGCTCCAACTCTGCATCCTGCGCCAAGTCTTTTGAAATAATTGGGAAGGCCCAAATTGCGCCTGTTTTTACTCCTATGGTCTGAAACTCCTCTATTATCTTTTCTGAAGGTGTATTCTTTATCCATTCTTTTGAGAAATAACGAATGCCGCTTGTACGTGCATCTCCATTGGTAAATAATATGGGTACCCAGTCTTTGCTGTTCCATCTATCACTTTCGTTAATCTGTTTTGCAATATCCTTCAAAATTATTGGAGAATTAATCTTTTCATAGGTAAAATCTGGTAAACGAGTTTTCATTAAAGAATCGTTACCTTGAGTGTTGCTTCTGACAGTCTGCCATGTATTTGACTCATACAGTCCGAAAGAATCATGGTCAAGAATAATATGACCCATCAGCAAAGAGTTTCCTTTGCTATCAATCAATATTTCTTCAAGGTGCTTTGTCAAAGACTCATCTTGAATACTTGATGCAACATTACCAGAGGGATGGTTATGAACAACGACAATTTTGGTGTTCGATTGCATGGCGTAATTAGTGATCTGGTCTCTAAGCTCGCCATTGATCGCCGATACATTGACCAGATTAGGCAAGTAGCTTGATATTGCCAATTGATCTTTAATAACACCCTCTGGCGTTATAAATAAAACCCGGAACGTTTCAAAGCGCTTATCACGATATATATTTAACGCTTGATATAGCTGTTCCCAGCCATTACTGGTTATAATTCCCTTTTCATTTGTCGCTACACTCGCCCCCTGAATATCAAAAACGCCATGTTTCTTGAATTCACGGAAGGTCTTCCAGAGACCACTTTTTTCACCCTTTAGAATACGATCGGTATATGAGCGCCGTGCAGCCTTTGCTTCTCTTATGGTATTTCTCGTAACTGCGGGGTCTCCTTCAGTAATATTCTTTTCCGGATGCTCGGCAATCATATGTGCAATAAAACCGTACTTTGTTTTAATATTCTCTTCGGAAAATGCTTTTATAAACGAACGGTCTTTAATACGCGGGAATAGAACATTCTCCCTTCTCTGTAATTTTGATATTCTTTTGTCGTCAAAGTAAAGCAATAGGTTGTTTTCAATCCATGATTGTTGCTCTTCTCCCTGAATTCTCCGTATGCCTTCAATAATCAAACGATTTGATTTTTCATCACGAAGCATAAATAATCCCAGTTGTTCATCAAAACTATTGGTATCGGTAGTCAATACATAACGTTTTTCTTCATTAATTTGTGAAGCATATACAAGAACAGGATCAGAAATTGAACGCAATGTGTGTTCAATTTCATCCTTTGATAAACCATTTATTTTCTGAGAATCGTCCAGGGTCGAGATTGAAATATGCATCTGACAATTCTGGATCCCGATATACTCTAATAACGGGGGAGCTATAGATAAAGTAAGATTTTCTGCTGGGAAAGGAACTTTTTCTTCAAAATAATCATACAGCTTGCTATAAAATTCATGCTCTTGAAAATTATATTCGGATACAGGTTCAAATAGCTTCAGTTGAGCATATGTAGCTCTTGTTTGTTGTGGAATTTCCATGGTACTGGTTTCTTTTTTTATTGTGTTTTGCTTTCCATTTTTCTTAGCTTCGGTTGCTTCTTCTTCTTTTTCCAGTTCACGAGTTACGTTTCTCCCCTCTATTTCAATATTATCCAAGTGGGTTTTTAATTCTTTTTCTCTTGCGAGTAAACGAGATAGAGTTTCGCTTGAATGAGTAGGATCATGCCGTATGTTATTATATTCTTTGTAGAGCTGTTCTAATAAATTATTTGCTAATGGATCATTTTCAAGCTCAGGGTTAAGTTCAGATTTTGATAAGTGTTCCCTTTCGATTTTTCCTATTTCCCTGCTTATTCGAGATTGTTCATTATTATTAATTTTGTGCCGTTCTTCTAAGATGTCCTCAGCAATCTTTTTTGCTTCCTTATCTAGCTTCACTTTATCAACTGCGAGGAAATACACTTGTTTTTGTAGATTTTCTAGTTTTCGTTCAGCTTTTTCTTTAGATGGTTCTTGCGTTTCGTGGTTCATAGCTGTAGTCACTGTCTTTTTTTCACCGACTACTGACACCTCAATAACTTTTTCTGTAACGAAGCGTTCCTTATACTGTTCAAGAAGTTTTAATACGAGCGGTTCGATATGTTTCTGAAAAGAGGAATAATTAACATTAGCTGGTCTTGATATCTTTATATTTACGTTTTCCAAAGAACTCAAGGAAAACCCATCAATCCCTTCTGACTCCCGGATCATGGCAATCTGGGCATATTCTTCAATCGCTCTTGCAAAACATTCACAGGTGCGGTTCCAGTATTCTCCTTTAGCTGTATTCATGTTTCCACGAAACTCAATGGCTATTTTATTTTCAAGGCTTCCGGGAATATCTGAAGAATGCCATGCATTATGTTCCTTGCCAGAAAGATGATCGAGAAAGTGTGCGTATTCATGAACTGCGGTCAAAGATGCCTGGTTCGTTCCATCCGCAAATGAAACTCCGATTGCGTTATGATACGATGAAAATAACCCTGCGTATTTTGATGCATGCATACGCATATTTCCCGCATGGCTTACTTTCAAACCGAAATTTCTTGCAACAACAGAAACATCACCGTACACTGAATATACCTGCTCAATTGCCTGTTTTAATTGTTCAATTTCTTTTATATTGATGCGCTCTCCGTTTTGCCTCTTTATCCGAACGCCATATTCCCCCAGTAATGAATCGTCAAGATTACTATCTCCGTAAGAGGTTTCTCTCCCCTTTGTCCAGGATGATTCAAAATCAGCTTTCTGTAATTCCATATCTAGAAGCTTCTGATTTACGTCATCGATACATTCGCGATGAATCCCAAAGATACCCGCTTTTGATAATTTACTTCCATTCTCAATAGCCATATCCCTGATGAAATAGTACGGTTCAAAGCTCATTCTTTTGCTTTTTGTACTTTTCAATGCAACTCGTGATGGCTTGTTTTCAATTTGCAGATACTTATTAGTATACGTACTTGGTAGTAAATTAACGTCAAGCTTATCTGGAAGGACCGGAATGCTACCCTCGCGAATAGCATGGTATTCTTTTGCTCCTGATTCAACTGCTCGCAGACGCTCTTCTTCATTACGTTGTGCTACTGCTGCAAATGTTGCCCGGTCAAATTCAAGGTGGTAATTTACCAAAGCTGCATACACGTCAAGAGATACCCGATAGGTTCGTGGATTATGTAGATTTCCGTTTTCATCACTTCGCATTTCATCAGATTCATGAATGAGATATTCATTATCTTTGATCTTAAAAGCGGGAATATCATACTGTGCACTTCTCCGTATATGTACCGGAGGAAGATAAGAAGGATAATTTAGATCAAGTATTGTTTTTCTATTCGCAAGATAAATTTTATCAGGCTCTACTTTTGTATAATCGATTATTCCACTTTCTTCTATATTTGGCGAGAAAAAATAGCCTCCCTGACTCGGTAAGGTGTTGTGTTCTGCTTCTATCATATTTTATTGTTCCGCTTTATTAGTGTTTGGTGGTAACGAAGATGAAACAATTAGCCTCACATGAGGCTAATTGTTTCATCATACTTCGTGATTTACAATGAAAATCCCGGTTGACTTTCTTGCACTTTGGTTCTGGAGACTGTGCGAACTTTATCGTTTTCAAGATTCATCCCACGTGAGATGAATCTGTCCTTAGCTACCTCAGCATGATACAGAGTTGTCAAGAGTGTCGCCCCATGCGTTTTGATCGAAGCGTCTTTCATTGCCAACAAGGGTGTCTGAGGAATAAAGTTTCCCTTAAACTCTTGTGTCATCCGGTATCTGGCAAGCTCCTGGGCAATTATTTTTGCTTGCTCCCCGATTACTTTCTGTTCGGCTGCAATGCTAACCTTATCAAGGATTTCGGGGAAATGAGAGGTCTGAGTGTTTTGTACAACTGTGCGAATTTTTTCCTGCACCAGTGACCGGTCAAGTGTCATTCCCGATTCACGAATTTGCTCGTATTCTTTCAGCTGCTCGATATTATACATATAGTAGTATTTCTGTTTGGGATGTTTTTCATTGAATGCCTTCCCGGTGGACGGGTGAACATCTGTAGCATGTGCGTAGCGGTTTACATATGCGATTGGTGTCGGTTTCTCTCCGGTTCGTGCTCTGAGTTTCAGACTGTCAATTTCGTTTTCGGAAACCCAACGTGATTCCTTGTAGCCTTGCTCTGCTGCGCTCATCTCAAGCATCAAGGCATTGACACCTCGAAAGATTATACCGCTATTGGGATTGTACGCAATATCGCGTTCGATTTTTCCTTCCTTGAGCCAAGGAGCTTTGCCGGTTAATGTCAGATTTTGATATGTGCGTTCAAACTTTTTGTAGAATTGCTCATCAGTAATTTCTTTTTCTCTTACACTCATAGACACCTCTTTGGGATCAATGATATTTACTTCGTAAAAAAATATTTACGAAATAAATACGCGATTGATTATACTGTCTTATGAGTTCAGCCGAATAATAGTATAACACTATCAAAATGGATACGTCAACGCTTATGAAAAACAACCTTTGTTTTTATTTTCATTTTGGTATATTATAACTTTCAATGAAACAAAGAACGCTGCAAATTTATATACCCAAAGATCCTCATTTTTTTTCGTTGTACGCAGATGGAAAAGAAGAGACCCTAGTACAAACGAATTCCGCTTCGGTGCTGTACTATCCACCAGACGCGATTGTTTTTCTTTATTATACATACCCGACACATCGCCGGGTATACTGCATTAGAAATGCAGAACGGCAGCGCATGAATGATTTACCTTGCACCTCTCTACCAGTCGCAATTCTTTTTAAACAGTTTGCATCCCGAGTGGATAAGACAAAGAAGGCTGTTTCCTATATTCGTGAACACTATCCGGAGATATCATTCTCACAACCAGATAGTTTTTATTCTCGGCTTGATATTCTGCTTTTGGCAAAAGGAAAGCTGGATTATTCACTACTCGACGAATTGATTAAAAGGACCCTCGACTATGGATGTACTTGTAACTCCTGATGTTTTAAACCGGCTTGCAATTTCCAGTTGTTCAATATTGAATAGCGGAACAAAAACACCGTATGTACTTTTTGCTTTTTCAAAAACAAATATATTGTTTATCTCATCAGATAAACAATCTGATTTCTCCAAGTCGGTGTGCGCTCATCTTCGAACTAGTACAGAAACAATTGAATTACCGCTTGTATTTGAAACCCTTGTACAAACATCAAGTAATCATTGGATTATTTCATTCGCTTATGAATTTGAGAAAATCACTTTTCCTCTCAAAGATACATGGCAATATCTTTTAACTATTCATCAGTTTCAACAACTCCGAAAAGATGTCCGTGTCCATATTACAAAGAATATAACTGAAGAAATTAAAATAGAAAACATGGAAAGCGAATTGTGGATTCACGGTGTTGGAAAAAAATGTGCACTACAAAATATTTCTTTTTCTGGTGCTCGATTAATAAGTACCGATAATTTTGAACTTGAAGGAGATGACAAGCTCGTGTTGAAATTTCAATTTTCAAGCCCTTCCGAAATTGCAACGGTTCGTGCGGTTGTTCTGCGGAAAAAGATTTTACAGTTTGATGGCATATCCTGCATCGATATTGCGGTACGTTTTTTTGATCCCGTTGACCTTGTTCTTCTTTCACGTCTTACTCAATTTTTTTTATCTCACCCTGACGTGAAATAGCCTCACATGAGGCTATTTCTTTTCCCTGTTTAATTAGCTTCACATGAAGCTAATTAGTGTTATCTCTGACTTAGCCCTGACCGTCTGGTTCAGGGTTTTTTTGTTTTAAAGGCCTATATTCAAAACCATAAATGTCCACAATCTCCAGTGTGATACAAATAAGTCTATATTATATAAGGAATTGCATTATATCTGTGATACACAAAAATGGTTGTGATACAATAAAGTCTATACAAAGCAAAGAAATAAACCACCTTGTAACACACCCTTTATCTTGCCCTGTATTCGGGCTATTGGATTCTCTATTACAACACCTCTCCCTTTTATGAAAGAATTAGCTTCATGTGAAGCTAATTAGCTGAACGGGTTAAATTGAATGATCACAAAACAGGTTGTTTGCTCGCGAAATAATATCCACATGAGGGAGGCTAATAATGAGCCGGATACTTGTGGGTATTTTTTTGATTTGTCGCCCGGATAGAGAAGAGCAGCAGGGCAACAGGTGTTTTTAACACCTGTTGCATTTTTTTATTGTTATTCATTTTCAAAAAGCTTTCTTATTATTTCGTGGCAACTTTGTATTTGCTCTTTATTAGTTTCAACACAACTACAATAAAAACCTCTGGTTTTTTTATACAGATTATCAATTTGTTCTAAAATCATTTTGATATTTTCTTCTTCTGTTTTAATGTTTGATTGAAGTTTTTCAATATCACAACCTTTTTCAACTATGTATTCTTTCCGATTAATTGGTTCATGATTCATACTAGCAATAACTAATGATAAAATTTTCTTTTGTTCATCGATTCTGGAAATTTTATAAGTGGAGCCAACTTTTTCTATTCCAATAATTAAGCTATTTTTATAAGTAAGTTCAATGTTTCTTCGTATTCTTGCTAATATAAAACCTTTTGCTATTAATTCCTTAATAAATCCATTTATTAAATTATTTAAATTTTGCGTATCATATTTTTCTATCGTCCTGTAATAATTACTTTCTAATTCAGACTCCCGTGATTCTGAATGCTGTAATTCTTTTTTTAATTGCTCTGTTTTTTTCTTTTTTTGAATCTCGTTGTCAATTTTTCGAAGCACTTCATCAATAGACATTTAAATATTCCTCATAATCAAAATCCTCTAATGTATAATGTCTTAGTCATAAGTATAGCACATGACAGAAACAAAAAAGAAATAAATATGATATTGACTAATACTACCAACAGCACTACATGGTTATTCACAATGTTTATATCTGAGTCATAATCTTATTACCAATCTACAACTTTCGCTAAAATTGGCTCAAATACACTTTTCTGGGCTATTTTAAGCTCATTTATATCTTCCAAGCGAGTATGATTGGCGTAGTGTTCTAACATAGCATGGGTTTTATGACCAGTTGCCATTTGGAGAATCTTGTCTTCTACTTTTCCATGCATATAGGTAGCAAAGAAGTGCCTCCAGGCGTGAAAAGTGACCCATGAAGGATCTTTGATCCCGACTTGCTTACAGACTTCACGTAAATCCTCCAACCACTGACGAGATTCAATTGGTTTCCTTGGTATAGAAGCCCAGAAAATGTATCCATCAAGATTTTCATTATACGGATTGGCGTTTGCTTGTTCGATGAGAGCAGCCATAAGTTCAGGAAATACAATTTCTGCTGTTCTTTCCTCGTTATTTTTGGTGGTTTTCAAACCGTCTGTGTTATTCCATGAATGACGTACATATAGGCGGGATTTTCCAAGATCTTGTTTCCGTAGTCCTTGTATCTCACCTGCTCGGAGACCGGTACACATTGCAAGTAGGTTAGCTATTTTAGAGGACTGATTTTTCCATTTCAGCTGGAAAAGAGTTGCTGCGATTTCAGGAGTAAAAATCTCTCTTTTTTTATCTTCGCCACTGAAGAGGAGAATTCCCTCACTAATGTCCTTTTCCAGGTACTCATTCCTGGCTGCCCATTTCAAGGGTAATGTTCCAGCCTTGATAATATTATTCTTGCCTTTTGCACTTTCCGGTTTGGGTTGTTTGCCAAGCCAGTCAATAAACTCATTCAGGAGTTCTCTTGTTATAGATCCTAACGACAAATCCTTAAAAAACGGCACCCAGTAGTTTTTGATCGCTCCGCTTTGTCTGGAAACATACCGTTTATGGATACTGTGCTTCTTTCGCAGTTTCTCGCGTATATATGGAGAATTATCATAGTTCCAGAAGTTTTCAAGGAAAGTAGTGAAGGGGAGGTCGGCTCGGTCATTTTTAATTACTGCGGAAACGAGTAGTTCTTTCTGCTTCAGGATTTCAACAATCAAAGCTGTATCAGATAAGGTAAGGTCTGCAACCTTGATTGCATCAATAAGCGTTTGGGATGAGTATTTCTTGTCTTTTTGAGATGTACCAGAAAGTAGCCATTTATAAGCTATTTTCTCAGCTTGTTTTCGATCTGGCGTACCAGTACTTCTTTTTGTACCGTAATCCCCAGTTAAGGGATTCTGAATGCTCACATAATAATTAGGTAGTCCAGCGCGTGTTGAGAGGATAAAATCAGGCATAATGATACAACCCTGAAAGTGTGTAACCTGCACGTTTAGTGAGTGCTGGTCTGGAAACGTGTTATTGCACATTTCATTGCACACTGGTCTTGATTCGACATTACGCCCTTTGTGAGGGTGGTAATAAGTCCTTACAACGTAAGGACTTAGATAAAGCCAAGATGGAGAATCGAACTCCAGACCTGCACGTTACGAGTGTGCTGCTCTACCAACTGAGCTATCTTGGCAATGGTCTTGAGCGTGAGTGTAGCAAATAAAAGGCCTGTCGGTCAATTGACCGGGAAACTTTTACTTATGTCAGATATCCTTGTTGCGCCGCGCGTTTACGTAGCGGTTCAGTTCGGTCATGTTTTTCACGACAATGCGGTCATCGAAGATTTCCATCTTGCTCTGGTCGATAAAACGGTGCATTTCGTCCTGTACTTCCTCGACCTGGAGGCCGGCCCATCGCGCGACCTCGTCTACGGTGATGGAGAAGGTGCGGCTGTCCGTCGATTTGTCGATATTGGGCAGGGTTTCGTCGAGCATCAGGAAGACGTCGCCGACGCGGGCGAGCTTGTCCGGGACGGTAAGGATCATGAAGCGCCGTTTTTGCGCGTAGATGCGCTTAACGAAGGTTTTCAGGAGCTTCATGGCTATCGCGGGATTTCCCATCATAAGCTGCTCGAAATTCGCCTTGTTGAACTCCAGGGCCTTGACGTCATCGTAGGCTATCGCCGTGGCGGACCGGGGGGAGTTTTCAAGAATCGCCATTTCGCCGAATATCTCGGAGGGCTGCAGTATATCAAGGTTTTTCTCGAATCCGTTGACTATCTTGATAAGCTGAACGCGCCCGTTTTGTATCAGATAAAAACAGTCGCCCGGCTCGAATTCCGAAAATATAACCGATCCCTTGGGAAATATTTTAGCAAATCTGGAAAAGGCGGCAAATACGTCGCTCATAGATCAACCTCCGACCGAAGCTAAAAGTTCCCGGAGTTTGGGAACGAGCAGGGGGCCTGCCATCGTGAGACCTTTCGAGAAAAAGGCCTTCGCCTTGTCTTCTTTATCCATCTTCTGGTAGCACATGCCCATATACATCAACACCTCGCCCATCTGGAGAGATTTCGGTTCAAGACTGACAAAGGACGTTAATAGCTGGAGACAGCGGACATACTCTTCCTGTTCATAGAGGCATCGGCCGGCACCCGCATACGCCTTTCCCAGCACCGGAGAGCTGCCGATCTCGATGATGGAATGGTACTGCTTGTAGGATTCATCCCATTTATTTTGCCCGGCGAGTCCTTCCGCGAGGGTGAGCGCCAGATTCGGGTCATTGCCTACCGGTCCGCCCGCTTTCCGGCTTTCCGGCGTTGCGATCGTCGTTCCCTGTCCGTTCGCCCTGTGTTCGCCGAATGAGCGGTCCGAACTCAGGGTTGACTGGGCAATCTGCTTGATTTCCTGCACGTGTTTCCCGTTCGGGAAAAGCTTGAGATACCGGATTGCTACCTGGGAAGAGGCTTGATACTGCTGCGAGGCAAAAAAGACATTCGCGACGGAAAACATCCCGTCATCGGGGTTCGTCTGTTCTTCGCTGTGCAGCAGGGATTCGATCTGGCGGTGTATATGCCTGAGCTGGTTCGAAAAGACCTTGAGCATTTTCATGAGGATGCGGGTATTGTTCTGGATAAAGGCGTCAAATTCCATTGTTGAAAAGGCAAGGACGATGGCATCGGTGATCACCATGACGCTTTCTTCGCGCGGGTTGTGCCCAAGCGCTGATTTGACGCCGAAAAATTCGCCTTCCTTGATATATTCGGTAACCTGCTTGCCTGTTTCTATGTCTGTCGAGGTGAGCGCAATCCGTCCTTTTTGCAATAGGAAAATCCGGTCGTCAACATCGCCCGCGAAATATATGACAGAATTGGGCTTATATTGAACTGCTTTTGGCATGATTACCCCTCGAGAT
>JAYVSC010000173.1:0-9069 GCA_043775705.1 Spirochaetales bacterium | reverse complement strand
GGGGTAATGCAGAAAATCTGGGACTATTCAAACGGACAGCCCTGGATTATCAGTACTATAGCAGGAGAGCTTTTTTACGAGATGCTCCCTTATAAAAACATGAAAAAAATACACGTCACGGACATCACCGAGGCGATCATCAACATCATCGAGAAAAAGGGAAACCACCTCGAATTCCTAATAGATCAGCTCCGGGACGAACGGGTGCAGAAATGCATGGTGCCGATGCTGATGGGCGAAGGAATAGCCGAAAACCTGAGGGAAGAGGATGTCGGCTTCATCCGCGAGCTCGGATTCCTGAAGGAAACGAATCCCCTGGAAATCTCGAACTGCCTGTACAAGGAACTTCTCCCGCGCGTCCTTTTCAATCCGGTTCTGTATCTCATCAACCTCGACCACACTGATTTCACCACCGAGCGGGGACTTGTAGACACGGACAAACTCATGAAGTCCTTCCAAACCTTTTTCAAAAACCATGCCGACCGTCTGGTTTCGCTGATCAACTATGGTAATGCCGGTTCAATTCTCATCTTTCAGGCATTACTCCAAAAGTTGACCGAATGGAACATGACAATCACACGAACCTACGCAATCAATCAGAATTATGTGGTGATTGAGCTTCACCGGGACTATCCCTGCGAGCAGAACATGCTCTTTTTCATAAAGCATTTCAACGTGAAAGCTCCGGAGCAAAACCGGCTGACAATGCAGTCAATCATGGATGACTTCGCCATGTATATCGCGAAGCGCCCCGAGGTCAAAGCGGAATTTCACCTGATTGCCATCAATTTGAATATCAATTTCCTGTGGGAAGAAAAGCTGTTTTCAGTCAGGAAAGAAAAGCAGGGAAAAATCATGACTCTGTGGGGATTTTAATAGCTGCTCGGATACTGCACTATTTAAGTTCAATATTACAATAATGAACTAAATAAGTACAATTGACAAAAATGAACTGGAATAGTACACTATTCTGATGAAGGTTATTTGCCTGATTGCAGATATTGTGGAATCGAGACTGATTTCCGAACGGGGAGAACTGCAGAAGACTCTGCAGAAAGGCTTGACCACGCTCAATGAGCGCTCCCGGTCGAACCTGCTTTCGCCCTATACTATTACCCTTGGGGATGAATTTCAGGCGGTGTATTCCAGCTACCGCAGTGTTTTCCAGGATATCGGCAGCATTCTTGTAAACGTCTATCCCCACCGCATCCGCTTTTCCCTGAGCTGCGGAGAGCTGCACACCGAGATCAATCCAAAAGAAGCCCTGGGCATGGATGGTCCCGCATTTTATGGAGCGCGCGAAAAACTGCTCGCATTAAAAAAAAAGGCACACACGATAATCGCGGTCTCCGACAGCAGCCGTTCAGACATTGATATTCTCAACTCGGGTCTGTTGATGTTTTCAAACGAGCTTTCACGTTGGAAGGGAACGACAGTCGCTTGTTTTGATGCCCTGATGCGGGGAAAAACCGTCCGGAACATGACAGCTGACGCGCAAGTCTCCGCCCGCATGCTCTATAAATCGATTGAAAGCAATAATCTGCGTGACTACGTCGAGTTTTTGCGCATCTTGACCGATACCCTGGAAAAGGATCACCCATGAATATTCAATCAATAGCCCTTTTATGCGCGCTACTGAGCGGCCGCTATGCGTCTGCAGCAGGAAAGAGCGCTCCTTTTTTCCGGGCTCTCCTGTCCTTTGCTGTCTCCCTCGCCCTGATGCTCCCCTTTATGCATTCTGGAAACGCCGTTTTCTATCTTCTTGTCCTG
The DNA here is from genome assembly GCA_043775705.1 of Spirochaetales bacterium. Classification (GTDB taxonomy): domain Bacteria; phylum Spirochaetota; class Spirochaetia; order Treponematales; family Treponemataceae; genus Teretinema. The sequence continues at coordinate 7,299 of JAYVSC010000173.1, read as the reverse complement.
CTTGCCGTTTCCCTCTCCGATTTCCTCTTGATTCATCGGGGCGTATTTACGGAAGGAAAGCGACTGCTCTCTACCCTTTTCCTTGTTATCCTGGCCCTCTTTCCCGCAAACACGGGCTTGCTGGAGAGCGGATACTCCGTTCTCATGTACGGCATCGGAAATCTCCTACAAATTCCCCGGCCCTCACCTGCCGACGTCCTGATGTCCCTGCGGAAAATCCTGATTATTCTCGCCGGTTTTTTCCTGACCACCTTTGAAAGCAATTATGCGGTTGTATTCATCCTGAAAAAATCCGCAGTCTTTCCCGACCCGGCACACGTTTCTTCCGGCAGGCAAAAACAGGCCGGCATGGGACGGATGATAGGCATACTCGAAAGGGCCCTTTTGTACATTCTGATTATCTCGGGCAACCTGCCGGTCATCGGCTTTGTAATCGCGGCGAAAGCGCTGGCCCGTTTCAAGGAAATGGAAGACAAGTCCTTCGCCGAGTACTTCCTCGTCGGAACCCTCACCTCGGTTACCATTACCATCCTGGTAAGCTTCTCGGTAAAATACTGCATAGGGTGACAAGATGGAAAGCAATGCCCTTTTACGGACTGACGAAGAGTTAACCCAGCCCTCAGGCTCCCGCTCATACAGTATTTGGAGGAACATATGGATTTGAACTTGATTGCGCCCTGCGGCATCGACTGCGTGAACTGCGAAATGTTCGAGGCTAACGGCAGAAAAGAAGTTTGGGACCGCGTCGCTTCCCTGCGCGGAGGAAAGGCCGAGGATTACGCATGCAAGGGCTGCCGCAAAAACAACGGCTGCAGTTTTTTTTCGAACTGCCAAACCCTCGCCTGCGTTCAGGCAAAAGGGCACGACTATTGTTCTTCCTGCGCGGAATTTCCCTGCAGGAAGCTGATGCCTCTCGCCGAGGGCGCGTCTTTTTATCCGCACAACATGAAGGTGTATAATCTGGGACGGATCAAGGCAGAGGGGCCTGAAGCCTTCCTCGGCGAAGCTCTTAAAATTCGCGATCTGTATTTCAAGGGGAAATTCCTGATAGGGGCGGGACCGCAGGAAGCGAGTGACTGAGAAGAAACCGGCGGTATTGATTACCTGAAATTCCATGTTCAACCAATTCGTTCGATTCACAAATGTGCTACGTTTGGTTTGTTTTTTCCAACCAAACTCGCTTTAGGGCATCTATATGTGTGAGGAAACATGGAACTGCATAGACTGATAACCGGCGCAAAGCTCGGCGACAACAATGATTTCAGCGCTCTGGTGCGGCTCTTCCAGAATCAGATCTTTTCTCTGGTTCTTGGTATGTTAAAAGACTGGGAGAGCGCATGATGAAAGCAGACGGAGGCCTCAATCTTGTCAGGTCCGCCCAGGAAGCGATCATGAACGGCATCAAGGATCTAGAATCCTCGGGCCGGCTCGCCATACGGAGAAAGGCGGACCTGGCAGACGGGGAAATATATCTTACAGCGTGTACACAACCTTAATGGATTGTCTAACGGTCTAGAAGGTGTTTCGTTTTGTTATTCCTCTCCGAGGATGAACGCGTTTTGGTCAATCCAGGCAAAGATGTTTTCATTGAGCTTGATTCCTTCTTGCTCTGATTTTCGAAAGTAATCCCTGGATAGTGTGTAAAGTTCGGGTTTGCCGTCGGGATTTTTTTCGGCGTCATAGAGTGAAAGATATGCGTAACCTGCGTAATAGAGCACGGATGCGTTGTTCTGGAGGTTTTCCGGCAATATACTGCGTGCGTGAATTGCACGGGCAGGCAGGGACATAATAACTGATAGTGCGATATCGTAGAGTCGAAAAGAGAAAACCTCTTCGTGTTCCGAATCCTTGCCTTCGACAGCTTTCTCCGAATCAAGAATGAGGGAAAAAGCCTTGGCGTATTCACCTTCCGCGAAAAGCACTCCGCATTCTTCGTTAAGAATGCCGAAGTCTTGCGGTACAAGACTTCGTGCCTCTACAAGCAGCATTGGAGCCAAAGAACGCGATGTTTCGTATTGAGATGTGCGGCATGCCCTCGAGTACCGTGCGATGAACCACGGCTGCGCTTCTTCAACAGGAATATAATACACATTTTCAAACGAGAGTAGTTGGTGTCCATTTATTGTATCTGGAAAGGAGAGTTCATCGTATGAATAGAGCCCATCTTCAATAGCTACATATATTCTTATTTCTTGACAATTCGCCGCTGATGGGGATGTTCGTTTCTGTTTGCTTTTATTTGTTCCTGCAAATGAAATACCGCAAGCTGCCCATAATAAATTCGAAAGATTCTGGTTTGAGACAGGTTCATTGCTCTATTTTCTTTTCGATCGACGATTCTCCAAAGCTTTTATAAAAGGAAAGGGTAAATCCGTTTGCGGTTCTGGTAATAATTGGACTTTCTTCATAACGCACTCCCTGGTTATTGGTAATCAGGAAAACAATCACATGGCTTAAAATTATTAGCAAGCATCTTATACGAGAAATTTTAAAAATTCTTCAACAAATAACTGCTTCAATCAACGCAGCAGGGACTGCTAGGCGCTCCTGTTTCTTCGGGCCAGGGATCGAAGGCATGTACCACGCAAGCCGACTTCGGTCGGCGCGGAGTACTGCCGCAGAGCCCGGTCCGCCTTCGGGCGGAGGCCCCCGGCATTTTCTTTGAGGCAATCGCAGAGTTGAAATTATGACTGCCCTTATTGAGGCAGCAGGAACAAGGCAGCACCTCTACTGCCCAATGAAACATTTTTGTCACCGCACCTGTTCCGCCAATTTGACGATGCGGCCAGCGACCTTTCTCCCCAGATTTTCCTGCTTGAGCTTGAATTCGAATATCTGAATAACCAGAAAATTGAAAGCGTGAGCGCCTTTCTCGGTCTCGTGGAAAAGTTCGTGACATCGATCGACAGGTCGATTCCTCTGGGCATAGAGATCCGGAACTCCAATTACCTGACCCGGGAGTACTTCCGCTTCTTAAAAGATCACGACATTTCCCATGTATTTTCAGAAAAAATATTCATGCCGCATATCTATGAAGTGTACGATGAAAAGGACGACATCACCCTCATTGCCTCCATGCTCAAAGACCTGACAAAGGGAAGCCGGCTTGCGCAGGTTTACGTCAACAACCACTACGAAGGCTCGGCGCCCAAAACGATAGATAAACTCGAAGTCTTGCTTCACACGTGATTATTACTGAACTACTGCGGTAAGCGTGGTAGTCGACACATCGATGGTTAATGTTACGTTCTTGCCGCTCGCGCAGGGAATGGTAATCTGCTTTCCGTCAGGAACAGAGCAGCCGACCTTGGTCCAGGTGCTGAATCCCCAACCATTGCTCCAGGAGCCGCCGGCGACATTGATTACCTGGAATTCCATCGCGGAGGCATTGCTTCCAAGAGCGATGTTTGACGAGGTTACCACACCGGTCAAGGTAAGGGTCGCCGTCGTGTTGGCCGCGACGTTTACCGCATTGCCTGTATTGATGTTCCATGCGTTAAAGTCGCCGGGGAACTTTACATTCTGTGCCGATCCGTTTGCCTTCATCTTGATAGTCAGCGTTCCGATAGTCCCGCCATTCTGCACGGTGAACGATCCTGTCGTCACCGGGGAAGCGATATTATTTTTTATCGCGACAACCTTAAGCGTATACACTCCGACCGCTGCAGGGACAGCCCAGCTTGCCGCAGCGGTACCCGCTGTAACGGTGGGATTTGTATTGTCCAGGGTATAGCGATACGTAACGGGCGCTGTCGTGTCGGAGAACACAACCGAGGGGCTTCCCGTAAGAGGCAGGGTCCAGACAGTACCTGAGGCGTAGCTCAGGGATGGTGCGGCTGGCCCCTGGATCGTCGGAGTCGCGGTGATGTTCTTGCTCACCTCATCAAAAGTGATGAGGTAGGTTCCGGCAGAAGGAATTATAAAGTCGGTTGCGGGATACGCCTCGTTCCAGTCCTGGAAATGGGTGATTTTGAAACGGGGAGAAGAAGCGTCAAAGGTCGCCGTTGTTGTCCATAGTCCTGCGGTTTTTGTCATGAGCGTCGTTCCCCAGCTGTTCGCCGTTCCGCGGAAGTATGCAGCGGTCCATGTAGTGGGCGTATCGCCGGTCCATGCGGTGTTGCGTCCAATGTCATAGGTCATGCCGTTATATTTGGCAAGGGGCGCGCCGAGATAAACGATCTTTGTGCTGTAGGGGCCTACCGAACCGACGTCGTAATAAGCCTGATTAGCCGTGTTGATGTTGGCAAGGGTTCCCGATCCCATAATCACGGTGACTGGAGTATTATTCACAAAAGAGAGACCTGTCGAAGTCAGGTTGACCTGCACGTTCATGGCAGATGAGCTCAGGTTATGCACGACCAGAATCTTCTCGCCGTAATACTCGCGGATCAACGCGATATGGTTTCCTCCCGCGGTATACCCGCTCCAGCCGGATTGACCGTTGCTGTCTGCGGCAAAGCTTATTCCGCCGCGAAGAGCATCGTAGGTATTTCTGAGCATGTACAGGGCTCGGTAATGATTCAGCGCGGAGCTCTTGTCCGCCTTCTGATTGTTCACGGTGTTCCAGTCCATATTCCCGCGGATCGCGTTGTCGCCGCTCTGGCCCGAGGTATTCTGCATGCCGTATTCTTCGCCGTAGTACGTCGCGGGATTTCCCGAGAGGGTGATGTAGAGGCTGCCGGCAAGCTTTATTTTCGCACTGTCGCCGTTCAGCTGGGTTGCGACGCGGTTTCCGGTAAAGGAGTCATGGTTTGAAAGGAAAATGGTATCAACGGCGCCCGAAGGCAGACCGGACTGGATCGCAAACAGATCCGCCCAGAAACTTCCGTCATACCAGTTATTCTTCAGGGTGCTCATCAGGGTGCTTGAGTACTTGAAGTGAAATGCTGAATTGAATTCAGGCGCGGCATTCGAGCCGTAATAAGCCTTCATGTCGGAATATTTCTCGGTAGGGGACTCGGCAATCAGGACGGCGCCGGGTGCATAGGCGGTAAGCCGGGCACGAAGATTCTGCCAAATTGTATGAGTCAGGGCCTGATCGGCCTGCTGGCCGGGGCCGTTCTCGACGAGGTATCGTGCGGCGTCGCAGCGGTAACCGTCAACGCCGGAATTATCAATCCAGAATTTCATGATGTTGACGACTTCGTTGGTGACATCGGTTTGGGCTCCCTTCCAGTTCAAGTCGGGCATTGTGCCGCCGCCGTTTTCGCCGAACACGCTGTAATAATAATCGTCGTCATGCGCGTTGCCGTTGCCGTCCCTGTCATAATCGGCATAGGGATCCTTTATCCAGGTTGCGCCGTACACATTGGTGTTCGTGTTGAAGTTCCAGGGATCGTCCCAGCCCTTGTCATTGCTCGACCAGATATACCAATTGTCATGGCGGTTGGCCGCATTCGAATCGGAAAACCATTTAACCGCGGTTCCCGTATGATTGACCACGAGATCAAGCACAACGCGGATGTCTTTCGCATGAGCCGCGTTGACAAGGTCCGTAAGGTCTTGAATGTTGCCGTAGTTGCCGGCAATGGCGTAATAGTCGCTGGCGTCATAACCGTGGGTATTCATCGACTTGAAAATCGGCATCAGCCAGATGGTTTTCACGCCAAGGTCGCTGATGTAATTCATTTGCGCGGTGATTCCCGCCAGGTTGCCCTGGGGACTGAAAGTCGCGGGGAAGATTTGATAGATGCTGGACTGGGTGAACCATGCATTGGTTGATCCCGGTGTTTTCGGGGAGCTGACAGCCAGTGATACAGACTCACCATTGGATGATGCAGGGGTGTCATTTCCACGAAGAGTGGCTACGGGATTGGCACAGGAAGAGGCTAAAAGGGCCAGCGCCAGTACGACTCCGCCGCTCAATACGGATAAATTCTTCATTACCTTTGTCATTTCGTATACTCCTTTACATTAAATCGGTTTAATAAACCGGTTTAATGTCATGGTAAATCCATAAGGGGTATTTGTAAAGGTAAATAAATTTAAATCGCTTATACTAGGGTAAAGGAGTATCCCATGCAGAAAATCACTCCGTTTCTCTGGTTCGACACCAAGGCTGAGGAAGCCGCATTGTTTTATATTTCGATTTTCAAGAATTCCAAAATCAAAATGATCTCCAATTATCCTGAAAGCTCACCGGGTATACCCGGGTCTGTCATGTCGGTTGCATTCCAACTTGAGGGACAGGATTTTCTTGCTCTGAACGGAGGTCCGGTATTTCAATTTACTCCAGCCATTTCGTTTTTTGTTGACTGCACTTCCCAAATCGAGGTTGACGATTTATGGGACAAACTATCTGCGGGCGGCGAACAGGGACAATGTGCGTGGCTGAAGGATAAATTCGGAATCTCCTGGCAGATAGTTCCCCGTCAGTTGAATACCCTGCTCAGCGATCCGGATCCGGTGCGTGCAAAAAAAGTAATGGATGCAATGCTCAAGATGAACAAGATCGACATAGCCCAGCTTGAAAAAGCTTATAAAGAATGATCAGCGATGCTTCAGCACGATGAGGAATGGGAAAGCGAATCGGTTATTTTTCGATCAGCCTGTTTGCATTCGCAAAAAAAACAATAGTCATGAACGACAAAACCGAACTTCAGTTTTTTTCTTTTTTCAACTCATACAGACACAGCATGATAACCCCAAAGGTCACCGAAAGATCTGCAACATTCAAAATTCCAGTTCGAAAACCGCCAATGCCAAAATTCAGAAAATCCGTCACAAGAAAATGATTTACCATTCGATCAAGCAAATTCCCCGCACCGCCCGCTACAATCGTAACAATCAATACCACCCGGAGCATGTCTTCTTCCTTGACCAGACAATACACCAGTCCGAATACGCAGACGGCAAGCGGAATGCCAAGCAGGAAAATAAATTTTATTCCTTCAGGCCAGCCGGCCCCCAAACTTAAAAAAGACCCGGGATTCTCAGTGTAACGAAGGACAACCAGTCCATTTAAAAATGATGTGGGATTGCTGCCTTTCAGAAACATCACCGCAAGTATTTTAGTAATCCTGTCAAAAGAAATATTTATGAGAAAAGTCAGTATTGTAATAAAAATCAATTTTCCGCGTTTCATTTTGCCTCTTCATTCAATAATGTAGTAACAATACCCAGCTTTATTTTAAGCACTCAAAAGCTTCACAACAAACACTTTTCTCCCGCGCACGTTCAGTGCCGCGGTCTTATTCCCGTTCCCCGCGCACGCAGTGCCGCGGTCTTCTCCTCCTCTTTCCCGGGGTTCCAAGGGTTCCCCCTGGGTCGCGTTTTAGGAAGGGAGGGGATTGGGGAGGG
>JAYVSC010000172.1:0-16134 GCA_043775705.1 Spirochaetales bacterium | reverse complement strand
ATATTCCGGGTTTGAATCCATATCACTCCCGGTCCGGTATATTCGCATATAAGGCCTTCGCCTGAGGCGAATGTAGAAAAGAGGCCCTTGGAAGCTTTGCGGATCTTGTACTGCACGCTCTCCTCGAAAGCCACAATGTGCCCGGTATCCACTCGGTAAGTTTGGCCTGCGGCGAGTGTTTTTTTGATAATCGCGCCGTAAGAATTCAGGAATACGGTTCCGTGGCCGGTAATTTTCTGTAAAAATAAACCTTCTCCCGAAACCAGCGCGCGAAGCGATCCCTGGGTGGAAAGCTCGAGATCCGGGGAGCCGGCCAGGTAGGACCCTCCCTGGGCAAAAATGGTATTCCCGGTCATCTCGAAGGGAATTATATCCCCTGGAACCGAAGGAGCGAGAAGCAGCTCGCTGTTTTCTTCGGTCGCGGTAAACAGGGACGCAAAAAGCGACTCTCCGCCGATAGCCGCCTTGATTGCGCCGAAGGCGCCCTTACCGGAAGTCTTTGCCTCAAGATCAATGCTCGACGTCATGCCTATCATCGCGCCGGCTTCGGCCCTGAAAGCCTCGCCCTTTGACAGAATGACCTGCAGTGTGGTGAACACCGGACCGTTTTCAATCTGATACTTCATGTTTCCTCCTGTTTTTTCCCGAGACCTTACATTGCAGTGTAAACCACCTCCCGCGAACGCGCAATATTGTTGACAAATCCCGCACACCGAGCGGACAATGAAGGGCAAGGGGATGCAAAATGGCAACGACAAAAAGATCTATCGGGGTAAGCGCTTCCGAGGACAGACTCGAAAAGCTGATTGAGGAGAGGCTCAAGCCCGGCGCCGACAAAAAACTCATTGACGAGCGGCTGTGGGATCTGTTCGGCGAGGAGTGGTGCATCATGTTTACCGACCTCTCCGGCTTTTCACGCGGCGTCGCGAAATTCGGAATAATTCACTTTCTCCAGACTATATACGAATCGGAGCGGATTCTGATACCCGTCATCGAGAACAATGACGGAATACTCCTTAAAGTCGAGGGCGACAGTTTTCTGGTCATTTTCCGAAACGTGAACAAGGCGATCCAGTCCTCGGTGTCGATGCAGCGGATCCTCAAAAAATACAATGCCGATAAACCGGACGAGGAAAAAGTCCTGCTTTGCGTGGGCCTCGGTTTCGGGAAGGTGCTGAAAATAGGCGATTCAGACGTATTCGGGGCAGAGGTGAACGCCGCGAGCAAGCTCGGAGAGGACACCGCGAAAGCATGGGAAATCCTCGTGACCGACGCGGTAAAGGAAAAGGCGACGGATCTGAAGGATATATCATTTGAGGAAATTGCCGACGTGCCCGCGGGAGCCGCAAAGGCATACCGCCTGTTATATCAATTCTAAAAAAAAAGGAACGCAGAATGGCAAATCGTACACAACTGGGATGTCTTACAGTAATACTTGTCCTGGCGGCAGGAATAGGGGCCTCCATAGGCATCCGGTCCTTTCAGCTCGCGCCTTTCCGGGAAATATCTGAATCCCTCGGTACGATTGTGTCCGTTCCCTCCGAATTCATCGGGCAGAATGAAGGCTATACTGCCGGAAAAATCCTGACAATCAATATTAACGGCAAAACACCGGTACCCGACAGCACCTTCTTTCTCCTGCCCGAAAACATGCGCGCCGGCGCAAAAGACAAGGAAGCAATTTCCACTATTGTCCTGATGCAGCGGGGCACAATGTCAGTCGGCGCATATTCAAACGGGGGAGAAGCGCTGAAGCGCTGGGTAAAAATCTATATCGTGGACGTCAAGGAAAAAACGATCACCGGGGCAAAGGAATTCTTCGGCGGCGACCCGCCGAAAACAATCAGTTCAGGCGGATCGGGGACGGGGGACGAGGTGTCCGCCAAGGAAATTGCGCTCTATATCGCCGGTCTTCCCCGACACTGAAAATCTCCTCGCAGGGTTTGCGCAGGGTTTGAGATGCGTCTGTTAGCGTGAGAAAATAAAAAGCTAGCGGGACACCCGATTGCGGCCTGCGGCTTTGGCTCTGTACATCGCAAGGTCAGCCGCCTTGAGCAGGGCTTCGGCATCCAGGCAGGTCGAGGCAGTGTCGGACCTGCCGCTGCTGCGTTCTGCCACGCCGAGACTGATAGTTACGCTTTCACCGGCAATCGCGGCCGTTTTTTCGGCTACCAGGTTCCGGCAGAAATCGGCCATAACGAGGGCTTTCTTCGCATCAGTCTCCGGCAGGATGAACACCATCTCCTCTCCGCCGTAGCGGCACAGGATATCGCTCAGGCGGCTGGAAGCCGTAAGTATTCCCGCTACGGAGCGCAAAACCTCGTCGCCCTTCTGGTGTCCCCAGGTATCGTTATATTTCTTGAAGTTATCTATATCGATCATGACCATGGCCAGCGGCCGGTCATAGCGGACGGACCGGTCCCATTCCTCCTGGAGCCGACGGTCAAAATATCGACGGTTGTAAAGAGATGTCAGTTCGTCCCGATAGGCCAAATTGGCGAGGCTTTCTTTTTTTGTGTTGTAAAAAAGCTTGAGTTCGCGTATTTTTCCTGCAAGGGGACTGTCGGAAACCTCTTCAAGTATCTGCGAGATTTTACGCTCGAAAATCATGGTGTCGCCGTTGTTCGGCGCACCCTCCTCATGGGGAGTTTCTTTTACCGTCAAGCGCAGATTGCTGCTGCCCAGGCGGAAGGGCACATCACCCATCAGGGTCTTTTCCTGAATCTTCTTTCCCTCAAACCAGATTCCATTGGTGCTTTCCATATCCTCAAGGAGAAACCCGTTGCCGTTCCCCCGCAGCCTGGCATGACGCCGGGAAACGGAGGGGTCGGAAAGAACAATATCGCAGGAAGGATCACGGCCGATTATATATTCGCCCATGCTTCCAATTTCCAGAGTTTTATCCTCAAAGCAGAGATAAAAAGACTTCACCATACTTTTACCATACTTGTATCATAAGGCATTTTTACCAAACGGGCAATTTTTTTCATCTTAAAAAAAACCGCCTGCCTGCAGGAAATCTCTTTCTGGCATTTATGCAGTATGCTATAGTGTCTCATGACAGTATCGATTATTCCGGCCATTCCCCCGATTAAAACAGAAAGGCTTGAACTCGCCTCGATGAATCTTGAATTTCTCCAAGCCCTTGCCTGCGGCGACAGGGCGGGGGCAAGCGCCGCCTCAGGCCTTGAAGTTCCACCCGGCTTTTCGCTGTCGGGGCAAATCTGGGTTGAGCGCAGGATACACCTGTTACGCGAAAACCCCGCCCAGCATGAATGGATGTACCGGGCCATAGTGCGGAAAAGCGACAGGGAGCTGCTGGGCTACATCAGCTTTCATCATATGGCTCCCGATCCGGATCTCAGCGAGTATTCCCCTTTCGGGGCGGAGCTCGGCTACACTATCGAGGCTTCCCACCGGCAGAAAGGATACGCGAAAGAAAGCGCGCTCGCGCTGATGAATTGGGCGCACCGGAAACACGGCGTTCAAACCTTCGTTCTTTCCATCAGTCCCGCGAATATCCCGTCCCTGAAAATGGCTGAGTCCATGCATTTTGTAAAGTCTTCCGAGAGGATGGACGAGACGGACGGACTCGAATATACCTTCGTGAAAAAACTCATGGACAGCGCGTAGATGGACAGGATAGCGGTTATCGGCGCGGGACCCGCAGGCATGTTCGCCTCGGAGTGCCTCTTGAAAAAAGGATACTCCGTTACCCTGTACGACCAGATGCCCTCGGCGGGACGCAAGTTCCTGGCAGCCGGCAGCCGGGGCGGGCTCAACATCACGAACACGGCAGAAAACGGGGACTTCGAGACGCGATACGGGGAAAACGAAGAACGCTTCGCCCTTTTCCTGAAACAGTTTTCCCCCGCAGACCTCAGGGCCTGGCTTTTGTCATTGGGCGTCGATACCTTTACCGGATCCGGCGGAAAAGTATTCCCCGAAAACATCAGCACTTCGGAGATACTGCGCCGATGGATGGCCCGTCTTTCTTCCTTTCCGGGATTTACCTTTGCCGGCGGCCACCGATTGAAGGGTATTGAGAACGGGAAAACGCTTCTGTTCGCCTCGGCGGGCGCCGACGTGGAAGTTCAGCCCGAGGCTGCGGTCTTCGCCCTGGGAGGAGCCAGCTGGAGCGCAACCGGCTCGGACGGAAAATGGACTCGCCTGTTTTCCCAATGCGGTATCGAGATGGAACGGTTTCAGAGCGCGAACTGCGGCTACGAAGCCGCTTGGTCCGAAGTTCTCAAGGAAAAGACAGGCAGCCTGTTTTTAAAGAACATAAGCATGACGGCTTGCGGAAAAACACTCCGCGGAGAAATCATGCTTACTTCCTATGGTCTTGAAGGCGGCCTTGTATACGGTCTTGGATCCCTGATCCGGGAAGAAATCAGCAAGAGCGGGAAATGCACCGTGTTTTTGGATCTGCTTCCCGACTGGTCCGTCGAAAAAATCATTGACCGACTCGGCGGCGGAAAGGGCAAAGAAACCTTGTCGAATTTTTACCGGAAAAAACTTCACCTGACCCAAGCCGCCTTTTTGCTTCTTGCCGAAATAGCGGGTAAAGAGGGAGCTGGCAACCTGACGAGCATCCCCGCCCTGCTCAAAAATCTGCCGGTCAACCTCGACCGCGCGCGGCCCCTCGAAGAAGCAATCTCAAGCGCCGGCGGGGTACGCTTTAAAAATCTTGAGGAGACCCTCATGCTGAAGGATTTTCCGGGATGGTTCTGCTGCGGGGAAATGCTTGACTGGGAATCGCCGACCGGGGGCTTTTTGATGCAGGGCTGTTTTTCCACAGCGTATCAGGCTGCCCTCGGCGTGTGTGCGTGGCTTGAAAAAAAAGACGCTCTATCCGGCAACGAAAACCTACAGCGCGACTCCGCGCATTGAGGCCATGTCGGCGTAACCCTTCCTCTCCATAAAAGCAGCAAGACCTGCAATAATATCAGTCATCGTGTTCGGATCCGCAAAGGTGGAAGTCCCCACTTGGACTGCGGACGCGCCAGTCATGATGAACTCGATGGCGTCCTCCGCGCAGGCTATGCCTCCGAGTCCGATGACGGGAACCTTTCCGCCGGGCGCGCATTCTTTTACGCCGAGGATAATGTCGCGCAGCATACGCAGGGCAATCGGTCTGATCGCCGGCCCCGCGAGACCGGCCGTTGCGTTGTCAAATACCGGGCGGCCCCTTTCAATGTCGACTGCGAATGCCTGAAAGGTATTCACGAGGCTCAGCGCATCCGCTCCCTCATCCACAACAGAGCGCGCAACCTCGACAAGGTGAGGCGCATTCGGCGAAAGCTTTACCATCAAAGGTTTCTTTGTCGCCTTGCGTACCGCTGCGGTTATTCTTCCCGCGGCGAGGCAGTCGAGACCCCAGATCATCCCGCCGTCGCTCACGTTCGGACAGGAAATATTGAGCTCAATCATTGCCACGCCCGTCGCATCCAAAAGGCGCGCGCCTTCGACATAGGACTCAAGTGTAGAGCCGGAAAGGTTCGCGATTACGGGAGGCCCAAGACGCAGCATGATCGGAAGTTCATTTTCGATGAAATGGGGAATGCCGGGATTTTCGAGTCCGATGGAATTGATGAGGCCGGACGGAGTTTCATGAAGGCGCCTTCCGGCGTTGCCCGTTCTGGGCTCGAGTGTCAGGCCTTTGGAACAGATACCGCCGAGGGATGCAATGTCGATAATCCTGGAATATTCTTGTCCGTAGCCGAAAGTTCCCGACGCGGCGATGACGGGATTGGCGAAGGCTATGTCTGCAAGCGTTACCGAAAGATCCGCCTTTTTCACTTCGTTCACAGTATCACCTCCGAAGCGTCAAAAACCGGGCCGTCTACGCAGCACCGCCTGTTTCCGTTTATCGTGCGCACCGTACACCCGAGACAGGCACCGGCGCCGCAGGCCATACGCTGCTCAAGGCTCAGAAATACAAGTGCAGACCCGCTCTGTGCGCACGCGCGCTGCACGTAGGAGAGCATGGCAGTCGGGCCGCAGGCATATACCAGATCATAAGCGGAAGGATTAAATACCGCCGGCAGCATCCCCTTGATCCCCGCCGACCCGTCCTCTGTCGTCACGATCACGCGCTCAGCACGTTTCGCGACGCGGTCTATCCCGTAAGGAGACGAACGGAAGGAGGCATAAAAGTCAAATGATCTTTCTTTCAAGGCAAGCGCGAAACCGATAACAGGGGCCACGCCGATTCCGCCCCCGATGACGGCAACACGGGGTTCAGCCCTGAGGGCGAGAGAAGAAACGAGCTCGTCAGGCGGGGCAAAACAGTTTCCGATAGGCCCGATGATGTCAACGGCGTCGCCTTCGCGGAGAGAACAAAGCTCGGCCGTCCCCTTCCCTTTTTTCAGCACGAGGAAGGTAATGGTTTTGTCATCAGAAAAATAAACGCTGATGGGACGGCCCAGGAATACTGAGGAAGGTTTTGCGCGTAGCATGAAAAACTGCCCGGGAAGAGGAAGGGAAACCCGGGTTTCCGGTATCGAGCCGGCAGCGGAAACGAGTCGTTCCATTGCAAGCTCGAAAACCATCGGCGCGATTTCGAGGCAGGAAGAAATCCGGGCAGTGCACGCTGCCGGGGGGAAGGTATCGTTGTCACACACGATAGCGCGTTGCCTTGATTCCCTCGATCAGCGTTTTTTTAGCCTCGAGAAGTTCTATTTTCGCAGTGATGGCCGCGCTCGATGCAGAGGCGACAATATCATTCATTGACAAGGATCCCGCGTTCATCGCTTCCTCGAGGGATGGATCTTTTTTCCAGGCAGTCAGGATGGCACGGGATGAATTGACCGTTCCGCCTGCGCGGTCAAGCAGGGTTGCGGCAATCCGGGCGGCTCCGCCCTGGGCGCCGTACCCGGGAATCAGGAAAAACAGGTCGGGATAGCGGTCCCGGAGAGCGCGGGCATCGGCTTCCTCGGTACAGCCGACCACGGCTCCGATGGGACTGCAGCCGGTCATCAAAAAATCCCCAAAACGATGTGAAATCTCCTGGAGGGCCGAGCCGACAGAGTCCAGAACGCGGCCGCCGGAGCGGAGGGACAGCCATTCAATATCCTTCATTCCCGGATTCGAGGTACGCAGGAGCACAAAGGCTCCCTTGCCCTCTTTTTCGGCATATTCGATAAAGGGTTCAAGGGTATCAAAACCCATATAGGGATTCAGGGTAACAATGTCAGCCTCGAAGTCGCCCTCGAAATGGGCGCGCGCATAGGCTTTGGCAGTATCGGCGATATCGCCCCGCTTGATGTCGGCGATGAGCGGGATTCCGGCGGCACGGACCGCCTTGAGAGTTTTCGCGTAAGTTTGAAGCCCTGCAAGGCCCATTGCCTCGTAATAGGCAATCTGCACCTTGAAACAGGAGGCAGATTCCGCAACGGCGCCGATGAGGGCGAGATTATATGCGAGAACTGCATCGGCGGGAGAATCATATTTTTTGGTGACTTCAGGGGGCAAATAGGAAGGGTCGGTATCGAGCCCTACGCACAGGGGTCCCTTTTCGGCGCAGGCTGCCTGGAGACGCAGCATTTGATACTGTATTTTGTTCATGAAACTGATTGTAGCATAAAAGCCCGGGAGAATTCCATATCATCTCCTTCTCATCTCAAGCCGATATCAGTCTTTTTTATCTGCTTTCGGGAATGCAATTTTCATGCGTATTTTTGCCCTTTGGGCGGCTTTTTCGGCTCTCTGGATCTCGACCGGCAGAAGCGGTTTTTTCAGCCTCTCGGAAGCCCGTACGAGAGAGCGTTCTGCCCGCTCGACGTCGATCTCCTCGGGCCATTCCGCCGCGCCAACGAGAACGGTAACCTTATTTCCCTGCACTTCGAGAAAACCGTCCGAGACCGATGCGGTCTTCCAGACAGTATCCTGCTGAATCTTGACGAGTCCGATAGAGACCGTCGCGACAACGTTTTCGTGATGCGCGAGTATTTCCAGATCGCCGTCGATCGAAGTCACGATCAGCTTCACGGAAGTGCCCGTGAAAAAGACGCGGTAAGGGGTGATGATCTCGAGTTTAAAAGTCTGTTCCATGTTGCGCCCCTACAGGTTTTTAGCCTTCTCGTAAACCTCGTCGATCGAACCCGTCATGTAAAATGCCTGCTCGGGAACGTCATCCAGCTTGCCTTCAAGGATTTCCTTGAATCCGCGGATTGTCTCTTTCAACGGCACATATTTGCCCTTGGTGCCGGTAAAATTTTCGGCGACGAAAAACGGCTGGGAGAAGTAACGCTGGATTTTTCTCGCGCGGTACACGGTAACCTTATCCTCCTCGGCAAGCTCGTCCATGCCGAGAATGGCGATGATATCCTGCAGTTCCTTGTAGCGCTGCAGCACCTGCTGAACTTTCCGGGCTATCGAATAATGCTCCTCCCCGACAATGTACGGATCAAGGATGCGGGAGCTCGAGGCAAGCGGGTCAACCGCGGGATAGATACCAATTTCAACGATCTGCCGGGACAGAACCGTCGTCGCGTCAAGATGGCTGAAGGTCGTCGCGGGTGCCGGGTCGGTAAGGTCGTCCGCGGGAACGTATACGGCCTGTACCGAGGTGATCGATCCGTTTCTCGTGGAAGTGATGCGTTCCTGCAGGGCGCCCAGGTCGTTCGCGAGGGTCGGCTGATAACCTACCGCGGAGGGTATGCGGCCGAGAAGAGCCGAAACTTCGGAGCCGGCCTGAATAAAGCGGAAAATATTGTCGATAAAAAGAAGCACGTCCTGATGCTCCTCATCGCGGAAATATTCTGCCATTGTCAGTCCGGACAGGGCAACGCGCATGCGCGACCCCGGCGGCTCGTTCATCTGACCGAAAACCAGGGCCGTTTTGTTTATTACCCCGGATTCCTGCATCTCGTGCCAGAGATCGTTTCCCTCGCGGCTTCGCTCGCCGACACCGGTGAACACCGAGTAGCCAGAATGTTCGGTCGCAATATTGCGGATAAGTTCCTGGATGAGCACGGTTTTTCCGACGCCGGCGCCGCCGAAGAGTCCTATTTTTCCGCCCTTGGCGTAGGGAGCCATCAAGTCGATTACCTTGATGCCCGTTTCAAATATTTCAGTCGCGGGTTTCTGGTCCTCAAAGCCGGGGGCAGGGCGATGAATGGGCATCCGCTTTGCGGTCGGCACCTCGCCCTTTCCGTCAATCGGGTCTCCCGTGACGTTGAACATTCGACCCAGGGACTGCACGCCGACGGGGACCGTAACCGGGCCGCCGGTATCAACGGCGTCTATGCCGCGGGAAAGCCCGTCCGTCGCCGAAAGGGCGATGCAGCGGACAAGGTCGTCGCCGAGATGCAGGAGCACTTCGGCGATTATTTTTCCCTTTCCGAATTCTATGCGTATCGCGTTCAGGATATTGGGAAGTTTCCCCTGTTCAAACCGTATATCGATAACCGGCCCGATAATCTGAACGACTTTTCCGATATTTTCTGCCATTGCATTCCCCTTAATATTTTCTACTCATTGAGCGCCGCAGCACCCGCAACGATCTCGGTTACTTCCTGCGTGATTGCCGACTGTCTGACCCTGCTGTATGTAAGCCTGAGGCTGTCCAGCATGTCCTTGGCATTGTTCGACGCGTTGTCCATCGCGGTCATGCGTGCGCTGTGCTCGCTCGCGAAGCTTTCAACCATAGCGCCGTATACGACCCCGCACAGATATTTCGGCAGGATAACATTGAGCACGTCTTTGGCCGAAGGCAGGTATGCCAGGCTGGAATCCGTCCTTCTCTTCGTATGGTCAGGGGTCTCGAAAAACTTCTCGTCGAGAGGGAGTATCTTGAGCACTTCCGGAACCAGTTTTACCGAGGAGTACATACGGGTATACACGATATAAAACTCGTCGATGATATTCTGCTCATATTGGGAGAGAATAAAATCAGATACTTCCTTGGCCTCATACACGGTGGGCACGGACTTTGTGTACTTGAAATTCTCGAGAATCGGATAATTCTTCCGGATGAAATACCGGGAGCCGATTTTTCCGAGAAGAAGGACAAAATCCGTTTCGGGCGAGGCAAGACCCTCTTCCGCGAGTTTGATGATATTGTGGTTAAAGCCGCCGGCGAGCCCCTTGTCGCTGGTCATGACAAGAAAGGCTTTCCTCGGTTTGCCGTCCTTGCGGAGATGGCGGTGAAAATAGTATTCACGGACATCATCGCTGTGGGAAATAATATCCTTCATGATTTCGAGAATTTTATCGAAGTAGGGCTCGGTCTGATTCAGCTGTATGCGCGCGCGGCGCAGCTTCGCGGTCGAGATAAGCTTCATCGCGCTCGTGATCTGGAGAGACTGCCCTATACTTTTCATCCGCAAGCGGATGTCCCTCATGTTTGCCATGAAGTTCCTCCCCTTGTGCCTCTCATGTCCAGATCTCCTTGAAGTCCTCGATCGAAATGCGCAGAAGGACATCGGAGGCGTCATCGACGATTCCGGCGGAGTCGATATTATCCTTGATTTTCACGCTGTTCAGGCTGAGGAAATCCAGGAAGGCAATAAGGAAATCGTGAACCCGTGCCGTCGGAATATTCAGGAGCAGCTGATTCTTCGATGCAAAAAGCATTATAACCTGCTCACCCACGGACAGAGGCTTGTACTGCGCCTGCTTGAGCACTTCCATCAGCCGCTCGCCCTGGGCCAGTTTCTCCTGGGTGGCCTTGTCGAGGTCTGAGCCGAATTGGGCGAACACCGCAAGCTCGCGGTACTGCGCCAAATCGAGACGGAGCCTTCCGGCCACCGAGCGGATTGCCTTTGTCTGGGCAGCCCCTCCTACGCGCGAAACCGAGAGTCCGACGTTTACCGCAGGGCGGAAGCCCGCGAAGAACAGTTCGCTTTCAAGGAATATCTGTCCATCAGTGATGGAAATGACATTCGTGGGAATATAGGCGGAAATGTCGCCGCCCTGGGTTTCGATGATTGGCAGGGCCGTAATGGAGCCGCCTCCGCATGCGTCGGACAGACGCGCCGCGCGCTCCAACAGGCGCGAGTGCAGGTAGAAAACGTCGCCGGGAAAGGCTTCGCGTCCCGGAGGCCTGCGCAAAAGGAGGGACATAGTGCGGTACGCGACCGCGTGCTTGGTCAGGTCATCATAGATGATCAGGACGTCGCGATGTTCGGTATACATAAAATATTCGGCCATGGCGCAGCCGGCATAAGGGGCGATGTATTGGACGGCGGCGGGAGCCGAAGCGGATGCGGAAACCACGATGGTATAATCCATCGAGTCGTGTTCCTTGAGAATTTCAATAATGCGGGCCGTGGCCGATGCCTTCTGTCCGATCGCGACATAGACGCATACTACATCCTTACCCTTCTGGTTCAGAATAGTGTCGATGGCGATGGCTGTCTTTCCCGTCTGGCGGTCGCCGATGATAAGCTCGCGCTGTCCGCGCCCGATCGGGATCATGGAATCGATGGCTATCAAACCGGTCTGCAGGGGCTGATTGACGGACTGGCGGTCGATAACGCCGGGAGCTACCCGTTCAAGGGGAAAAAAGTCAGTGGGTTTGAAAGGAAGGCCCCCGTCAAGCACCTCGCCCAGCGGGTCTACTACGCGCCCGAGAAGTGCACTGCCGACCGGTACCTCGAGCATCTTTCCCGTGCTGACGACCTTGTCGCCTTCCCTGATACCGATGTCGGTTCCGAGCAGAACGCAGCCGACATTATCCTCCTCGAGGTTCATCGCGAGGCCGAAGGTACCGTTGCTGAACTGCAGCAATTCTCCGTACACGCAATTCTCGATGCCGTACACTCGCGCGATGGAGTCTCCTACCTGTATGACATACCCGATAGTATTGAGCTCCGTGCCGGTATTATAGTTCCCGATTTTTTCCTTGATAACAGAACATATTTCCTCAGGTCGTATTGCCATACCAAACCCCTATTCTTTCATAGCTGTATGCAACCGGTCCAGTTCAGACCGGGTTGTTCCGTCGTATACCTTACTGCCGATGATAACGCGGATACCGCCGAGCAGTTCGGGCACGAGACGGACTGTTGTCCTTATTTCACGGGCGCCGGTTTTTTTTCTGAACGCTTCCTGCACGGCCTCGACGGTTTTATCGTCGAGCGGGAACGCGGATTCAATGACGGCGACCTGTATCTTTTGCGAATCGAGCTCAAGCCGGTGATAATCAAGATCGATGTTGAAAATGATTTCCATCCGGTCGTTATCCACAAGTATTTTCAAAAAATTTAGAAAATGCAGATCGTCCGGATCGCCGAAAATCTCGGACAGGAATTCCTTTTTCCTCATCCGGCTCACGTGCGGGCCGCACAGAAAAAGTCGCAGTTCTTCTGAATCGGCAAGATTCTTGACGAAAGAAGCCAGCAGTTTCCCATACCTCAACTCAGTTGAAGAGCCCTCGTCCCGGCCTACCTGAAACAGGGATCGCGCATATCTGAGCGAATAGCTGGCCATCAGGCCACCCCGACCGTTTCAAGGAATTTGGCGACAAGCGCACGGTTCTTTTCCGAGTCAAGGTTTGTCCCGAGAATCCTGGAGGCAGCCTGGATCGAAATATCGGCCGTTTCCTCGCGGAGAAGCCGTTCCGCATACCGTCTCTCGTCATCGAGGGACTTCTTGGATGCAAGGACAATTTTTTCGGCGTCTGCCTTGGCCTTTACGATAATCGCATCATATTCCCTGGCCGCCTCGTCGCGCGCGGTCTGGATTATCTTGTGCCCCTCTTCCGTGACATTCTTCATCTTGGCTTCAAATTCGGCCTGAAGGGCTTCGGCCCGCGCCGTCGTACGCTTGGCCACATCCAAGTCATTCTGGATGCCGGCGGAGCGGTCTTCCATGAATTTGGTTACCGGCTTGAACAGCACGCGGCGAAGGACAAAATAGAGGAAGGTGATATTTACGATCGTAATAAAAAAAGTAACCGAAAAATTTAGCACTATATGCCCCCCTTGTCACCAAGTGACCGTATGCGTCTCAGCTGAAAAGGGCCATCATCGCGATAACGAAACCGTAAATAGCGGTTGCTTCGGAAAGTGCAATACCGAGAAGAAACAAGCTCGTTATTTTACCGCTTGCCTCAGGCTGCCTTGCGACTGCCTCAACAGCTTTACCGGTAGCTATACCGATACCAATACCGGCCCCAAGCCCGGCCATTACCGCGATTCCCGCTCCAATTGCAATCATCGGATTCATATAATTACTCCTTGTGTGTCTCAGCAGCCTCTGAAATATATAGCGTACTTAAAAAAGTAAAAACTACCGCTTGAACCAGTCCGTCAAAAAAGTCGAAATACATGCCGAATATCGGGGGAAGAAACAGGGGAATAAACATGCCCAGCAGTTCCATGATGATGAATGCTCCCAGAATATTTCCGAATAGCCGAAGGCAGAGCGAGAGGGGTTTGATGAAATATTCTAGGATATTGAAGGGAAGCATGAATGGCGCGGGTTCAAAAAAGCTCTTGAACCAGCCTTTGAATCCCTTAAAAATCACGTTCGAGAAAAGCACTATCACAATGGTCATGATTGCAAGGGCCGCAGTCACGTTGATGTCCCGGGTCGGGGGCTTGAACATGAAGGGCGCTTCGAATCCGAAGCCTGACATCGGCGAGATGAACGAGATCATGTCCGCGACGCCGAGAAAGAGGGCGACGGTCCCGAGGTAGGGAGCGAAGACCCTCCAGTTATGGCCGATCGTATCCTTGAAAAAGGAATTCAGAAAACCGATGAAAGCCTCGAGGAAAACCTGCGGACCCTTCGGAACCTGTTTCAGGCGGCGGGTCAGGAGGATGGAACCGATGATAAGGATGGCCATAACCAGCCAGCAGGTAACCACGGTCTCGCTGATCGGAATCGAGACATCTCCGATATGGATGGTGAACATCGTTTTAAAGGCGAGGGTTTCCTTTATTCTTTCACCCAGGGACAGGGCTTTTGCCGCGGTTTCAGCCATATGCCAGCCCCGAAATGCCCCGATAGAGACTGTAGAGGGTGGCAGCCAGTGGAATGGCGGAAATCCCGATTACTGCGGGTAGGAGCAGCTGACGGTCCAGACGGCCCGCAACAAAAACGAGGGCAAGGGAAAGGGCCGCAGGCAGAATCAGGGCCATGCCCTTGACGGCGACAATCAGTCCTTCTTTTTGAAAGAGAGAGCCGCTGAATGAGGCAAGAAGAATCCAGTGCGCCGTAATCAAAATAAAACCAAGAATCAGAAAAAACGAGGAAACAGGATGTAAGATCTGAAGCCGCATCATAACCAGAGCGGCTCCGCCGGCAAGCAGAGCCGCGATCGCTATGACATTTTTTCGAACTTTGTTCAATTCATTCAATTCCATCAAAGTCTCCTGCCAAGCAGCAATTAATGAAGCATTATAGTTAGTCCTGCTAATGTTAAACAAGACTAATATCGGTCAATTATAAAATTCTGCCGGAATCCTTGAAGAAAAATTCATCCTTAAAATAGCGTTTGAGAACCTCTTCCGGAATTGCCTCTTCCCGGCTGAGAGCGAGGTATGTATCCTCCAGAAAACCCTTCATCATATAGTAGGAACCAAGGAAGAAAAAATCAGTTGCCTGGTTGGTTATATCAACGATATTGTACAGCGCCATCGAGGAATCGAGCATGCTCTCATTCGTGATGTATTCGAGCACGGAACGCTGCGCTAAAAGAATCGCATAGGCGACCTCTGAAACCCCAAATCCCTGCCCTCGCCTTTCCTTCCCGAGATCGACGAAAAACGATCCAATCTTGTTTTTATCAGCTTCCTTCTCGAACCAAAGGGCAAGCATTTTGTATACCTTGACATTGATCTCGAGAAGCTGATCATCGCTCATGGAATTGTAGGTTTTTAGATTCCCGGCCTTACGTACCTTGCGCACCCAAATTCGTGCGATACCTTCACTCTTTGAGGTCAGTACATCCATTACACCTTTGAAAACCATACAGTCTCCTTACGCAATATTCAAAAATTTCGGCATTACATATATATTCGTCCAAAAGCAAACGGAATACAAGTATCTGCCCGGAAAATTACACCACATTTGTCTATATCGGATTATATTCATTGTATAGCGGTCACTGCGAAGCGGTTCCCGCACAATTACTCTAAAATCTATAAAAACTATTAATTGTTTCGCGACGTTCACAGAAGTCTACATGCAGAGCAAAAATACCCTTATCAGAAAGACCTCCGCAAGATAGGCGTAGTGGACTCAATCCTGAACAAACCGGGACCGCTCACACCCGAGGAATACGAAATAATAAAAACACATACCCCAATAGGCCATGAAATTCTGTCAAAGGCCCAAAGACCAATTCTTCAGAGGGCATCGATCATCGCGCTGCAGCATCACGAGAGGTGGGACGGAAAGGGGTACCCTCACGGAATTTCAGGCGAACAAATTCATCTTTTTTGCGCGAATCACCACAATTGCGGATATTTTTGACGCCCTCTGCCACAAACGGGTTTATAAGGAATCCTGCCTGGTAATGCACCTTTTCACAGACAAATAGACACGGGCATAAAGCGGATATGATAGGACAATCCTATCCCCGGCTTTGTCTCTGCGCTGATGGTTCCGCCGAGCTTCTGCGTGACAAGGGTGTAAATAATGTAGGTGCCCAGGCCCGACCCGCCGGCGTTTCGCATGCTCGTTCGGTGCGGTTCGAACAAGTGGGGGACTTCGGCCAGGCTTACGCCCTTTCCGTTATCGAAATAGTCCAATATCACCGAGCCATCGAACGAAGCGGCGACACTGATCCTCATTTCTCCATTTTCCCTCTCCGTAAACCCGTGAATCAGGGAATTGAAGATTAAATTCGTCAGTATCTGAGCGAGGACTCCCGGATACGAATTGATTGTCAGAGAAGGGTCGCATTGCACGTGTACTTTATGGCTTGTGTTCTTGAATTTCGGATGCAGGCTGGTAATCACCTCGTTGAGATATTCGCTGACGTTGAAAGACCTCATGGCCTCGCGCGACTGGTCAACCGAGGCCTGCTTGAAGCTGCGGATGATCTCGGACGAACGGCTGAGGTTTGAAAAAATCAGGGTCGAGGATTCACGCTGATACAGGATGCCGCTGTCACGCCGATGCCTATAGGCGTGTTTATTTCGTGGGCTATGCCTGCGACAAGGCTTCCGAGCATGG
>JAYVSC010000171.1:0-14598 GCA_043775705.1 Spirochaetales bacterium | reverse complement strand
GAACAGAAAAACCGCCAGAATCACAAGGAAAAAAATCAGTCCGAAGCGGCCTGCCGGGGGCGTTGTCTTTGAACCGTTCGGCTTATTATTCAAATCGTTTTGTGCCATGAAATCCTCATATTTGAACATACCAGTCAGGATACCCGAGAGCGCTTCCGAAGACCGCGCGTACAATACCGGACTGCTCGATCAAAGGAAGCAAGTTCCGGTCCGCTTCGTGTATGGACCAATCGTTCAATAGTTTTTTTACCGTCTTCTGTTTTCCGTCAGAAGTCCTGACAGTGTCTCCCGCCATGCGCGATCTCACCGTCAGGGGCAGACAAAACGGTCCGCAACGGTCATCGAGATACACCGCGTCTTTTTCTCCGGACACCGTAATTGTTCCGAAGGGAAAGCCGAATGTACCGCACGAAAGGATATTTACAAGATATCCGCTTTTACTATTCTGTACAATATCCGGACCCAGAAAAATCGAATCTCCTTCCTTCGCAAAACACAGACCCGATCCGCAAATCCGGGATTCACGGCATTCCATCATGCGTTTCAGAAGACCGAAGGGAACCCTGTGATCCACGGAGAGAAGAATGAGGCCGTCCTGAAGGAAGCGAAAAGCGAGGGCCGGGTGCTGTTGTTGAAAATCGGACAAAGAACATTCCACGCGGCCTTCAGAGCGCTTCCACTTCAGTGACAGCTCCCTCCGGCAAAAATCGTCATCAAGAAGGGCTTTTCTGCCCGCATTCAATACCCCGCCTTCCCATCCGGGCAATATCGAATCCAGAACGGGAACAAGCTGAAGACGGATCTTGTTCCGGAGATAGACCGCATCGGCATTGGTGGCATCCTCGCGCCAGGGCTGTCCTTCTGTACACAACCAGGCGATAATATCTTCCCGCGGAGTGTCCAGAAGAGGCCTGGCGTACCGGCCCCTCCTCCGCGCAATACCGCCGAGGGCAGCGCCTCCTGTTCCCTGGAAAAAACGCATCAGGATTGTTTCGACTTGATCGGTTTTGGTATGTCCCGTCATGATATACGAAATTCCGGTCTTGTCGGCGATTTCATCAAAATGACGGTACCTGAGGGATCTCGCCGCTTCCTCGATACCGCCCTTCCGGGAAGCCGCCTCACGGGCAACCTCGCCCGGAAGCAGATTCACCACATGACAGACTACCGGCGAATTAAAGGAAGCGCAGAGATCCTGCACAAAACGCGCATCGCCGGCGCTTTCTTTCTCGCTGCGGATACGATGATTGACCGTAACGGCTGACAGAACAAAGCCATACCGGGAGACAAGACGGTTAAGGATGCATAAAAGAACCACCGAGTCCGCACCGCCTGAAACGGCCGCGAGGATACCGACGCCGGTTAAATCCGGCGCCTGGATTTCCAGTGCAAGTTCATCGAGTATTCGGGATATCCGGGTTTCAGGAGTCTCGGTCATAGTTGATTGTAATATACCAATAAAAAAAGGGTCCCGGATAGGACCCTTATACACAAATCTGTGGTTAACTGAAAAAGGAGGTCGCCTTATTTGGCGGCAGGTTTCGGGGCAGGGGCTGCTTTCGCAGCGGCACCGGGAGGAGCCGCTGTCGGGGCGGCAGTAACCGCAGGAGCACCGGCAGCCGGGGTTTCCGGTATATCCAGTTTGGTGTATTTAAGCATGGCAATGGCAAGCTCAAGATCGGAGAGAATCTTGACGCCGGCAGCGAGCTTGAGATCCTTGACATGGAGTGAATGGTTAAGCTGAAGATTGGTAACGTCGACCAGAATCCGCTCGGGGAGATCCTTGGGCATACACATAACTTCGATCTCGGTAACACCGGTCTCAAGGATACCGCCCAGACGAACGCCTTCGGGCGAACCGGTGAGCTTGATCTGGATTTTGGTGCGGAGCATTTTGCCCTGTTCAACTTCATAGAAGTCAACATGGGTAATTTTATCGATGATGATATTGTATTGAACGTCTTTTACGAATACGATCGTGTCTTTTTTACCGTCGATTTTAACGGCTACAAGGGTACTTTCGGTGATAGTTCGGAAAAGCTTCGAGAATTCCTTTTCTTCAATATCAATAAGTACGGATTTACCCTTATTGTCATACATTACAGCAGGAAGACGTCCTGTCAAGCGCAGGCGTTTTGTTGCGCCCTTTCCTGTTTCGCTCCGGCTCCGGGCGTTGATTACTTTCTGGTCCATTTAAAAAACTCCTTTCATTGCGAACCCCTTCCCCGAGAAATACTCCCGTGATCTGAGCATCGCATGATATAAAACCCGGTATTGGACGTATGACCAATCCGGCATCGACAAATAATCCTGATTGATTACAAGCCTGATAGCTGGGACGGCAGGATTCGAACCTGCGGAATGACGGGATCAAAACCCGTTGGCTTACCACTTGCCGACGTCCCAAAAAACATGATCAATAAAACCACATTTCCGGGACATATAATCGGGGAAGGTTTATTACCCCTGAATCTATAGGTCAGCCGGATCGGCAGCTACTGTTTCTTCAATAACACCAGTTTCGAATTCGTTCAACACCCTGTCCTGAAGCCGGGTTCGAAAATCAGGACAGATAGGATGAGCAACATCCTTATATTCACCGGTACGAATCTTCCGGCTGGGCATAGCGATAAACATCCCGGTCTTGCCTTCTATGATCTTCACGTTATGAATCACAAAGCAGTCGTCAAATGTTACAGTCACGTATGCCTTAAGCTTGCCTTCCGTTGTTACCTTCCTGATACGGATGTCTGTAATTTCCATACTTTTTTCTCCTTTGCAGTAGAAACACCAGGCAAAAAATACCTAAGGTTCATTGTACTACTGCATTGGTCAGGACGCAAGCAAAAGAAATTTTACACACTGTTTCCAGCGTGAGGAAAGCATTATCTGCGCGGTTTCCGCCGCTTTTTCGTCCTCAAACAGGCCGAAAACGGTTGAGCCGGAACCGCTCATTTCATAAAACAGGGCGCCGCAGGCTGCAAGGGCCATTTTAGCCTCTTTAATCTGCGGGTACACCGCCTCGAGAGGCGCAGTAAAACTGTTGCCGAACGTCCATCCGGAAACCGGCATCCGGTACATTGCCGCGAGATCCGATACATGCGGCCATTGAATCGGGTCCTTTCTCCCCTCTGCATGGGCGGCATCGACAAGCCGGTAACCCTCCGCGGTGGAACTGTGCACATCGGGCCAGACAAGCACGCCGAACAGGTCCGAACGGGAAAGGAAAGGCGATATTTTCTCGCCGCGGCCTTCAACTACTGCGGCCCGGCCGGACAGAAAAAAAGGCACGTCGCTCCCGATTCTGGATGCCATGTCTGCCATGAGGGCCGGCGTCAATCGGGTGCAAAACATCCGGTCGAGCGCCTTCAGCACTGCAGCTGCGTCCGAAGATCCGCCGCCAAGACCTGCGCCCGAGGGCACCCGTTTGGCAATTTGCACAGTAATCCCGGCAGCGATACCGGTAGCCGAACGAAATGTATCCACGGCAGCGGTAATGGTATTAACAGAGGGCAGTACCATAAAAGGGGACACTACCGAGCACACGGGAGAATCGCCGGAAATCGAAACAGTAAGCTCATCAGCGAGGGAAATGAGCTGAAACACGCTTTCGATATCATGATAACCGTCTGTCCGTCGCGCAAGCACCCGCAGATGAAGATTTAATTTACAGGGCGCTGAAATACATATACTGTCTATCATGATCTTAGGTGGGCATTATACTAAAAAACACGACTTTGTCAAAGCATTTTCCGGTCAAAACCTGGTTTTAAGTCATGCTTGAAACAAAAATGAAAAAAAAGAGCCAAGATGGTTGACAGAAACAAACAGTCTCAATTATGTTTCAAGGGAACCAGATCAGTACTGAGGTTCACCGACAATTTTTATTAGATACGGCCCCTAAACAGGGAAACGGATGGAAAAAAGCGAATGTTGACCAACATTGATGTGGACAAAGATTCATTACGTGAAAAGTATGTATTTGAAGATGCATACGATGACTATGAAGATGATGACTTCGATGAAGAATCGGGTGATGAGTTCGACGAATTCGAAGACGATCAGGACTTCGATGACGAACGCGAAGGCGAGGACGATTTTGATGATTTTGAGGAA
This sequence comes from Spirochaetales bacterium, assembly GCA_043775705.1. Classification (GTDB taxonomy): domain Bacteria; phylum Spirochaetota; class Spirochaetia; order Treponematales; family Treponemataceae; genus Teretinema. The sequence continues at coordinate 10,482 of JAYVSC010000171.1, read as the reverse complement.
GAAGACTCGGCCACCGAGGAAGATGACTTCAATTTCGAAGATGACGACCTCGAGTACGACGACTTCGACGAGTGATCGCCTCCTGAGTGCATAAAACGCCTGTTCTCTGCGTGCAGAACAGGCGTTTTATGTTTATAAACCAGTCAATTGCCTGTCAGCAATTCCTTTGCATTAAACCATAATTTTTCCAGATCATAAAACCCGCGTGCCGTTTCCGTCATCAAGTGCACCACCACATCCCCGAGATCTATAAGCATCCATTCATCCCCGTCGGGCATTTTTCGTTTTGTCGGGCGTATTTCGAGTGACAGCTCCTTGAGCGACTCAAAAACGTGTTTTTGCAGTCCCCGGGAATGAGCTGAGCTGGTAACCGTCGCAATAATAAAATAATCAGCCCAGGTATTGCTTCCGCTTACATCAAGGACCATTACCTTCTCGCCCTTGTGGTCAATGAGCACTTGGCCGAGGGCTATAGCGGCATCCCGCCTCTTCATTTTCGTTTCCATATTTCTCCTATCGTACATATCGTCCGTCAAAATCCTTTCCGAGAATGATCGTAAAATCCACTACCGCCTCGGTACCGTAATTCCCGTCGTCAACGGTATCGACGCTGGCAGTCTGTATATTCTTGCACTGGATTACTTGCGCAAGGGTTAAAGCCACCTCGGGATTCCCGATACGGTCGATGACTACTGTCTTATCATACCCCGCGGCGTCGGAGTTGCCAATACGGATCACGTCATAGCCGAAACTCTGGTAGAGTTCCGAAGTCAGTCGTGCCAATCCCTGGCTTTTTGTGCCGTTCTGTATCTCGATCGCGTAAATACGTTCCTGGGCTTCACTGTTATCGGAAGCGAGACCGGCCAGGGTTTGGCGTATAATATCCTTCAAGAGCTGACCGTCATAAAACGGAAACAGAAGCAGCTTGCCGTCAACCTCGCGGAGGGATCCGGTTACCCGCTGCGGGACAAGCCGCTCCGCGTCAATCCGGGACAGTTCGCCGAGCAGCACCTTCAGATAGTCCGCGGGAACATTGGACTGGAGGCAGGTTTTCACTGTCGGAAAATAACCGGAAGAGAAAATTGTTCCCGAATTATCGTTCAAGGCGCGAAAAAAAGCCAAGAAAACCTTTTGCTTGCGGCTGGATGCCTCGCCTTCCTGATCAAGGGGATCAGTATAGGTTACGTATGTACGCACCTTGTCCCCGTCCAGGGTCACGGCCCCCGAGGGCAGAAGGATGCGGCTGTCTTTATCCTTGATGTCCACCGGAGTAGGAATAAAGACTCCGATTCCCGAAAGCAGATCCGTCAGCCGCGCAAACTGATCCAGGGAAAAAATGATATAAAAGGGAACCGAAATCCCGGTAAGTCCCTCTATTTCGGTTTTATATTCAGCAATGCCCTTTTCGGTGTAGACCGCGTCAATGCGGTCAACCCGGCCGAGACTCTTCAAAATGAGCCCTGTTTCGCCCGGAATATCAAACATTGCGGCCCGCTTACTGAGCGCATAATACGTCACAATATTGGTCGAGATCAGTTTACCCTTGTCTTCAAGGACCACAAGCACCTTCAAGAGGTTGTCGCCCGAGAGGGACGCCTTGACCGGATCAGTCCGCATCGAGAAAAAAAGGATTCCCGCGGCGGCAAGCAACACGAACAGGATTGCGACAAGAAAAATGATACTGCGGTCTATTCTGAATGACCTCATCTTGCTGTTTCCCTCCACTTCAGGCTTTCCATCATTTTATAGGTAGTCGCCGAGACTTTCTTTTCCCTTGATTCAAGGTACCGGATGTTTTCTTCAAGCACCATCAGCGTCATTGCATCAAGACCGGCTTCCATGATTTTCTTCCGGAGATTCACGTTTAACCCCGTCCGTCCGGGCTCTATCTTGTCCGCGACAAAAAGTATCTTGCCGAGTGCATCCATTCCCGGAGAGCCGAAAGTATGGTGCCGGATTGCTTCCAGAATAGAAAAATCATTAACCGCAAAGTCGGAAGTGAGCAAAACCGCGGCTGCCCGGCCATGGAGAAGCGCCGGCTTTTCCAGCTCGATTTCAGTGACAGGATCGGAATCTTTTCCGGCAAGCGTAAGCACCCATCGGTCTTTGCCCGATTTGCACATGTCATGGGCTATGCCAGCAAGATATCCCGCGCAGGGATCGACCGAAAAGCGTTTACACAGTTCGCGGGCAAGGACTGCAACCCGCACGGAATGCGCATAACGGGGAGGAGAAAGAACCCCGAGAATGTACAGATTTATCTTTTCAGTCACCATTTTCAGTTCTTCGCTATTCATATAGATGATGTGCCTTAATATACCGGTATACGCCCTCAGGAACAAGATATCGGATGCTCTTGAGAGAAGCCGCGTTTTTTCGAATCTCCGATGACGAAATTGAAAGCAGCGTATTTTCAAGCTGCGTGAAAGGGTACATAAAGTCAAGAATCGGCGCGAGGGGCCGCTTCGCGATAATGATATCAGTTTTTTCCGCGATAACGGACGATTCCCTCCAGGAAGAAAAGCCGGGACAAAGGTCCTGCCCGATAATCAGGCCGATTTTGCCATCAAGGCAGTGTGCGTATTTTTCCTCAAGATAGGCGATGGTGTCGATTGTGTATGACACCCCGCCGCGGACAAGCTCGCAGTCATCGCTTTCAAGATAGGAAATTCCCTCCGCGGCAATACGGAGCATTTCAAGCCGATCCGCGGACGAAGCGCCTTCCGCCATCACCTTGTGGGGCGGAATATGGGCAGGTATCAGCAGAATCCTGTCATACCCAAGAGTGCGGTGCACATCCTCAGAGAGAGAAAGATGCCCGATATGCACCGGATTAAAGGTGCCGCCGAGTATCGCAAGTCTCACTTTTTCTTGCCCCGTTTTTTCTGGTTCAAGCTTACTGTCGCGCCGAAACCGCCGTCATCCTCGGTATAAACCGGATCTTCGAGGGCTGCCGTCATGAAGTTCTCGGGTACCGGTGCCGCAGGCATGATAACCTCTTCGGTTTCCTCGTCGTAGCGGCCAGTTGCGGCGGATTCCGTTTTTTCGCCCGCCTTTATCTCCGCTTCCGCAGCGGCGTTCACCATATTGATAAAGGAATCACGTACATCCTCGAGACCCCAACGGTTAAAGATGGAAATCCCCAGAATCGCGGAATCGGGATATTTTGCGCGAAGTTCCTCAAGCCGTTCCTTCGTTCCGGGAAGATCCAGCTTGTTCGCGATAATAACCCGGTCTTTCGTAACCAGTTCCTCAGAAAAATTGGCAAGCTCCACCTTGAGGAGTTCATAGGCATCCAGATAGTTGTCTTCTGAAAGGTCAATAATGAACGCGAGTCCTGCCGATCGGGAAATATGCTTCAGAAAGCGGATACCGAGACCCAAACCTTCCGATGCGCCTTCGATAATTCCGGGAATGTCCGCAAGTATGATGTCCTGCTCCTCGTCTACGCGCAAAACCCCGAGATTCGGTATTTTGGTCGTAAAGGGATAGGGCGCGATTTTCGGCCGGGCGTTGGTAAAATGATCGAGCAGCGAGGATTTTCCCGCATTCGGGAAACCGACAAAGCCGATATCGGCGATAATATTCAGTTCTACCCGGATTTTCCTTGACTGGGAGGGCTGGCCTTCCAGCGCGGTGCGCGGCGCCTGGTTTGTCGAGCTTTTAAAGTGAACGTTTCCCCAGCCGCCGTTTCCGCCGACGAGAAAGATAAAGCGGCCCTCGGACTCAAGCCCGAAGTCGCGGATTACCTCGTTGGTTTCTGCGTCGCGGATAATGGTTCCGGGCGGAAGGGCGACGACACAGTCCTCTCCGTCCTTTCCGAAACGTTTTTTTCCCTCGCCGTCTCCGCCGGTTTTCGCGCGGAAAGACTGTTTATATCTCAAATGAACGAGTGTTCGTAAATTTCGCCTGATTTCGAATATGAGATCCCCGCCCCTGCCGCCGTCGCCGCCGGCGGGACCGCCCAAAGGCACATACTTTTCCCTGCGGAAGGCAATACAGCCGTTCCCGCCCCTACCGGAGGACACTTCGATAAGTGCCTCGTCTGCAAATTTTACCATTACTATACACTCCAACAGTCATAAAACAAAAAACCGGCGTCGATGCGCCGGTTTTATCTTGCGAGTCTTGACCAGAAAGAGCAAAAAAAGATTCCCCTGAGTCTGCTTACGCCTTGACTGATTCTGCAACCAGCTGAGGCAGGACAGAGGCAAGATTTCTTCCCTTGCGTTCGTGATATTTAACTACGCCGTCAATTGTCGCAAACAGGGTATCATCCTTGCCGCAGCCGACATTGTTGCCCGGATGAATTTTTGTTCCTCTCTGGCGAACAAGGATTGAACCGGAGGTTACAACCTGGCCACCAAACACTTTTACTCCGAGATATTTCGGATTTGAATCGCGGCCGTTTTTCGCACCGCTGCCACCTTTACTGCGTCCCATATCATTCCTCCAACAATTCTTTTAATCCAAGGGCTTCAGGATATTCCCCTGCAAGAGAACTCAAGCCCTCCAACAGGAAATCGGCTGCATATTGCAGAAGCGGTATATCGGCTTCCGCAAAAACCGTCACGCGGAAGGCAAGCTCCCCGCGCCCAGCCGTTTTTACTTCGGTAACCGGAGTAGAGCCGGAATTTTTCCCGGCCTTTCCGGCGAGCACTGTCATTGTGGTTCTCAGAAGAATGGTGGCCGCGGAGCAGACTATGTCAGTCCCGCGTTTTCCCATCCCTGCGTGTCCCGAAGCCGAGGCGGAAACCAGGTTTCCACGGCTGCCGCGGGTTACAACAACAGTGATCACTGTTTATGCTCCGATGATATTCTCTACGGTTACATAGGTATAATTCTGGCGATGTCCTATAGTGCGGTGATAATCCTTTTTCGGCTTGTACTTGTATACAATGACCTTTTTGTCCCGGAAACTGTCGCCGACGACAACCTGTACCTTGGCTCCCTTCACGTAGGGGGCACCGATGGATGTCTTGCCGTCATTGCTGACCATTACGACGGTTTCAATATCAATTTTGCTGCCTTTTTCGGCATCGATCAAATCAACCTGAATCTGGGCGCCTTTCTCGGCTTTGTACTGTTTTCCCTTATACTCAACAAGTGCGTACATCTTTAACCTCTAAAAATTAAAATATAATCGTTACTCCGGCATAGTTACGGGTTTACACCGAAGGCACATTACAACATGTAGCAACATATATACCCTGAAAAGCAAGCGTGCGTCAATAGGGGAAAGAGCCAACCCGCCGAAACCTGTCGGAGGTCAGGGCATCCGTGAGTATGAACCGGCATTTGTTACGTGGATATAGCCTTTGGAGTGGAGGGTTTGCTCTACAGCGGCGCTGCGGGCACCGGAAGCGCAGTACACAACGATTTTTCTGTCAAGTGCGCCTATTTTATTGAGCTTTCCTGCAATCTGGTCATGGGGAATATTGACCGCATCCTTATAATGGCCGAGCGCATATTCGGAGGGACTGCGTACGTCTATCACCAAAACGTCCCCTTCCAGGGCTTTTCGCACCTTCATTTTACCCAATTGATTCCTTAAAATGAGGAAAACGACCACAATAACCGCAAGCACACTGAAGACGACTTGATTATTCGAAAATTGATTCATTGTAAATACCCCGCTTTCGAAATGAATACTACATGGAAAACAACCAAATAACCGTGACCGAGGTCACAGAAGCGAGCTGACAGGACGGAAAATTTAATTTATATTGAATTTATGGATTCACGGATCATCAATGAAAATGCGGAAATTCGTCCGCAGCGGCCCGGCAGAGCCTACATCGATTCCAAAAACGGAACCAAAACCAGATCCATCGCGCTCTTCTGGACAATGAGCACCGCGCGCACCAGTTCGAGCCTGGTGCGTCCGAGGTCGGGCGATGCTGATAGTATCGGGCAATCGTGATAGAAACGGCTGAAGCCCTTTGACACCTCGTAGAGATAGGTTGTGATGGCGCTCGGGTCCCGGTTCTCGGCCGCACGGGCAGCCTGTTTCGGAAATTCGGAAAGGGTCTTTAAAAGCTCCCATTCGGCGTCGTGCACGAGCAGTTCCGGTTTGACCGACGCGCCGGCGAAAAGCGCGGAATCCGATTCAACCTTCCGTAAAATCGACGAAATGCGCGCGCCCATATATTGAAGATACGGACCGGTATTCCCGGTGAACGACAGGGATTCTTTGGGATTAAACAGCATATCCTTCGTCGGGGTAGTCTGGAGCAGGTAATAATGAAGCGCGCCCAGAGCGATCTTTTCGGCCACTACCGACGCATCCCCCACTTCCTCTTCGCGGCCCTTCGACGCAATTTCCTCAAGAGCTCCGTCCCGGAGCGTATTGATGAGGTCATCGGCGTCCACTACGGTGCCCTCGCGGCTTTTCATCTTGCCCTCGGGAAGATTGACCATACCGTATGATAAATGATACATGCTCGCGGCCCAGTCATAGCCGAGCTGCCGGAGCACGTAAAACAGCACCCTGAAATGATACTGCTGCTCGCTTCCGACCACGAACACGAGCTGGTCAAAGGGCCAGTCATCGTGCCGGTAAATGGCGGTTCCGATATCCTGGGTCATATAGAGGGCGGTTCCGTCCTTGCGGAGCAGAACCTTTTTATCAAGATTGATGGGCGCAAGGTCGACCCATACCGAGCCGTCTTCCTCGCGGTAGAAAATACCCTTTTCAAGGCCGGCGAGGATTTCGTCCCGGCCCTTCATGTAGGTTTCGCTTTCATAGTAGAGCTTGTCGAACGAAATGCCGGTGCGCGCATAGGTTTGCAGGATACCCTTGATCGCCCAGAGGTTCATCTGCTTCCAGAGGGCAAGCACTTCGGGATCGCCCGCTTCCCAGGCAAGAAGCATCGCCTGCGCCTCCGCTTCGGCTTTCTCGGGATTTTCCTTGCTGTAGTTGTTGAATTTGATGTACATGTCGCCGACAAAGCTGTCGCTCTTCATCCCTTCCTCTTCGGGCGTCATCCCCTTCCCGAATTTCTGGTAGCCTATCATCGACTTGCAGATATGCACGCCCCGGTTATTGATGATGTTTACCTTGAATACTTCGGCGCCGCAGAATTTCAGGATACGCGAGACGCTCTCCCCGAGCGCGTTGTTCCGGAGGTGACCGAGATGGAGGGGTTTATTGGTATTGGGACTGGAGAATTCAACCATTATACGCTTCGCATTACACGTACCGGGCCGGCCGAACTGATCGTCGGCTTCGATTATTTCGTTCAGTATCTGTCCCGCGACATTGCCTTTGGCCAGAAATACATTCACGTAGGGGCCTTCCTGTACCGCACGGCCAAGGGAAGCGGTATCGGGATTTGATTGAAGAAGCCGGACAACTTCGGCGGCGATAACAGGCGGGCCCATGCGGAGCATTTTGGCAAAGGCGAACATTGGATAACCGATATCCCCCATCGCCGGGTCGGGCGGGGTTTCGACGGAGACCGACTCGACCGCTATATCAGCGAGTTCGCTCATTTTGTTGTTTTTGATTGTGTTTAAGGCTGCCGCCACCAAAGAGCGCCATTCATCCCGGATTTCTGCCATACTTGTGTTCTCCTATGCCGTCGACATCATAGTACAGAAAAACAAGGGCCTTTTCAATGCCAGCTTATAAAGGCGGCCATATGGGTAAACCCGCCGCTCCCCTCACGCCTGCAGGACCCGAATTCGGTATTGCAGGAAGTGCATTCATTCGTATCGAGGATATTCGGCTCAAGAACCCCGAGAGAAAGGCAGAGCGTCCGGTTCGCCTCGGCAAGGGACAGGCGCCAGGGCCATTTATCGCCGGTAGCAGCACGAACGGGATCAAGGGTAACGCAGGAAGGGCCGAATGCCTTCTTGAAATAATCGGCACGGTCGGCATCGACGGTATAGCAACAGGAACGGATATGGGGACCGAGAATCACCCTGAAATCGGACGGTTTTGCGTTCCATTCGTCGGAAGCGAGCTCGATTGCACTGCGGATAATCCCGGTGCCCTTCCAGCCCGAATGAAGGACCCCGAAACAGCGGCTGACCGGATCAAAAAGATAGACAGGCATACAGTCAGCGACCGTAACGCAGGGAAGAAGATCCCTGCTGCGGGTCAGGATGCCGTCGCCCTCGGGAAAGTCGATGAAGGCGGCCGCCGATGTCGCGACCCGTACGATGCGCGAATGACTTTGGCGCACTGAAACGACCAAATCCGACGATATGCCGAGCATGCGGAACACCCGCTGCCGGTTCTCCTCGTCCTGTAACGCTTTCATCGGCCCGGCCAAGGCAGTAGTTATCCCGCAAACCGGCGCAGATCCGTTAGGGTCTGAAGCCCCCCTGGCGCCGGATGTCTCCGAGAAAGAAAAATAGCGGACAGGGTTCATGTCGCTTCCTTCTCGATGACTTCGGCATCTGAAAGGATTTCAGTCGCGTTCCGGATAATCTGGCGGACATTATCAAGCTCTTTTCTGTAGTTTTCATTTTGCTTGCCCTGGATCGCGGCCATGTTCACGAGGGTTTCATAAGGTCCGCCGCGCACGACGCCGAGGACGCCGCCGAGAATGGCATCGATGCTGCGGAACGCGGCTTTGGCACGGCTGATAATATGCTCTGCGTCCGATTCGGTCGTCAGCATCAGATTTTCAAGCCGGGCCTTACCCTTGATGGTCGCCACTCCGTCCTTGCTTATCAGGAAAAAACCCTCGCCGATGTCACCCTTGGAAGACAGACGGTTTTCGAATATCTCTATCTGCTGCTGAAGATGGTCGAGCGTGCTGAAAGCGTCAGTGTATTCTATTAAATTTTCCCTGCGGTAAAAGTCGCCGTTTATCAGCAAGATTTTCATCGGTTTCATGAGCTCCGGCCCATAGATAAAATTGAACATACCCTTCAAAAAGCACAGGGATAGTTCCCGATGTAAAAAGAGGGGCAGCCATAAACCTTCCCAGGGATGATACACCAGGGCGGGAAGTTCTTCCTTGTCAAGAAAAAGACAAATACTCTTTTCAAGCATGGCTTTCCGGTGAAGTCTGTTCCAGGAAGTCCATTTATTGTCAAACCGTTTTTTCCAGGCATTTTTGAACAAAATAAACCAGTCTTCGGCTCCATCGATCAATTCGGGCTTCCAGGTTACGTCCCGAACGGTGTATCGCACAAAATCGGTCAGGGAAAACGCCATCTTGAACTGTCTTATGCCCGAAAGATGCGCGGCGGCCTTTGCCACAAAAGCGGAGCATTCGCTCTCGAAGTCAAATTTCTCTTCGTCGATGGCATCTTTCTCATTGAAGATAAAAAGAGCCTCAAGCAGTAAAACAGGGATTTTTTTGGCGCTGCAAAGGAGGTTAACCAAAAACTTGATTTCTTCCTCTACCGAATTCAACAGACAAATCTGCTTGATGCCCTGAACCGAATTAAAGCGGAACAGCATGCGTTCGAAGGGTATCGCGCAGAAATTCCGGAGCCATTCCAGGGCCTGCATTGCCTGAAACATTTGATATCGTTCCGATTCTGAAATGGAAAGAAAAATCGCGTCGAGTTCGCGGATAAATGAAAGCCTCACATCTTTTTTTAATTCTTGGTCTATCGGAACGGAGAAGGGATCCGTTGTTTTCTGTATCGCATCACTGGTTTTCTTCAGCATCAGGGAACCCAAAATAATGATAAAACCGCTCTTGTCCGTTTCGTAGGAAGATAAGAGGGCTGAAAGGAACCCCTGAGATTGCTTCAATTTCAGCAATTCCTGGTAAAAATCGTCGGTGTAGCAGCCCTGACGGATATCAATATAGGGTCCGTACATGACATCGAGCTTTTTTCCCAGCTTGGAAACCAGATATTCGGAATGAAGGCGCGTCGGGGAGTTTGAGGTGAAAAATGCAATAATCGTAAACCATAGGCGGATAAAAAGAGGTTCTTCAAGGAATTGTGTGTTTGGTGCGAAATTCTCCGCAGATTCCGGGCTGTCGCCTTTCAGGTATGTTTCTGAATCTTCTTCCTGAAGTTCGGTAATATTGGCCAGCTGCCGGAGCATATTCTGGCGCTGTTCTGACTCCAGGGTAACAACAAGACGCTCGAAAGTGTTTGGTTTTGGGTTCATCACAAAGATAATATCATAGATACATCAAAAAATACACTACCGGCATTTATGGTAATTCAGCGGTCAAAAGGCAGGCAACGCGGGCAAACACCTGACGGGCAAAATAAAAAAGACTGCCTGTTTAATCAGCAGTCTTTTTTTCCGGTCCCTACGGGAGTCGAACCCGTCTTTAAAGATTGAGAATCTTTTGTCCTAACCGATAGACGAAGGGACCTGAAGAAGCAAAAAATCAGGGCTGCTGTCATTTCGGGGCGCGCCAACGGGTCCGCGCAAAGCGCGGCCAGATGGAGGCGAACCCGGAATCTCGCTCGCATAACTTCTGGATTCCGAGTCCACGCGAAGACGCGTGTCCCGGAATGACGATGCCAGTATGTCACTGCAACCCGGGATCGCCG
>JAYVSC010000170.1:0-16745 GCA_043775705.1 Spirochaetales bacterium | reverse complement strand
CCCCTTTCCTCCATCCAAAAAAATTATGTTTCGCATATACGCTCATCCGCCACGATGCTGCTGTCGATCATCAATGATATTCTTGATTTTTCCCGCATCGAGGACCGGAAGATGGAGCTGGCCGCGCTGCCGTATGACATGAATTCGCTTTTACAGGATGTAATCAACCTTGTCACATTGAAGGTTGCCGAAAAGGAACTTTCCTTCACGGTCGATCTCGATCCCTCTATTCCGTCGGTGCTTATCGGGGACGAGATCCGGGTTAAACAGATTCTGATCAATCTATTAAACAACGCGGTCAAATTTACGAATCAGGGAGAGGTTAATCTGTCTGTCTCGGCTGACCGGAACGGTGACGAAAAAACGGTGCGTTTGATTTTCCGTATAAGGGATACCGGCATCGGTATTCCGAAGAACAAGCAGGCCGAACTTTTTGAGCGTTTCGCCCGTATTGAAAACAAGGATAACGGCCCGGTCGAGGGCTCCGGCTTGGGGCTGTCCATATGCAGGGGCTTGGTATCCCTCATGAACGGCATTATGACCCTTGAGAGCGACGAAGGCGTCGGTTCGGTATTTTCAGCCGAAATACATCAGCGGGTTTCCCTGCCCTTCAATCCCCTTGCGGCATTTATACACACCGGTACGGTGTCTGTTCTCGTATACGAAACGGATAAGGCTGCCCTCGCATCCATTCGGAAGATGACCGAAAAGGCCGGCGTTCACGCCGATTTCTGCACCCAATTCGAGGATTTTTCCTCGCGCCTCGCGCCGGACCGTTTCAATTATACCCATGTTGTTTTCGAGTATAAGACCGGCTACGAATCCGCCCTCCAGGCGGTAAAAACTCACGGGACCGTAAAGTGGCTTGCCCTTCTGTCGATGACGGATTTTATCGGAAAGGGGAAAGACCCTGCTATCGATTTTATTTTCAAACCCCTGGTGATTTCGTCCTTTGCGCGCTTTCTCCACGGCGAGAACATCGACTTCAGCGTCAGCCTGCCCCTGGTCAATACTTTCGGTCTCGATCCCTCCTACTTCCGCACGACGAATGTCTGCGTGCTCGTGGTTGATGACAGCGCCGTCAACCGGAAGGTAGCCGAGGGCTTTCTGCAGATTCTGGATATCAGGGTTGAAGAGGCGGAAAGCGGCGAAGAGGCCATACGCAAGGCCGGTCAAACCAAATATGACCTTATCCTCATGGATCATATGATGCCGGGCCTTGACGGGCTCGAAGCCGCGGGACGAATACGGAAAATCAAGGGGTATGAAGCTGTCCCGATTATAGTGCTCACGGCGAATTCCGGCGTTTCGTACACCGACTTGTACCGGTCTGCCGGGATGAACGATACTTTATACAAACCCATTGAATTCAACGCTTTCGTCGCCTGCCTCAAAAAATGGCTGCCTTCGGAAAAAAAGAAATCATTGTCGGTTACTCCTGCTCCCGAGGACCTGCGCCCCGCCGTTACGGAGCCTTCCGAGGAACCCGGGGAATGGATCGAGGGACTGGACAAGAAAAGCGGAATCAGCTTTACCGGAACAGAAAAAAATCTGGAAACAATACTGAAGGTGTTCAATCGTACCGCGCCGAAATTGCTGGAAGCGCTCGGGACAGGCCGGCGCAGCGGCATTCCGAGCCAATTCCGCGTCGCCGTACACTCGCTTATCAGTACTACCGCCAATATCGGGGGCGTCGAAATATCCGCGCGCTCCCGCGAGCTGGAAGAGGCAATTCTGGCCGGGAAGACGGAACAAATTGATGCGCTCTATCCTTTGGTCCATGAATCATTCGAAAAAATAATGGCTTCGGTCGCGCAGCATATCAAAGATGCAGAGAGTCAGGCAAACGGGGGCGCAATATGAAAATCGGAATAATCGGGGCGGAAAAACAGGAAGTGGAATTATTGTTCGCGGAGCTCGCTCTTTCAAACAGAAATGTCCGGGTGACCAAACGGGCCAGCCTGGAATTTCACGAAGGATTCCTGAAAGGCTGCGGGGTTGTCATCGTCTGCTGCGGCATCGGCAAGGTTAACGCTGCCCTCTGCGCGCAGATTCTCATTTCGGAATTTTCGGCAGACTCGGTCATCAACACCGGTTCCGCCGGCGGCCTTGATCCATCCCTTTCGGTGCTCGACATGGTCGTTTCTACCGACGCGGTCCAGCATGATTTTGATACTACTTTATTCGGCTATAAACCCGGCCAGGTTCCCGGCACGGACTCGCCTTTTTTCGCCGCTGACGCTTCATTGCGGAAAATCGCGCTTGCTTCCTGGGATAGGGCTCACGGCGCCTCCCGTCCTTCGGGCCCTGCCGGCGCATCGGGAAAAATGATCGAGGGCCGCATCGCCTCCGGGGACGCGTTCATCATGGACGAAGAGCGGCGCAGCAGGATAGTGTCTCTTTTTCAGCCTGCCTGCGTGGAGATGGAGGGCGGCGCAATCGCCCAGGTATGCGCGGCGAATTCCGTTCCCTTCGTGATCCTCCGCAGTATATCCGACCTTGCGGGAAAGGACGCGGGCATGTCGTATGAGGAGTTTTCCAAAAAGGCATCGCAGGCCAGCGCCCTCGTCGTAATGGAAATGGTCGCCGCCTGTTCGGCCGGCACAAAGGAATAACCATGAAAGAATCGCGCAATGTAGAAAGTTTCAGCCTGGATCATACGAAAGTTAAGGCGCCCTACGTGCGTCTTGCGGGAAAAAAAACCGGGCCCAAGGGCGACACGGTCTCGAAATTTGATATCAGGTTCAGCCAGCCGAATGTCGAGTTCCTGCCCATCGGCGGAGTACACACCCTTGAGCACCTGATTGCCGAATATATCCGCGATGAGCTTGACTGCGTCATTGATCTGTCCCCGATGGGATGCCGGACGGGGTTTTATCTTGTGGTGTTCGGCGAGCCCTCTGAGGAATTTATCGCGGGAAAAATGAGGAATGTTCTTGTCAAAGTCGCCTCATGGAAGGATGACGAGGCTGTTCCCGGGGTGGATCCGGCGATGTGCGGCAACTACCTCGACCACGATCTTCAGGCCGCCAAAAAGTGGGCGGCGAAATGGGTCGAGGGAATTGACCGCAAGGGCTGGAAGTGCTTTTGATTCTCAGGTAATGTCCGCGAAGGGCGATACGAGGAGACCGTTCTGCTCGATCACCGTATTCGTGTCGTCGGGATAATTGATTATGATAGTCGGATTTTTTACCAGACAGTCGAGGTGGATCATGGCATTCGCGTCGTTGTCGTAGTTCTTCCCGATCGCGAAATGGCAGGTATGAAAGGCCTTTTCGTCTTCCAGCATGCTGCCCCGTATTTCCGCGGCGGGATTGAGCCCGATACCGAGCTCGCCGAGACCCCGCGCGTTTTTCGCATAAAAGGCGCCTTCGCCTTTTTCGAGCTTCCCTTCTTCCTCGAACAGGTATGCTTTTTTCTCCCCTTCCTCGATTGACTCCCGGAGCAGGTCCGCCTCCCGTCCTCCCGTTATTTCAGTGATAAAGCCTTTCTGATAGACAACCCGTACCGGCGTTTCGGTGATCATGTCGCTGCCGTTCAGGCTGATGGAACCGTCAAAGACGATCAATCCTTCGCTTTTGCCGGGAAGCGGGCTGATGTACACTTCTCCCGCCGGAATGTTCCCGCCTGTTCCGCCCTTGGTAAAATCGCCGTCATCGCTCATCGGTTTGCGTCCGGTCACGGGAACCGTAATGTCCGTGCCTCCCGGTGCCGTTACCCTGATTGATACGGCTCCGGTCATCGCTTTCATGATGGCTTCGCATCTTCGCTGCAGGAGCTTATAATCGATGTTCGCCGTTCTCCTGAACATGTCCACGGTGATTCCCGGGGTCCATATCGAGCGGAGTGTTTTCAGTTCGTCCATCTGGTAGTGGAATATATGGTCTATTTTTTTTCCGTCGGAGCCGACGTAGGGATTGGTGATGGCCTGGATGTCTTTTCCCATCTTGTTCTCGGAGATCGAGGCGCATACGTCCGGCTGAGACCCGAAGGCGGCAAGGGCCGCCCGGTTCGCAAAATCCAGCTGCGTTTTTACGCTCTGCATGACGATGGTCGCTTCCGCTCCGACTTTGAGCGCCGCGTCATAGAGAGCCTTGCTTACTTCCGCTGCGTCTCCGCCGGGATTGGTGATAATAAGAAACTGTTCACCGGCTTTTATGCCCAATACTTCGGTTACGACGGTAAATGCCGACTGTTCAATCGTGTGTGGTTTGTTCATATCTAAAATGTACCCTTGCCGGTATGAAAAGTCAAATCTCTTTGGTATACTGCTCAGCATCATGAATATTATTCTGTTCGGCGACGAGCTTTATTTCCCGCGGAATGACAGCCGCTATCAGCATATTAAAAAAATCTTGAAAAAAAAACTCGGCGACACCTTTTCGGCGGGTATTATCAACGGCTGCGAGGGAAGGGCTACAATCACCCGTTTTGACGACGAGGGACTGGCTTTTGATTTTCACAGCGAGCTTCCGATGCGGCCCCTGTATCCCGTGTATGTCATTATCGGTTTTCCCCGCCCCATCCAGCTTAAAAGGCTTTTACGCGAAATTTCGAGCCTGGGTGTTGCGGCCGTATACCTTACCGGAACGGACCTCGGGGAAAAATCCTACCGCGAATCGACCCTGGTTGACCGGGGCGCGGCCTATGAAAGCCTGATTGAGGGATGCACCCAGGCTGGCGGGACCGCGATTCCCGCCCTCGAGATGTTCGACTCGGTCACTGATGTCATCACGACCGTGACCGCCTCCGCAGGCGCGTCTCCGGCAGGAATCTGCACTTCGGGTGCGCAATGCGTGCTTCTTGACACGGTCAATCCCGACTGCAGCCTGTTCAACGCCCCTTTCGCCGCAATATCCGCACGGCACCCTCTGGTTCTGGCGATTGGAAGCGAGCGCGGCTGGTCCGCATCGGAAAGAGTGCAGTTTCGGGAAGCCGGATTTATGGTGTGCTCGATGGGAGCGCGGATTCTCCGCACGGAAACGGCAGCAACGGTCGCCGTAGCCCTTACGCTTGCCAAAACAGGTTATATGGAAGGAATGGAATGAACCAGGACATGATCAAGGCGATGCTTTTAAAGCTGGAAAACAGCAATCTGGACTTTACCGTGACCATGACCGGTAAAAAAAGCAAAAAGGTGAACGGGCTCTACAAGCCGGACACCCGGGAAATTCTCCTGCACAACAAGAATTTTGATGATGACAACCAGCTTGTGTATACCGCGATCCATGAATATGCCCATCATCTTCACTGCGAGAGCGAGGGCATTCTTCGTTCTGCCCGGTCGCATACAACGGCTTATTGGGGGCGGTTCCACGCTCTTCTTGAAAAAGCCGAAAAAGCGGGCGTGTACCGGATCGGCGTGGAAAAGTCCGCGGAACTCGCGGCTCTTACCGAGGAGATACGGAAAAAATATCTGGCGGAAAATGGAAAGCTGATGAAGGAGCTCGGGACCCTGCTGGCCAAAGCCCAGGGTCTCTGCAAGGACGCGGGTGTCCGCTATGAGGATTATATAGACCGCGTGCTGTGCCTTCCGCGGAGCGCCGCAAGGACGGCGGTCCGGGTCAGCTCCCTCGATATCAATCCGGCTTTCGGGTATGAGACCATGAAGATAGTCGCCGCACAGGCAACTCCTGAAAAAAGGAATGCGGCCGAAAAGCTCTTCAGCGCCCACCGGAGCCCCGACGCGGTTAAGGTGAACCTCTCTTCCGATCAGGGGGACGAGGATCCGAAAGAGCGGCTTGAGAAAGAAAAAAAACGGCTCGAGAAAACGATAGTCATGCTCAAGAGCCGGCTGGACCAGGTAGAGCAGAGTTTATCGAATTTATAGAGGATGGGGAAATATGCATTCACTGAAATCTGCATCAACTTTGGTTTTTTTTCTCAGTCTTTTCCCCTTTTCCGCACTTTCCGCGCAGACGGGGTATCTTCCCCCCAACCCGATTACTCCCCCGACGGTAAGCCCTCCCGTCATGGCGTCGCCGCTGACCGTGACGCCGCCGGTCGTCACCTCTACCTTGAAGCCCGCCGCCGCAGCCGCCACTCCGGCCAAAACAACGACGAGCTCTCTGCCTGCTTCCCTTTCGGATTTAACCAGCCCCGTGTCCCTGCTGAATGCCCTCGGGGGCTCCGGGGACAATACGGAAGGTCTGGACGCCCTTTCGACTCTTCTCGGCGGCGGAACGGGCGCATTGGGAGCTTCGGGAGGCGCGACCGCCGCGACAGACGGGGCTGCTGCGGCGAACCTCCAAAAGATTCTCGCACTGCTTGAAAAGCAGCAGGCGCAGCTGGATGCCCAGGCAAAGGACGGCAAAGCGGCGGCCTCGAAGGCAGCGGCGGCATCCGCGATAAAAAGCGGCGCACAGATTGTACGCTTCAGCGTAAACGGAAATAATATCGTAACGCCTGCAACAGAGATTATTTCTTCCTCGCTCGCGAAAGACAGTTCTTTTCTCCTGACCGGAAACCGGAACTACACGGCGTCAAATACCGCAAGAACCGAGACCTTTTACCTTTTTTGCCGAAAATCCGGAGCGCTCTCGTATCAGGTATATGCCGACGTGAGCCAGGATTATCTGAATGAGTATTCGTATATGTATCAGCTTGCGCGTAAAACCCCGCTGACAGGAAAACTGACCGGTGACCTGCTGGTAATCCGGACCGACGACCCTGCATGGCGGCTCGATCTCGTAATACGCATAATCACTCCTACAGTCCAATCATCTTCCGTCCGATAAACAGATTAGGAGTCCGTATGAAAAATAGCGCAACACCCCTTCGCCTCTGGATAGCGGTGTTTTTTTTATCAATCACGCCCTTGGTCAATTCCCAAAACAGTGTGTCCTTTGTAGATCAGATCAATAAACCCGCACCTTCTTCCCGTTTCAATCCTCTTTTTCCGTTCGCCCTTACGCAGGCCGGCGCGGTTGACCTTTCGCAGACCGACCCCGATACCGTTGCGAGTGTTCCTACCTGGGAAGAGATGCTCGACAGAAACAGAAATTCCTACCGCCTTCAGTCGGTATTTTTGAATAATGATGTATTCGCGCTGTACGGCAAGCCGGGAGCGAAAAATATGGGCGTTCTCGGTCAGTATTCCATAGAAGACCTGGAACCCATCATGAACGACTATATCAAGCTCTATGACGACGCCAACGGAGCGCGCGGCATTATTCCCGCCTTTTATATAATATTCGGGACATGCTGGCCCGAAGGCGAGATCGGCATTCTTTCGGACGCGACAATAATGAAATATATCGAATTCGCGCGCGTACACGGCTGGTACGTATTCCTCGACCACCAGATCGGCAAGTACTCCGTGGAATCCGCGATGAAAAGGCTCCTTCCCTACCTGAAATATCCCAACGTGCAGCTGGCCCTCGATCCTGAATGGAGGACGACGAAACCCATGGAGGAAATCGGGTATATCACCGCGGAGGAACTCAACGGCGCGCAGAAAATGATGCAGGACTACATGATGGAGCATTCCCTTCCCGGAAGGCGCATGCTCGTGGTCCATCAGTTCAAGCCGAAGATGATCTCTAACCGCGAAAAGGTGCGTAGCGACTATGAGCTGGTCCAGCTTATCCATTGCGCCGACGGCTTCGGTTCCCCCACGCTCAAGAAGAGCACCTATGCCCTGAATGCCGCGGCCACGAACATTCCGCTCAAGTCCTTCAAGCTTTTTACCAAGCCGACCATTGAAGGGGCGGGATATGACGTGCCCATTATGTCTCCCGCCGACGTCTTTCAGCTTAATCCGAGACCTTACCTCATTATGTATCAATAAAGGGTGTTCAGAAAACGACTAAACGGCTATAATCGTATGTTATGCCAAATGACCCCTCAAATCCATTAATTATCCAGGGCGACCGCTCCATTCTTCTCGACGTGCACACCGCGCGCGCGGAAGAGGCGCGTTCTGCCCTGATTCCGTTTGCGGAGCTCGAGAAATCCCCCGAGCACCTGCATACTTACCGCATTACGCCTCTTTCCCTTTGGAATGCCTCGAGCGCCGGCTTTATACCCTCGCAGATTACCGAAACCCTGAATGGCCTGTCGCGTTTTCCCCTTCCCTCATCGGTAAATACCTGGATCATCGAGACGATGGGACGATTCGGAAAAATCCGCATGATTCCGGACAACGATGATTTTCTTTTTCTGCTTACCGACTCGAAGATGATTTTCCGGGAACTGTCCGCTTCCAAGATAATGGCCAAATATCTTGTCCCCGAGGAGGGAGACGACCTCCGTTTTCGTCTGGGCCTTCTTAACCGGGGCACCGTCAAGCAGGAGCTCCTCAAGCTCGGCTGGCCCGTCAAGGACGAGGCCCCTCTGCGCGACGGGGATCCGTTCGAGATAAATCTGCTCCCCAATTCAAGAACGGGCGCCCCCTTGGTTATACGCGACTACCAGATCAAGGCAGCCAGCGCTCTGGTCGGGGACAGGGGACCGGGAACCGGATTCGGCACCATCGTGCTTCCCTGCGGCGCGGGCAAGACGATTGTGGGCATGCAGGTCATGTCCATGCTGAAGACGAACACTCTCATCCTCACCACGAACGTGGCCGCCGTGCATCAGTGGATCAACGAGCTTATCGACAAGACTGACGTGAATCCCGATGATATCGGGGAATATACCGGGGACTGCAAGAAAGTCAAACCCATCACCGTCGCGACCTACCAGATACTCACCTGGCGGTCGACGAAAGACGGGGTGTTTCCCCACTTTACCCTTTTCCGTGAACGCGCCTGGGGCCTCATCATTTATGACGAAGTGCATCTCCTCCCCGCTCCCGTGTTCCGCGTGACCGCGGAGCTTCAGACAATCCGCCGGCTCGGCCTTACCGCAACGCTGGTCCGCGAGGACGGCTGCGAGGGCGACGTGTTCAGCCTGGTAGGCCCGAAGCGGTATGACATTCCCTGGAAGGACCTTGAGGGTCAGGGCTGGATAGCGACGGCAATCTGCACCGAGATACGCGTCGAGATCGCGAGCGACCGCGAGATAGAATACGCGGTCGCGAACCAGAGGCAGAAATACCGCATCGCGAGCGAGAATCCCGCGAAGATCGAGGTGATCAATTGCCTTCTCGAAAAGCACAAGGACGATTCGGTCCTGGTGATCGGGCAGTATATCGATCAGCTCGAGGAAATCGCGGCCCATATCAACGCCCCCATTATTACGGGAAAGACATCGAATCCCGAGAGGGACCGCATTTACGGCGCCTTCC
Organism: Spirochaetales bacterium; assembly: GCA_043775705.1. Taxonomy (GTDB): domain Bacteria; phylum Spirochaetota; class Spirochaetia; order Treponematales; family Treponemataceae; genus Teretinema. The sequence continues at coordinate 7,516 of JAYVSC010000170.1, read as the reverse complement.
GTTCGGGAGAGCTGAAGACGATAGTCGTGTCGAAAGTCGCCAATTTCGCGATCGACCTTCCTGACGCCTCGGTGGCTATCCAGATTTCGGGCACCTTCGGCAGCCGGCAGGAAGAAGCCCAGCGACTGGGCCGCATACTGCGCCCGAAGGAAAAAAATTCCCACTTTTACACAATCGTCACCAGCCAAACCGTTGAGGAGGAATTCGCCGCTAACCGGCAGAAGTTCCTTGCCGAGCAGGGCTATGAATATATAATCATCCGTTGGGAAGAAAACTCGGGACTCTTGATGTCGTCCGGAGCGATAGGCAGCGATGCTTCTGCCTGCGGAACCGGGAGCGTAATAATTTGAAAGCAGAAGATGTTGTCGCCTGGCGGGAAGCCCTGATAAGGCTGTCCGACCAGCATTTTTTTGACCTGATGCGTATGTATCTCGGCGCGATCAAGACACCGTTCAACAAGCAGCGCCTTATCGAGGAGCTGAGCAGCTTTTTGCGCAAAAAGGAAAATCAGGAAAAGATCATTCTCTGCCTCGACGAGATCGACATACTCATGCTTGCCGCGATCAACGAGCTGCCGTCCCCGACGCAGCCGAAGATCATCAAGCTTTTTTCCGATTCCTATTCCTTTCCCGTCCTCTACGAACGCATCCTGAATCTCGAGGAACGGCTTCTCATTTACCGGAAGACCGATCTGGAAGGGCGGGAATATACGATCAATCCCCTGCTCAAAGACGCCCTGCTGCCGATGCTTGGAATAGGCCTTCTCGTTCCTCCGGAAAATCACGGGACTCCCCTGTTTGCGCATTTAAGAATCGATGATCTTTCCCTCGCGGCTCTGTACAGTTTTTTCCTTCATGAGGGAGAGGCCGTCAAGAATGACGGTTCTTTCAGAAAAAAAACACTTGCCTCGCTCGAACTGATTTTTTCGCAGCTGTACGCGAATCCCGACTGCTTTCCCCTGCTCCTGACCGCGTTTCAGAATCTCGGACTTTTCGTGAAGCTCTCGGGCGCCCTGGTTCCCGATCCCGTGCGGTGGGAATCCTTTGCCCTCATCACGGCGACCGAGCGCGTGGCTTATCTGGTCGCCGCATCCCTCGGGCGCTTTCAGAGGGACACTCTTCAGCAGCGGGCCCAGCTTTTCCTGGAATTTTTCGCGGCTCTCGAACCAGGGGCGCTCTACAAGCGGGAAACGCTGACCCGGCTGGCTTTTCTTCTTTCAGAAAAGTCGGGACGCGCGCCTTCCGGCCGGCCCCATGGGCGCTTTGCCTCGCTTATCCGCGAGCAGGAAGCCGTTGACGCGAACAACCCGGGCGGCGGGACGGATTTTGCGGGAATCGCGTTTGCGTTCGGCCTTTTGATCGAGCATGATGGACTGTGGGTGCAGAATTCCGCGGCCGTAGGGGTTTCCGCCCGCGAGCCCGCGAAAGCACAGCTCGTTGTCTCACCTTCCCTTACCGTTACCCTGATGCCCGGCTTTTCCCTTTCTGACCTTTTACCCCTTGCGGTAAGCATGGAAGTCCGCGACATACAGATTACCGGCCAGTTCGAGATTACCCGCAAGTCCTGCGCGGCGGCCTTCGATCAGGGCGCGACGGCCGAAAGCATAGCCGCCGTGTTCCGGGACCATTCGGTGCAGACGGTTCCCCAGAACGTGATTTTTTCGATACAGGATTGGTTCCGGAATTATTCTTCGGTGTCCCTCTATCACGGCTATATTCTGCGCGTGGACGAAAGCCGCCGGGTGCTCTTCGAGAACAACGAGCACCTCTCTTCCCTGATACGGAAAATTCTCGCGCCCGGACTGTATCTCCTTGATGTCGAGACGCCGGAAGGGATTCAGGAAATATTCAACCGCGCGGATATTGATTTTCTTCCGTCGATAAGCAGTCCCCCTCCCAAGCGCGAGACGGTTGCGCTGCCGCCTCTTGCCCTCTCTGTTCCCGCGCCGCTGTCGTTTGCCCATCAAGCGCCCGGGATCGATGAAGGCGGGATGATCGCTCACCAGACGGCGCTGCTGGGAGCGCTCGATTCCATGAAGCTTGACGGCGACCTCCATGAAGCGCTCAAGTCGCGGATCGAGCGGAAAATAGTCATGGCCGCTTCCCAGCTGGACCCGGATTCGGTGCGCATTGAAAAGGTAGAGGCGCGCGGGATGGATTTTCTCGGCAAGGTGCGCATCGCTGAATACGCCCTTGTGTCCGGCGCCATGCTCGAGCTGGTGTTTGACGAAAAGGAGGGGAACCGGGTTCTTTTGGGCCGTCCCCTCTCGACCGAAAAGCATCCGGGCATGGTGACGCTCAAAATCCTGACCGAGCCTGACCAGGTGATTGAGCAGGTGTCCCTCGGCAAAGCCTCCCTCGTCCGTCGTATCCGCGGATCGATTTTTTCCGAGCCCTCAGGCGGCCGCGACTAAAGAATGTTTTCCGGGAAATCGAAGAAGCAGAGGGCGAGCCAGTTGACCGTACCGGTGAGCCAGGGAATACCGCCCTCTCCTTCCTTTTCGGGATAGTAGCCGCCGTTATAAAAATTGACGAGCACATAAGGCTCTGCCTTTGATTTTTTCCAGTCATGGGTAAAGGGAAGAATTTTTCCCAGTATCCGCTTCGCGTCCGCCGTTCTGCCCGCCTTGAGAAAGGCGTATACGCTGAAGGCCGCGGAGTGATTGTAGATCGCGAAGTTTTCTGCCATGCCCGGGGTCAGCGCCGACAGGTTGCCTGCCTTGGGATCATATTCGCAGTATCCCGGATCGCACTTTATAAGTCCGCCCTTTTTTTCGAGCTTTGAAATGACGGAGTCGAGGGCTTTTTGCGCGACCGCACGAGACTCAGCGCAATGTTCTGCCATGCCGCTGACGGTAAACCATACCTGGGGCAGGAGGAATATCCGCCCGCCGGAATGACCCGATGGCCCCCTTCCCGAGTTGTCTTCCTTGTCCCCGAGTATTTCATTTTTCTCCGTGACCGCGCGCGCAAACCAATCCCCGTTCCAGTAGCGCATGACGCCCTGATAGAGCTTTTCCTGTTCTTTTTCGATATCGAAGGGGTGTGCCAATCCGCGCTCATGCGCGACTTTCCCGGTAAGGGCCAGCGCCAAATACGCAATCTCGTTCAGGAAGGTTGTCCCTCCTTCCTTTCCGGGACCGGAAAGCGCGTCGTTCCAGTCTCCCGCTCCCATCTTGATCAGTCCGTGGTCCCCGTATTCTAGGGCGTAAGCGATGCCGGTCATCGCGTGTTCCCACAACGTCGCAGGCGCACCTTGAGCCGACCCTTCCGCTGATGGCGCATCGAGCCAGGGCACGATTTCGGTGTAGATCGAAGAATCGCCTGAATACCGTTCATAGGTTTCCAGGGCTATGATGAGCCAGAAGGGCAGGTCGCGGAAATCCCGCTCGTCATTGGCCCCGCCCTCTGTATTCCACTGGCGGAGGCACTGGCCGCTCGGGAACATGCGCGTGCCGAGATCCAGAAGAAGCGCGCGCGCCGCCTTTCCGTCATAGGATGCGATGCCCATAACGTCCTGGGCTACGTCCCTGAAGCCGCGGTAGGTGCCGCGCACCATGCCGAGGGACTGCTGGTAGAGCTGGTAGCCGAAAAAGGTTTTAAGCCAGGTTTTTTGATCCCCTGCGGGAAGGTGATCGAAAAAGGGGCGGTCCAGCCTGGCTTTCCATGAAGAGCGGATTTTATCTAGTTCGGCGATAATGGACTGATTGTCCGGGAACCTTTTCCGCAAATTTTCCAGGGTGTCGAGTCCGGTGCCGGCAAAATAACAGAGCGTTTGTTTCTCGCCCGCCTTCAGGGTGAGCGCATTGCGGAAGGCTCCGATGTAGGGGTCTCCCCCGCTCATCGCGTTCGACAGTCTTCCGGAGGCAGCCTCTTCAGGATGCGAGATATCGCTGTTGCCTAAAAACCGCCTGAGACTCGTTTCGCACTCGTCGCTTTTTTGGCAGGGCGCGAAAAAACCGGTGACCAGGGACCCGATGCGGCGTTCGAACAGGATGGCGCCTTTTTCGTCTATTCGGGTATCCGAATACCAGGAATAGTACACCGGGTCGACATTGAATGAATTGTATAGAAGGAATTCCATCTCGGGGATGATATCGATTGTTTTTACGATGCCCTCGGTATTTTCCGCTTCGACTATCCAAATTTCAGCGCTGCCTGTTTCTGGGACGAATATCGTTTCGGTAACTTTTATCCCGTTTTTTTCGCCTGTATAGCTGGTCGCCCCGCTTTCATGGCGGCAGGTATATGAGTCCAGTTCTGTCTTGCACGGCCAAAATGAGGGATTCCATACCGTCTCTGCGTCACGGACAAAGACAAACCGCCCTTTCGAAGGGTGAAAAAAGTCATAATTGGATACGGCTATGCGGGGCTGTTTCAGGGTAGTTGAATACGCGTCACCCAGATGGGAAATCTTGATGCCGTACTCGCCGTTCGAGATGTAGTTATACCAGGGCCGGTATAATTGCGGGGTATACACTTCAAAACCGGAATCGGTGAGAGACCAGTCGCCTTTTGTCTTTGAATTCATATAGGTACCTCCAGGGATTGCAAGCACATTTTTACTCGAGCGGACCTCTGAACTGGCACACATCAAGGGCATCGAGTTTTTTTCTATGAAGGGGGAGTCTCTCTGCAAAGGATGCAAGGTTTCGGCTTGCTTTTTGACTCCAAAGGGCTTCCGAAATCGCGCAGAGCCTCGGGAAAAGCATGTACTCGGCAATTCTGCTTGCGTAGATAACTTCGGACCAGAGGTTGCATTGACCGCCCAGCACCAGTTTTTCCTGTTCGGCAGTCATTTCATCTGCAACGGGTTCCATCTGAAAGGATTGTCTGACAGTGCATACCTCGAGGTGTCCGGGCTCTTCATCGTTGTCGAGGGGCTTGAAATTCAGGTAACAGCCGTCGGTCATAGGCGTCATTATGACCCGGTGCCCCTTCGCGCTTGCCTCTATTCCGCCTTCCAGTCCGCGCCAGGACATGACGATCACCTCCAATGGAAGCGGGAAACTGTCGGGTCCTTCGAGTACTTCGTCCCAGCCTATTGCGGTTTTGCCGCGCTCTTTCAGCATCTCCACGAGGCGGACGGTAATCCAGCTCTGAAGATGGGGGACCTTTTCCAATCCCAGGCTTTTCATTCTCTGTGTGCATTTCGGGCATTTTTCCCAACGGTTGAACTTTACTTCATCTCCGCCGATATGCACGTAGGAGGATGGAAACAAGTCGACAAGGGAGTCGAAAATCGAGGCGAAAAGCTCGAATATTCTGTCATTTCCCGCACAGAGCACATCCTCGAAGATGCCGAAACGGTCTTCGACCCGATAGGGGCCGCCCGTGCACCCCAGATCGGGATAAGCGGCCAGGATTGCGCTCGCATGACCGGGAAGGTCTACTTCAGGCACTACTTCGACGTGCCTTTCGGCGGCGAATGCGACAATTTCATGGATATCATTCCTTGAATAAAAGCCCCCGGTGACATTTCCCCAGGTTGCCCTTTTATCGTCCCTCATTGAACCGATTTCGGTCAGCAGGGGGAAGCCCTCAACGGGGAGTCTCCATCCCTGGTCGTCGGTGAGATGCCAGTGAAATACATTCATGTGATGAACTGAGGCGATATCAATCATTTTTTTGATGAAGGCCATGGTATAAAAATGCCGGGAGGTGTCGAGCATAAAGCCCCGCCAGGGGAAACGGGGGGAATCCGCAATTTCGCAGCAGGGAAGGGTATTATCGTTTGTTTCCTTCCCTGCAAGCACCAGCTGCCGGATACTCTGTAGTCCGTGATACATGCCCGCCTGGCCGGAGGCGCGGATTTCGATATAATCAGTTCTGATACTCACTTCATATGATTCTTCTCCGGCAATTGATGTATCTTTCGTGCATTGGATTTTCGTCTTGGAACTCGTTTCTACACCGGTCCTGTCATTTTTAAACTGCAATTGTGCCGTTTGTATTTCCCCGGAAAATAAGACATCGCCGATTATTGAAAATTCTGGAAAATATTCAACAAAATTGTTCGTTTTTTTGACAGAAACCGGTTGCGGTATTAAGCTTACATTAGTCATAAATAGTGACTCCTTGGAAAACTGCTTTTGCCTTCATTGTGTGCTTCTTTCCGACTTAGTCGGCTGATGCCTTGCGGAGTAATTCTTGCAGGACATTCAAATAATTGCAATAAAAAAATGAAAATAACTATTGACAGGTGTCAAAAACGATGCAAGAATCAAGTATGTACAGTGTGCGAACTAACCAGAAAAGTCAAGAGCCAGAATGTGTTGAATGTACAAAAGCAAGAAACAGTACAAGGAAAACCGGCCAGGAAGAAAAATTAACCGGTTAATAGTGATAAATAAAGCTTGCAATATTCGGTAAGTGACGTATAATGATGTAAGTTGAAATAAGAAACCAACTTACTAGAGGGTTTTTACTTTTGGCTATATGGTGATTTGTCACCATAAAAAAATAGAGGAGGCTTTTGATGAAGAAAGCACTGGTAGTTTTAATTGCTTTGTTAGTGTTGTCCAGCACTGGTTTTGCAGCTGGTAAGAAAGACGGAGCAGCTCAGGCCAAGGTTGTCGTAAAGACAATGGCATACGGCGACAACTCGAATCAGGAAGGTCAGAACTGGGTTCGTATCGTTGACGCTTTTATGAAAGCAAATCCGAACATCACAATTGATTATGAAATGCTCTACGACGAAGCCTATCACCAAAAAGTGACCGCACGTCTTGCAGCCGGTGATGTACCTGCTCTTGCGTACATGGGTGCCGATGCTCGTTGGGGCGCTCCCTGGAAGGAAGCCGCTCAGCAGTATGATATGAAACCGCTGATCGATCCCGCTTTTTATGACTTGAGCCTCATTCCCGCAATGGGCCCCAAAGGTGAAATCTACGAAATTCCTCTCGGAACATCGAATATCACCACTGTTCTGTTTATGAATGAAGACCTGGTAAAATCACTCGGTTTCTCAACCCCGAAAACCTACGCAGATATCGTAGCAATGGTTCCTGCCGCCAAGAAAGCCGGAATTGAAGTTATCTCTATCGACGGTGCTGACGGTTGGGCATGGGGTTCATGCCTCCTGTCAAATGTTGTTGCCCGCATGTCAGGCGATGCCAATTGGGTAAGCAAGGCTGTTGCCGGTACAAACAAGTTTACCGATCCTGCTTTTGTTAACTCACTCAAGTTCATCCAGACTATGGTTGCGGACGGCGTTATTTCCTCGAAGTCAGTTCTCGTTGACTACGGTGCCAACCTGACCAACTTCAGCAACAAAAAAGCTTTGTTCGTTATCCAGGGTCAGTGGGCCGCTGGTGGAATCGATCCTACAGTTGCTGAAAAAACCCTTATGCTCGCATGGCCGACCCTTCCCGGTGAAAAAGGAATGGCTGGTTCAGTATCTGCCGCTATCCAGGTTGGTTATGGTATAACCAAAGCCGGAGCTGCCGATCCTGCAGTTCGCGATGCAGCTCTCAAGTTCATCAAATACTTCTACAGCGAAGCAGAAACCACACAGA
>JAYVSC010000169.1:0-3392 GCA_043775705.1 Spirochaetales bacterium | reverse complement strand
CCGCGGCGATTATCTCGCCGCCCAGATCAAGCCGAACGTCGCGAAAATAACCGTGTAACTTTTCCTGTGAGAACTGATGGCCCGCAGATAGTCTGCGGGCTTTTTTTTGCCGGAATAAAGGGAGAAGACTTCTGCGGGTTTTTTTATTGCTGTCCGAATGAGAGAGTTGCAAAGAATGCTTCGAGAATGAATGGTGGTCACAATGAGTGCTATATTTTGCAGTCCAGAATCGAGGATGATTCCTATGGTGCGGGCGGAGAAATGATAAGCCGCGATTTGCATACACTTTTCGGTATTCTCGCAAACGGCATTCATGACTCTCCTGTCTGCGTGTTTGTGTTTTTCGAGCATGTCCGCTTCGAGTCCTGGCATGCGCTGGCTGCGGTCCCCGCAAAGTAAGAGCGCTTCAGGTTCTGTTTTATTTTTTTCGCCTTGCAAATTCGCCGTTTTTTGTCGATACTATTTTTATGAGCACAAATAAATCCAGATTTCAACAATTACGACCCGCCCGCGTCGCCGCAATCGGCCTCGGCATTGGAGCGAGCATTTTGGGAAGCGGGGCAGCCCTGCTCGGCGGTATGGCAATGTCATTTGCAGCCGCGCTGGGGATCGGCATGGCATGCCTGATTTATTTTCTCTTTATAGCAAAACCCCTGAATTCCGCCGTTATGGCAGCCGTAAACTCAAGCGAAATTGAGGACAATAAACCTATCCCCGTTGACCGCATCGACCAGCTTACCGGGCTTGCGAACGAAAACGGATTGAGCGCATGGTTTTCCGAGAAATGCGGAAAAATCGCCGCCGACGGAAAAGGCATCATTGTGCTCTCTGCCGATCTTGCCGATTTCGAGCAGATTGAACGCACGAGGGGCAAGGCGATCTCCGATGCCGTGCTCATCGAGGTATCAAAACGTGTGGCGTCCTGTACAAGTTCTGACGGTATTGCGGCCCGCACCTCGGGTGACGAATTCGCCGCCGTTGCGACCGTTGTTCCGATCAATTCCGCAGAGGTGGCGGCCGAGCATGCCGGTAAGCTTGCAGAGCTCATTCAGAGACCCGTTGAACTGCCTTCGGGCGTCATCTGGATAGGCGGCTCTGTCGGAGCCGCCTACGGTTCTCCCCTGGAGGGCGAGAAGGTACTTGCACGCGCCCGGGACGCATTGGTAAAGGCAAAAAAGCTGGGACGCGGGCATTATGTGGTAGCCCCTTCCATTGAATAATTATGAGTGAAAACGTTCCGAAGGATGTAAATACTGCGCCCCTTTCTACCGATATTAAAAGGGGGTATGCAGGAATGGCAATCAAGACCGGTTTTTTGCTCATTGAAAACGATAGAAGACTCATTCGCGACCATGCGCATAACCTCCGGGAAGCTTTATTTTCCTGTACCACACAGAGTCAGGTTGAGTGTGCGGTAGCCTTTGCCCGGTATTTAAGCTATTCAGGCCTCAACAATGACAACTACTGGCTTTTTCTCCGGCTGATAATGACCAATAATCCCTGGGTTGTAGATGAACTGCTGCACGAACGCAGCGCCCGCCTTCTTTTTTCCACGATACGTCCGGAGCTCGAGCTGCTTGATGCCTCCTTCGAAATGCTTTTTTCCCGGCATCCGGAAGAAATTTATTCTCCGGCCCTCGAAAGCATCCTCGGTATAATTCAAAACGCCTATTTTGACCCCGATGACGGTTACCGGATACGGAAACTGGCCATTATGGACATCAATGCGCTGGGAAAATTTTTAATCAAGGATGAAGGCCAGGATCACCCTCTCAATAAATTGATTCTTGAAATTCTTGACAGGATAGCCCAACTAGGCGATTATTATGGCGAGCAGGATAAAAATGTTCTGTCAAAGCACGCATTCAATGTGCGCTATGCCTACTTTGACCATACACGGAATTTGGTTGACGCCATTCCCGGTCCCCTGCTTGTGCGCGTGCTCGACCGAAACGGCGTGCAGCCTGAAGATGATTACGCGGATCTGGTTTCCAAGCGCCGTCAGCGTAAACGGGATGTGTACGGTCGTTTTGTGCGCGAACTTCCCGCGGTGGATGAGACTCAGCCTTCGATAACTCTGGTTAAAAAGACTGAGGCAAAGCCTGCAGAACCAAAGCGTACGGAAACATCGGCAGCGGACACGGCTAATGACGCAGTAAAGGACGTCATACCGTCTCCCGTACCGGCCAATAAAAAAAGTCCCTCTTCCTCTTCGAAAAAGCCTCCGCAAAAGAAGAAGTAGATTTCCAGAAAAGGTTATGTTAACCGGGAGAAATTGTGGCTAAAAAATTGAAAACTGAAGACGAATCCGTCTCCGTTCATCCTGCGGCAGGCAAAGACCTTAATGGTAAAGTCCTTGATGGTGTCGACCTTGTAAATAAAGCGATTAAAACCATTAATACCCTGCCCGGACGGCTCCCCGATTCTGAGGGTTTGCCCGGCGGACTAATCATTTTCCCTGAAAAAATCAGGCCCATCATCATCGGCGACCTGCATGCCAACCGGGAAAACCTTGCACTTATTCTTGACCATGAAACAAACCGCGCGGACATCGAGTCGGGAAAAGCCGCATGCATACTGCTCGGCGACGCCCTTCATGACGACCGGACGGGACATATGGTGGATATGCAGTCCTCGGTGGAAATCCTCGATGACGTGCTCCGCCTGATAGTGCAGTATCCGGGCCGGGTATATTATATCCGGGGAAACCATGACAGCTTTGACGAGCGGCTGCGCAAGAGCGGCATTTCGCAGGGCCTCGAATTAAAAAAAACACTGATCAGGGAAAAGGGCGACGAATATACGTCCGCAGTGCAGGACTTCTTTGACTGCCTGCCCCTGTTCATCATCGGGAAGGGTTTTGTCATTACTCATGCAGGTCCTCCCCACGGTGGCATCGTCCGCGAGGAACTTATCAACATCAAGAAATTTCCGGAAAAAATGCATCAGCTCATGTGGAACCGCGTAAATGAATTTCATGGGAATCCGAGTCTGAAGGAATACGGCGAAAAAGACTTGCGCCTTGCGCTCGACATGCTTGATATGCCCGAGTTTACCCATTTTATCGTGGGTCATAATCCTATTTGGACCGACGGCAACAAGATCGGCGTCTGGCAGAATGTGATTGGAATACGAAACCATCACATTTTATATTCCGGTTATAGAAGTGCAGCCCCCTATATGACTTTTAGCGGGGATACGCTGCTGGTGAAAACCGCGGCGGTCACGGTAGCGGAGGTATACTATTATGGATGAGCGCGAAAAACTCGTTGCCGCTTTGGGCGACAAGGAACTGGTCCGATATTTTTATCTTGACAAGACACCGGAGGAGGTTCTCGCTTACCTCGACACGATGCACTTGACCCTCGTTGAATCCCAGGATGACGTACCCT
>JAYVSC010000168.1:0-4419 GCA_043775705.1 Spirochaetales bacterium | reverse complement strand
TTGACTCACAATTTGCCCTTGCCCTGAAAGCCGGCAAGAAGCGTGACTATAAAAAAGCGATAACGATTCTCGAGGATCTTGCCGCGCGGGGAATGGGGGACGCCCTATCAGACGGACATCCCGAGGTATATCTCTATCTCGCCCGTGCCTGGCATTCGGAAAAAATGTTCGCCCGCGCCGCCGTATGCGCCCGCTCCTATATCAATCAATGCCCCGATGACGGCTCCGGCTGGTTTTTTTTGGGCCGCTCCTTTTTGGCGGACGGAGCCTACGAGAAGGCCGCTCATGCCCTCCAGAAAAGCATTGCTCTCAATCCCGATTCAATAGACGCGAGAACCCTGCTCGGCATGACCTATCTCCGCTCCCGCAGGCCAAGCCTCGCGAAAGCCGTTTTCGAGGAAGCCCTTGCCCTCGCGCCGGACAACCCCCGTCTCAACCAAGGCTATCTGAACGCCCTCTTTGTCGAGGCCGTGCGTACCTACAAAAAGGGCGACGCGGAAGCGGCGAGGCAGATGCTCACCTTTTTGATCAACAATGATATCGACGGGGTAGTGCCGCGCCTCTACCTCGCTCATGCGTTGCGGGACCTCGAATACTTCCCCGAAGCCCTTTCCCAGTACGAGGCGGCCATCCAGTTCGCGCCGGACGATACCGCCCTGCAGTGGTATCCCGTCTCCATCCTCCTGGAAATGGGTGAAACCGAACGCGCAAGCGCCCTTATGGCAGCCTTGGGCGAGACGCCGGGAAAAGAGCCAATGTCGGACCAGATGGTCAATCTCCTGATCATAAAAAATCATCTCGAGCAGGATGAGTGGGCAAATGCCGCCCAAGCAGCCCGCTCCTATATCAAGCTGTACGGAAGCGATGCCCAGGTTCATGCCCTGATGGGCGAGGCCCAGCGCAATCTGGGGAACCGCGAGAAATCCTTCAATCATTTTATCCGCGCTCTCGAGCTCGACCGGCAGAATCCCGCGCCGCATTACGGCATCCTGATGCTGTTTCTGTCCATCCATGACTGGTCGTCCCTGATCGGAGCCCTCCTGAAGGCCGAAAAGGCCGGCTGCGATCCCGATACTATCCGGTACTACCGGGTGCTCTGCGAGGCGAATCTCGATGCCGAGCCCAAAAGCCTTCTTCCGAAAATACAGGAACAGGTGCATATTCACGGCGCCGTGCCCGAGCTTGTGGTTGCCCTCGGCCGAACCTATTACCGGCTCGGTTTCGCCGATCTTGCCCTCGGCTGGTACGAGAAGGCGATCGCTCTTGAAAATGACAATGAAGAAGCGTATCTCGGCTATATTGCCTGCTGTGAAGACCTCGATTCGGGGACAGAGCTTCAAAATGCGTACTCCACGTATCTGGAAAAGTGGGGAGACAATACCTCGATCCGTGCCGATTTTATCAGCTACCTTCTTGAAAACGAAATATGGGAAACTCTGGCCGACCAGAGTGAAATCCTTCAGTCCCAGGACTCTTCAGCCCTCACCGACCGGCATCTTGCTCTCTACCGGCGGAAGGCCGGCCAGTGGCGCAAAGCTGCGATCCTGTACCGTAATCTGCTCAGGCAAAAACCGGACGACCGGGTACTGCTCGCCAATCTGGTGTTTTGTCTCGACAAAATGGGGGAGAGCGAGTCGGCCCTGCGCCTGATGCATCATGCAAACAAGACGTTCAAGTACGACGCCGATTCGCTTCTTATCGAGGGCCGGCTCTGCGAAAGAAACGGGGATATTGACGGAGCCCTCGTGTTGTTCCGGAAGGTAATCGACAAATTTCCGGGCGACGGCCGGGGATGGAAGCAGGTCGCGGACATTTATACCAAAAAAGGGGTGCCTGAAATGGCGGCCATGTATCTGCAGAAGATACGGGATATGGAAAAAAAAGGTAAAAAGGCCGGTAAAAAGGGGTAGAAGTCTTCGATTCCGGTTGTGTAAAGGTTTACTTACTGATTCTTCATACAGATACAAAAAAACCAATATTGCTGCAGTTTCTGAAGTATAAGTGTATGATCAATGCAAGACCGCAGAATTTACCTGGATTAGCTTGACTTTTATTGCATTTTAAAGCGTTTTTTCTTGCGTAATCCTACACAGTTTCGTACTATGGTTGTTAGTAAATTTTAGGAGGACTCATGAAACGTATACTTCGCTCTGGCCTTATGGCCGCTCTTGTAATGCTTACTCTCACTTCTCTTTTCGTATCCTGCTCGGATCCGAAAGCCGTCAAGGAATTTATCATGTCAAACGGTGCGGAACCGACCCTGGATCCGAACCTTATGCAGGATGTTCCTTCAACCAATGTGTACCTCGGACTTTTCGAAGGCCTTGTACAGTATGATCCGAAGACGAATCTTGCCGTACCCGGCGTCGCGAAAACCTGGACCGTAAGTCCCGACGGCCTTACCCTTACCTTTAAACTCCGCAATTCCCAGTGGTCGGACGGAACAGCCGTAACCGCACAGGATTTTGTATACAGCATGCTGCGCATTCTCGATCCGGCCACCGGCGCTTCCTATGCCTATATGCCCGGAATGGTTATCAAGGGCGCTGCCGAATATAACGCAGGAACCGGAAAAGCCGAGGATGTCGGAGTAAAGGCTGTTGACGCCAATACACTGGTATATACCCTTACCGGTCCCGCGCCTTATGCAATCGACATGTTTGCTCACAGCGCCTTCGGCCCGGTGCCCAAGCAGGCAATCGACAAGTTCGGTACCGAATGGACCAAGGCCGGCAATATCGTAACCAACGGCGCTTACACACTCAAAGACTGGAAAGCCCAGGAATACGTCATGCTTGAAAAAAACCCGAAATACTGGGATGCCAAGAACGTAAAGATCCAGACAATCAAAATGCTCTCAAGCGACCAGGACACCACCAACTACAACATGTACAAGAACGGCGAGCTTGACTGGATGTATGGTATCGCGGTAAGCAAGATCGACGAGATCAAGCTTCGCGCCGACTACCAGACTTCTGCCCAGGTAGGAACCTACTACTACTGCTTTAACGTAACCCGCGCTCCCGTAAGCGATGTCCGCGTACGCAAGGCTCTTGCCGCCGCGATCGACAAAACCACCCTCGTGGACAAAGTAACCAAGGGCGGCCAGATTCCGACCGATTCATGGGTTCCCCAGATGGCCGGCTATGTCCCCCAGAAGGGTATCGGCTATAACGTCGAGGAAGCGAAAAAACTCCTCTCCGACGCCGGCTTCCCGAACGGAAAGGGTTTCCCCGTTCTCACGATCGTCTACAACACCAATGAGGGACACAAGGCAATCGCCGAGTACATCCAGCAGCAGTGGAAGACCAATCTCGGAATCAACGTAACCCTCCAGAATATGGAATTCAAAACATTCGTAGACCTTCGCTCGAAGAGCCATGACTTCACCGTCTGCCGCCACGGCTGGATCGGCGACTATCTTGACCCGAACACCATGCTCGACCTCTTTATCACAGGCGGCGGAAACAATGACGGACTCTACACGAATCCCGAATTCGACAGCCTCATCACAAAGGCGAAAACCTCTTCCGGAGCTGACCGCATGGCCATTCTGCAGCAGGCAGAAACCCTTCTGATCACCAAGGATCAGGCGATTATCCCCATCTATCATTATGCGAACCAGGATCTCATCGATACCACCAAGTGGGGCGGCTGGTATAACACACCGCTCGGTTTCCATCCCTGGAAGTTCCTGTACTTGAAATAAATACGGCGTAGGGCCGCCTGTATTGTGAGGCCGGCTCCGCTTGTATAAAAAGGGTTACCGTGAACACGCTGAACTGCCCCCAAACCGTGAAGAACGGGTTGGGGGCAGTTCAGTCCCCGCACCCCCTTTAATGCTGCCTACATAAGGATTACGGCCCTATGACAAAGTTTATAATTCGACGTTTTTTAAGTCTCATCCCGACCATGTTCATCATCATAACCGCCAGTTTCTTTATTATCCGCTTCGCGCCGGGCGGTCCCTTTTCCGGAGAAAAAAACCTTCCCGAACAGATTATCCAAAATATGATGAAAAAATATCATATGGATGAACCCCTCCTCCAGCAGTACTTTCGCTATTTCGGGGACATTCTCCGGGGCGATTTCGGTCCTTCGCTGAAGTATACCGAAAGCAGCGTGAACGAGCTGATGGGCACCACCTTTCCCAATTCGATAGTGCTCGGCTCCCTTTCTCTCGCCCTTGCCGTCCTTATGGGAATAGGCTTCGGAATTATCTCGGCGCTCAAACAGAATAAATGGCAGGATTATCTCGCTATGTCCCTTGCCGTTATCGGGATTTCCGTCCCTCTATTCGTGATCGGCCCTCTGTTACAAGTCTATTTCGCCATGTATCTCAAATGGGTGCCCGTGGCCGGCTGGTTCGGACGCAAAGGCCCGCTAACCCTCATATTACCTGTCATTACCCTCGCTTTC
>JAYVSC010000167.1:0-6974 GCA_043775705.1 Spirochaetales bacterium | reverse complement strand
CTCTCCGCCCGGTAATCGCGCATATCATCATGACGGCCGCACAAAAAATCAACGTGTCCTTGGTTTTAAGTTCATTACACCCGGAGACGGTATCCCATGCCCCACACCGTCTCGAGATACTTCGGGTCCGATGGGTCGCTCTCCGTCTTTTCCCGGATTTTCCGCACATGCACGGTAACGGTACTCACGTCCCCGAAGCGCTCCCCGCACCAAACCCGCGCGAAGATTTCTTCCTTGGAGAATATGCGGTCAGGGTTTTTCTTCAGGAGAAGGAGCACCTCGAATTCCTTAGAGGTCAATTCCGCTTCGCGCCCCAGCACCTGAACATGACGTCCTTCTATGTCGAGATGGAGGCCGCGCGGATCTCGGAGGGGGTCAGTCCCTGTCCGCCATGGGCGAAAAGGGCTGGGGAGGCGAGGCCGGCCATCAATACCAGTGTAACGATCTTTGTCTTTTTCATTATATCCTCCAAATGGAAAATGTTGATACTCTGAATATGACACACAGTTATTAAAGGGGTATTAGGAATATATTATGCGTTTCTTAAGTCTCATCCATCAGCGTTTTCTGCAATTCCTCGACGGAGTCGACATACCAGGTCGCGCCTGCGGCAATCAGCTCGGTTCTTGAGCCGTAACCCCAGGTGACTGCAATAGAGTCAAGCTGATTATTCCTTGCCCCGACGATGTCATGCTTTCTGTCGCCTATCATGACGGTGCGCCTTGGAGACAGGCCGTATGTCCTGATCATGTGCTCTATCAGATCGCTTTTGTCGGACAGGGTTCCGTCAAGCCCGCTGCCTTCGATCTGCGAAAAAAAACGGTCGACCCCGAAGTGCGAGAGAATCTGCTTCGCGTAGACCGTCGGCTTCGAGGTCGCGACGAACAATGTGCATTCATTCATTTGAAGGAAGGAAAGCATGTCCGCAATTCCCGGATACACCTTGTTTTCAAATAGACCTCTTACCGAGAAATATTCGCGGTAATACGCGATTGCCCTTTCGATTTCCTCATCCCCCAGATTATAGTATTCCCGAAAGGAAACTTTTAAGGGAGGACCTATGAATCTGGTGAGGGAATCCATGTTGGGCTCACAGATATTCAGTTTATCCAAGGCATGAAGTATCGATTTGGTTATCCCTTCCTTCGGATCGGTCACTGTACCGTCAAGATCAAACAGAATATTCGAGTATCGCGCCGTCACGCGAGCGCATGCCCCGCGAACGAGATCAGCGTACCGAGGATTATCGACATCGACGCGATTATCGGCAACGCCTTTTTGTCATTTCCCGAAACGATGATCAATACAGGAATCGAGAGACAAAGGGCGATCAGGCCGCCTTCAAGCCACCAGACAATTCCCGGCAAATCTATATTGACGATGATTATCGAGACAAAAAAATACTGCAGGAAGGCTGATGCGATTGCCTTCCTGTCCATTTTCTGCAGCACCATCGGCGCGATGTCGACCAGGCCCGCGGCCAAACCTATCGCCATTGAAATAAACAGTGTTCTCATACTTTCTCCTTTAGTGAAAGCCATTTTCTGATATAATCCAGCGGGAATTGATTCAGGAAAAACAGAAGGAGCAGGGCCAGAAGTCCCTGTACGGCACCGATCAGAAAAAATATCACGTGCAATGCAGCGACAGCGCGAAGCATCCAGCATTGAATGACTATCCACAGCATAAGGACAGAGCCGAGGGCACCGCTGAGCATACCGTGAAAAGGGAGCTTTTTGATCAACGCAACTGCCGCAAGAAGATTTCCGAACCCGAGGACGCAAAGCAGAAAAAGACCAGGGATCAGAAAATCCGTGAAAGGCCCGTTCTTAAGCATTCCCGGTGGCATACCCATGGGAGAGAGCGGATTCAGTACCGCGCCTGTTCCTCCGGCAATGGCGCCGATTCCGACACACACATGGATACCGGTCATCCATCGGGAAAGCAATGCTGTTTTTTTGATATTTTCCATAAAAATGAGTATACCGCAGATAGTATTTATGCGTCAAATAAAAAGGACGCTCATTTTTTCATCCTGATTATTCGTGCAAGAGTCTCTGCCGTGATATAGTCAGTATACAAAAACATTTACAAATCGGTGATTATAGCCCAAAATACAGGAGACGGACTTAAAAATCTCTTGCACAAACTGACTATAAGGATGGATACACAATGGAATTTTTAGGTCTTGTAATTATAATCCTGGTGATCGGCATACCTATATGGGCTTTGGTGCGCACCTTTACCGTCGAAAGCCGTCTTCAGAGGGATTTGAAGACGGAAATTAAGCGGCTTGAAGCTCTTGTCCTAGACATGAAAAACGGGAAAGTCACAAACGCAGCCGCAACCACGGAGAAGGCGCAGGCAGTTCCGCCGCTTGGCTCCGTGATCCTTTCGCCGGCCCCCGCGCAAACGCTGCCGATGCACACCGTAACGTTAACGGAAGCGTCTAGTCCGGCCGCTTCTGCTCCGGCCGCTGTCCATCCTCCCGTCAGCCCGAAGCAGGCCTCCCTCTTTTCCAAATGGAAAGCACAGTTTCAGAAGTTTTCCCTTACGGTCGACTGGGAACAGTTTACGGGCGTCAAGCTTTTCGCTTGGCTCGGCGCAGTCGCCCTCTTTTGCGGCGCGGGTTTTTTCGTAAAATACTCGATAGACAATAATATGATTTCGCCCGCGCTGCGCCTCGCCCTCGGAGCGCTTGCGGGAATAGGCCTTGTCGCATGGTCCCTTCTCGTCGACAGAAAGAAATACCGGGTTACCTCCCAGATTCTCGCCTCGGGCGCGGTAGGAGTGCTCTATACGGTATCGTACGCGACGGCACACATCTATCACTATATACCCGGCCTCGCCGGTTTTATCCTTCTCGCGCTCGTTTCCGCTTCTGCCTTTGTACTTTCGGTATTTCTTGAAGGCGTGTCCATCTCCGCACTCGGGGCAATCGGTGCCTTTGCAGTTCCCGTATTGATAAGCACCGGTGAATCGAATATTCTCGTCCTCTTCGGCTATCTTGCCCTGGTAAACCTGGGCCTCTTTGCCGTGGTGCGGCGTCTCAAGTCGGCCCCGCTTTTCCTGCTCGGGACCGCGGGAACACTCATCCTGCTCGCACTCGCGATGATGAATAACGGGACATGGCGGACACCCCTCGCCGTATGCGGAGCCGGCATGGCAACAGTCTCGCTCTATTCCCTCTTTCTCTTTTTTATGCCCCGTCCCCTTTGCAGGGAAAGGGAAATCAGGGCGGCAGGCATTTCCGTATTCGCTGCGGCCTTCATCCTGATGCTCGCGCTGCTCGGCCGTCATGAAGCCTATACGATGGCCCTCTCGGTTTTTACGGTCACTATGGCGGTCATACTCGGCTATATACGGGAGGAGTGGAGTTCCCTTTCAGTATGGGGCAGCGCTCTCACCTTTCTCGCGGCCCTTCTCGCGGCAGCAACGGGAAATTCACCCTACGGCAATTCGGTTAACCTCATCCTCTTTTTCCTGTGGGGCATCTCAGGCGGCCTCGGACCCCTGATGATCGTAAAAAAATACGGCCTTTCCAAACTCGCCCTCCGCTGGTTTAGAATTTTCCCCCTGGCCTCTATGCTGATAACCGTTCTGCTTCTTGTCATAAATCCCGCCTCCTCTCCCGCTTTCTGGCCGATGGTGCTCGGCCTCGACCTCATCGGCATGTTTCTCTATTTTCTGGTGGGCAGCGTCTCCGGTCTGATTGCCATTTCGGTCATCACGGTATTAAACGGAATTCTCTGGATACTGCGCCTGCCCGCTTCTACGGCTCACTTGGGCTTTTATGCGGTGCTGCTCGCCTCTGGTGCGGTTCTCTGCGCGGGAGCGATGCTTCTCTTCAAATATCTGCCTGCCCTGCTGCCCTCCCCCTTCCTGAAGGCATTCGGGGGCGGCACAGTATCGATGCACGAGAAAAAACCCGAGTGGCTCACCGCTTCCCCGGCGCTCGGCATATTCATCCTCCTCGGCACTTCCTTTTTGATTCAGTCCCCGATACAGGTAAATCCCGGCATGGCGACGGGTATATTTTTTCTGGTTGTCGCCCTTTTTCTGGGATTCAGGATGACCTCGGTCCCCGTCATGATCACCTCCCTTTTTGCCTTTGTCCTCGCGCAATCCTGCTGGATGGCCCGTGCGATTCCGGGATCGGGTCTGGACATATCGATGCTTGTGTGGAGCGCCTCGCTCTGGGCGGCATCCCTCATCGTCCCCGTCCTCTTTTTCAGGAAAGCGTCTTCCCATCCCGCGCTCTGGCAGGGTTGGGCGATTTTCGAGCTCGTCCAAACCCTGTATCTGCTCCGCGCGTCGAACATGCGTTACGAGCGCAGCGCGAGCGGATGGATAGTTGTCGGCCTCTTTCTCCTGAAGCTGCCTCTTATTGTGTATCTTCTCAAATCCCTTGCCGGAAAGGCCGAGCGCAACAGGGTGCTCGCCGTTCACGGCGCCGTTCTTCTGTTTTACGCGTCGGCCGTCGCTGTCCTGCTCCTGAGCAGGGAATGGCTTGGACTGACGCTTGTCTTCGAGGCCGCGGGTCTCCTGTGGCTCAACAGGCGCATCGAACACCCCGGACTTCCTCTGGTCTCCTCGCTCATGGCACCCGCGGGTCTAGCGCTCCTGATCGCAAACCTGAGCGTCCTGAAAAGAGCCGGAGATTTTGCGGTCCTGAATCCCGCCTTCATCAGTCTGGCCCTCGCCACCGCCGCCCTGGCCGCTTCCGTCGCTCTCGCGCCGAAAAAAACCATGCGTAAAATCGCAATTCCCTTTCCCTCCTTTTTTATGTGGCTGGCCGCGGGCACCGGATTTATCCTTGTCAATTTTTTCGTCGCAGATGCGTTCGCCCTCCGGACGGGATCGCTCATCATTGCCTCCGATATTTTTTCGAATGCGGATTCCCTGCGCTTCGCGTGCTACAGTCTTCTGTGGACTCTGTTCGGCGCAGCTCTGTGGAGCGCGGGAAAACTGCCGAAAGGACTGCGTTTCGCGGGACTCATTCTGCTCGGCGCAGGCGCGCTGCGTGTTATCATCGTTCCCTATCTTTTCCCGGACAAGAGCGCTCTCGCCTTCGTACCGCTGGGCGCCTTCCTTCCGCTAATCGCCGTTCTCGCCGTCCTCCTCATTTTGCTTAAAAAAGAAGATACACTGCTTCCGCTGAAGATCGCGCTAAATGTCATGCTCGCCGCTGCGTTATTGATGGCAGCGGCCCTTCAGGCCCACCTACTTTTTAACGGCGGATCGGATTTCAGTTTTTTCTATGCGCATGACATGAGGGCCGCCTATATATCGGCTTTCAGCTGGGCTCTGTACGGCTTCGTCCTGTTTTTATGGCCCGGCAAAACCGGTTCATGGATGCGTCTTGCAGGCATATGCCTCGCCCTCGCGGGGCTTGCAAAAACTATCACAGTGCCCTTTCTCTACGCAATCCCTTTCGCGCAGGAGGGCCTCCTCCTCAGTCTGCCCAATCTCCTCTTTGTGTTTTATCTCGGATCCCTCGTTTTCCTGGCGCTGAAAAATCACGGCGAGAAATGGCCCCTCGCGCTCAGGATCGGTTCAAGGGCTTTCTGGGGCATCACGCTGGGCATCTTCGCGTTTTACGCCTTGAACGTAGAAGTCGCGAGGCTCTTCGGCGAGACAGGCGGCGCCTTCACGCTTTCGACTTCGGGACGCTTCAGCCAGCAGCTCGCGTACTCCCTGGGCTGGCTCGTCTATGCGATGGTACTGCTCTTTGTCGGAATCAAGTGGCGCTCGGTCAGGACGAGGTACGCATCCCTCGCCCTCTTTGTGCTGACCAGCGCGAAAATATTCATTATGGATCTGTGGCGCCTCGCTTCGCTGTACCGGGTTGCCTCCTTCATCGCTCTCGCAGTCGTGCTCATACTGGTATCCTTCCTTTACCAGAAATTTTTAATCAGGAGAGAGTCATGATAAAAAACATTACCGCCCTGGTTCTATTGTCATCGCTGTGCACGGGTACCATCCTCGCGGAGGACAGCTCCTACCGCATCCAGGCAGCCTTAACGGTGGCAAAGGCAGGACTTGTCGAGGTCACGCTTCCGGCGGCCCTTCACAGTGCCTCAGGCGATGGTCTTGATCTCCGTGTGCTCGCCCCGAAAGATGATACGGGAAAATCCGACTATCCCGCCCATGAACTGTACTGGAGATCAGAAAAAAAGGAGGAAGCGCTTACGCTGAAGGCTGAATCCCAAAAGCTGCTCGATAACGGACGGTTTCTCTGGACCGGAAAACCCGCGAAGGAAGTAAAGGCAAACCTCGTGCGCGCCTACCTCGCCGCTGATGACTACGTAACACGCGTCAATGTGTGGGGCCTCGCCTCCGGGTCCTGGGTGCTTTTAACGAAAGACGCGGCCGTGTATAAATCGGGCGGCTCGACTATGGCCGACATTCCCATCCCCGAAGGGACATACCGCTCCTACCGGCTCGAATTCAATTCGTTTGACACACGGTATTTAAGGCAGGCAGCTCCGGTTGACCGGATTGAAATCATGAGCTCGGGAGAGGGTACCGACTTTAGGCGGGAATCTCTTGTGTCCGTGCCCGTCAGGACTGATACGGAAAACGGCGCACAATTGTCCGTCACCCTTCCCGGATCGGGCTTGACCATACAGGATATCAGAGTTTCGCTTTCTGCCCCGTTTATCGGAGAATGGCGCCTCGAAAGGGAAGTTATCCAGGGCGGCAAACGGCAGTTCACCCTATGGAAAGAAGGCGGCACCGATTCCATCCTTGAAGGATCGGATCTCTTGCTGATCCCTGTCGGAGAACGCGCGTCTTCCCGTTTTTTACGACTTACACTTATGTCCGGGCCGTCCATCGGAAAAATAACAAAATTCGAGACAGTGCTCCTTCTGCCCCGCCTTGTTTTCAGGGCAGACAAGGCAGGAACCTTTTTGGTGCAGGGCGGCTGCGGCGAAAAGACCGTCGTACGCAATACCGCAAACGCCTCGGGC
>JAYVSC010000166.1:0-36632 GCA_043775705.1 Spirochaetales bacterium | reverse complement strand
TGAATAATCATGATTGTAAAATATGATTATTCACGTAGTAAAGAATATTCTATTAGTACCTTTATTGAAAAGAGTCAAACAATACAAATTAAATAAACTGAAATTTCAAAACGAGTTCCTCTTGCCTCAGAAGCCCTATGGGGGGTGGCCCACTCCCTGATCTGTTTGGTTTTACGGCGTCAGTCACCCATGAGAGATCCGGCACATCCGCATTCTCGCCACAGTACTTTCCAATAATAAAACAGGTATCGGTGTGAAGACTGCAGGTAATTTACCAGTCTGGAAGAACTCGCCTGTCACATCCACTGCAATGAAACTTGAAGCTAGCTCGTCCCGTCCTTTATGCCTCTGTCGCTGGAGCGCACATTTACTGGAGCATTAAAGCTGAATTCAATGTCTCCCAAAGGGAAGCAGTGCCTATGGTCATCTACACCAAAAGCGCTGTGTACAGGTCTGTAAATCCATGATATAAATGCTTAAGAAACTCTCGCACTTCCATTCCGCACGGTAAAAGAGCAATCTTAAAAAAAGGAATACTTATATGAAAACTGTCTATCACTGTTTTCCCGAAGGGAAGATCAAAGCGCTAACCCTGAGTTATGATGACGGCAAAGAAAGCGACACAAGATTGGTTCAATTACTAAATCAATATAACGTTAAATCGACTTTTAATATAAACTCCGGATTATTCGGAAATGATGGCGGCCTCGGAATTCGATTGAATGAGGAGGAAGCAAGAGAATTATACGAGAACCATGAAGTTTCCATTCATACATTCAATCATCCGACATTAACCCGATGTCCGAAGGAACAGGTGGTTCTTCAAATATTGGAAGACAGAAAAAATCTTGAAAGAATATTCAAACGTACAATAAGAGGAATGGCCTATCCAAATGTCGATGGCTACAATGAAGAAATCAAGAAGGTTCTACCCTTAATCGGAGTAGACTATGCAAGAATCACCGGGTCATCAATGAATTTTTTCATGCCGAAAGATTATTATCAATGGCAATTCACCTGCGACCATAGACATGATCTGATCAAACTTGGAAAAGAATTTGCAAGCTTAAATAAAACACAATACTTTTATATGATGAGCGTATATGGTCACACTATAGATCTGGAAAAAGAAAATTGCTGGACCCTTTTTGAAGATTTCTTAAAACTGGTAAGCGGCAAAAATAACGTTTGGTATGCAACAAATATTGAAATTGTTGATTACTTAAGAGCTTTGGACAATCTCAGGTTTTCTGTTGATTTGTCTTTTGTTGAAAATCCTTTTTCAAATACATGCTGGATATCAGTTGACAACCAGGTCTTTATGTTACCCGGCGGAACCAGAACATTCCTGAATATTCCAAAAAAAGGGTAAGACACGATCCATATAACAAAGTATAAATTATTACAAAACCGGTTCCTGATAATCAGAAGCCGGTTTTTTTTACTTTCACTTTGCAGATTCTGTTCGGTATACCCGCCTATGGTTAGATCCGGGCAGGATTCCGTAAATTCATGATTTTGTAATTAAGTACTCTACCCGATACACCGAGAAGTTCAGCTGCTTTTTTTTGACTTCCCTGACAGCGATCAAGAGCCTGCTCGATAAGCTGCCGCTCTGCCTCTTCAAGTGTTATTCCTTGAGGCGGCAGTTTCACGCCGGTAAAATTGTCCTCAAGGGATGTATTGTCGAAGAGCAAATCCAGATCCTCCCCAGCGATCATATCACCCTCTGCCATCAGGACCGCCCGATCTATCGTGTTCTCCATTTCGCGGATATTGCCGGGCCAATAATAACTGGTCAGAGTTTCAAAGACCTCGGGCTGGAAACCCCGAATATGTTTATGCATTTTCGCATTCGAGAATTTCAGGAAATACATGAGAAGCAAGCTGATGTCGCTTCCGCGTTCCCTAAGGGGGGGAAGACGTATCGCGATCACGTTCAGCCGATAGAATAAATCTTCGCGGAACAGGCCTTTCCGCATCAGTGCCATCAAGTCTTTGTTCGTGGCCGATAAAATACGCACGTCGGTTTTAATTGATACATTCGAGCCGAGCCTTTCAAATTCCTTTTGCTGGAGAACCCGCAAAAGCTTTGCCTGGGTAACCAGGCTCAAATCGGCGACCTCATCCAAAAAAATGGTACCGCCGTTTGCATGTTCAAAGCGGCCGACCCGCATACGGTCAGCTCCGGTAAATGCGCCTTTTTCAAAGCCGAAAAGTTCGCTTTCCAACAGCTGTTCGGGCAACGCTGCGCAGTTCACCTTGACGAAGGGACCGTCGGAACGAAGACTGTCGCGATGAAGGGTACGGGCTACCAGTTCCTTTCCCGTTCCCGTCTCACCCAGGATAATGACGCTTGCGTCCGTCCTCGCTACCCGGCCGACTATGCGGAAAATTTTCGCTACCGCAGGGCTTTGGCCGATAAATTCACTGTGCCGGTTGACATTCTCCTCAACATCGATTTCCTCCGGTTCCCGTTTGGAGGGCAATTTACTCTCGAATGCCCGTTTGACCTGAAAATGCAGTTCCGCATCGTAAAAAGGTTTTTGCAGAACCCTGAATATCTGGGAGGCGGTATCCCCCAACTCTTCCTGAATTTTACGATGATCAGAATAGACAATAATCAACAGGCAGGACGGCAACTTTTCTTTTATTGTTTTGATAAGGGTGCGTATGTCCGTTCCCGGAATATCAACGTCGCTGATGACCAAATCAAAAAGACTGGATTCCATAAGTTCAAGCGCTTTCCCGTAGCTCGAAGCCTGAGCGATCGTATGATCCAAACCGTTAAAAAAACGGCATATATGATCGCAGTAATCCTTGTCTTTATCGATGATAAGAATTGTTCCCATACTGACATCATACCGCCTTCACTGGTAAAGTCAAGACAGACTTGCCCCTGACCTCAAAAGGTCAAGTCTTTACCTTATGATGAGGAAATAGTGTTGACAAAGTCGGGATATCAACACAAAATATAACTTATCCGGCGTTGCCGGGCATAAAAGTGAGCAAAAATCGGTGCTACAGAGTTGGGTGCCAGACGGACACAAAGTCCTTCCGTCGGGAAGTTCAACAAGCCACCCTCCGGATAAAAATTTCTATACATCACCCCCCGGGAAGACAGTTCCAATCAAATTTTTTCAGGAGTGAGAATTTTGAAGACCACTACAATAGAAAAGCTGCGTGAGATTTCCTTTTTTTCAACTATGTCGGATTTCGATCTGAAGCAGATACTGGAAATAATCACTGAACATACCTATGCTGCGGGGCAAGTCATCATTGAGGAAAAAACCGACGCAGAACGTTTTTTTATCATTCACCATGGGAAAATAGAAATTTCCAAGCGCTTTGAGGATGGGGAAAAAGCGGTGCTTTCGATCCAGAGCGATGGCGCGTTTTTCGGAGAAATGGCCATCCTGGATGAGGGAAGACGTTCAGCAACTGTCTGCGCAATCCAGCCTACCACGGTTCTGGAAATCCAGAGAAGCGATTTTGATTCCCTCCTCTATAAAGCCCCCGTCCTCTCGTATCAAATTCTCCGCGAACTCAGCACGCGGTTGCGTGAATCCGGCGCTCTGCTCATATCATTTCTGACTCAAAGAAACAGGGAAATGTACCGCGCCTACATTGATACGATGAGCCGGGTTATCCAGACCATCGAGAACAGGAACGCCCTAACAAAGGGGCACAACCGGCGCATTACCGAGCTCTGTATTGCCATAGGGCGGAGAATGGATTTGAGCGAAGAGGAAATGCTTATCCTGGAACTCTGCTCCCTTCTCCATGATCTGGGAATGCTCACCATACCGGAAAAAGTACTCGAGAAAACAGAACTCCTTATTCAGTCGGAAATTGATATCATTCAAACCCATACCCTTGAAAGTATCAATATGATCGGGGGAATTCCCATGCTCCAAAAAGTAATCCCATACATCCGCCATCATCATGAACGGTATGACGGAACAGGATATCCGGCAGGATTGGCCAAGGAAGATATCCCCAAGTTGAGCAGGATTTTGGCCGTAGTGGACGCATATGAGTCAATGATCCGGGATAGACCTTACCGTGAGCGGAAAACGAAAGAAGAAGCAATTGCCGAAATGCAAAAGTTTGCCTGTACCCAGTTTGATCCGGAAGTCGTAGACATTTGCGTCAAAATACTGGAATCTCAGGAACATACTCATGAGGAACATCACTTGCTCCAGGAAAACAACAAGCTCGACAGGCTTGATGCGCTCGCCTACCACTACCAAAAAGACCACGACAAGGGAGACTAACCATGAATACCGCCGATTTTCTTCTTGAAATTGCAACTGACGACAGTAAAGCCCTGATTGACGGCGGAACCGCCCGCACTTACGCAGAGCTGAAAAAAGCCGCCTCCCGCCTCGCTGGGGAGCTCGCAGCCCTCGGTTTGTCACCAGGGGACCGGATAGGCATTCTCGGACAAAACTCCCTGTTCTGGGTTGCGTCCTACCTTGCCGTAATGAAATTGTCCCTGGTTGCCGTTCCCTTTTCAACCCTGCTGAAACCGGACGAAGTAATCCGCAACTCGCAATGGGCTGCCTGCAAGGCCGTATTCATGGACCGCCGCCAACGCAGGGTTTTCGGCTCAGCTTTTCCCGAAGGAGTAGCCCTGCTCTGTGACGATATACTTGAATCCGAAGGGAGCTCAATCTGGCCTGAAACCGCGCAAAATTTCGACGGCAGTGTAGATGCGGCTCTGATGTTCACCTCAGGGACCACATCAATACCCAAGGCAGTACGAGTTACCCATACCAATATCCAGGCGAATACCGCATCCATCATTGCGTACCTTGAATTGCGCCGGAGCGACTGCATGCTGGTTATCCTTCCCTTCTTCTATTGCTTCGGTACTTCCCTTCTCCATACCCATTTGCGTGCGGGCGGAAGCCTTGCCTTGTGCAACAGTTTTACCTTTCCGGAATCGGCCCTCGACATGATGGAAAAGGAAAAATGCACCGGTTTTGCCGGAGTACCCTCGTCATTTCAGCTCCTGCTGCGCATAAGCAGCTTTAAAATCCGGGATCTCCCCCACCTTCGCCTGATTCAACAGGCGGGTGGAAAGCTCCATGCGGTCCTCATTGAGGAGCTCCTCGCGGCAAAACCCAAAGTGAAGGTCTTTGTCATGTACGGACAAACCGAGGCGACTGCACGTCTGTCCTATCTCCCCCCGGAGGATCTGAAGCGAAAACTCGGCTCGATCGGAAAAGGCATTCCCTGGGTTGCCTTGCGGGTGATCGGAGAAGACGGAAAGCCGATCAAGCCGGGCGAGGTTGGGGAAATTATCGCCAATGGCAAAAACATCTCTCCAGGCTATCTGAATGACCCTGTGACGAGCGCGGGAAAATTTATTGACGGTGAACTCCATACCGGCGATTTGGCCACCGTAGACGAAGAAGGCTATATTTTTGTAGTTGACCGCAAAGAAGACTTCATCAAATCCTGGGGATACCGCGTCAGCAGCCAGGAAGTTGAATCCTGCGTCCTGGGCCTGCAGGATATTGTTTCAGCTGCAGCTATCGGCGTCCCCGACATGGCCGCAGGCGAGGCAATCCATGTGTTTATTACGGTAAAACCGGGAGTCGAATTCAATCCGGAATCAGCCATCGAGCAGTGCCGTTCCCATCTGGGAAAACATATGGTTCCGCAAAAGGTGCACGTCATCAAGGCGCTTCCCCTGAATTCAAACGGGAAGGTGGTAAAAAACGAACTCCGCAAAATGGTTCCTGGAACAGGGGCCTAAACTCATGCTGAAATACACTATAAGTAAGGCAGCCGCCGCCATCCTGCTGCTCTCGGCAATGACGGCACTATCTTCATGTCAGGGAGACCTAATGAAAAACGATGGAATTTCGCAAAAGAACAGGGAAGCCCTGCTTCAGGACAGCTTGAAAACGGTAAAAACCGAACGTATTTTTTTCGGTCATCAATCCGTGGGGAACAACATTATCCAGGGTATCCGGGAAATCGCCGAAAACGCGGGAACGGAGGCGCCGGATTTCATTGAGGGTAAAAAAGCACCCGTCCCGGGACAAAACGGATTTTTTCACTCAGGCATTGGAACCAACACAAAACCGCTCGAGAAAATCCAGGAATTTGATTCAATACTCAGATCGGGAATGGCCGGACAGCTTGATATCGCATTCATGAAACTGTGCTATGTGGATATCAATGCTGATACGGACACCGAAGGACTTTTTGCATACTACAGAGACACTATGACCTCTCTCCGGAAAGATTTCCCCGCCGTGCGCTTTGTTCACTTTACCGCGCCCCTGACCGCCTCAAATTTCAAGGACGGAATAAAGGCTCTTCTGGGCCGTCCTTCCGACTCAAGGGAAGGAAATATTAAAAGAGAAGAGTATAATGCGTTCATACGGCAGGAATATGCCGGCAAGGAACCTGTTTTTGATTTGGCGAAATTTGAGTCTCCATCCCTATCGGGTAAGCAGGATCAAAAAGCATATAAAAACCAGACTTACCAGCGGCTCCGAACGGAATATACTGATGACGGCGGACACTTAAACAAAACCGGCCGCGGGTATATTTCTGAGGCGCTCGTCCTGTTTCTCGCTTCGGTTACTGCACAACCAGAGATAAAGTAATTACTGACAGAAGCAAACCGACAATTGAGGCAAGGAGCGGGACCCGCCGCTCCAAAAGATATCCGACATTGTTTTCGCGTACATGTATCTGATCCCCCGGCTGAATTTTTTGCGAGGCTTTTTTCCGGTTTCCGTTTTGATCATACACATCACAGGATCTGAAAGAGTTTCTCCAGGGATCCGCTCCGCCTGCCAGAATAATGTAATAGTCAACCGGCGCATTCGGTTTGTAGGGAACGGCACCCGGCGCATAGACAGCCCCTGAAACCATAATCGTGTTCCGGATTACCGGAATGACAATCCTGTAGCCGGCAAGTACGGGTAAATCGGTGGCCATATTTGTTCCGGAAAGAAGGGACTGAATATCGATAGTCAATCCCGTTTCCGCCGAAATCGAAGTGTAGAGTATCGCAGAGCGAAGATCCGCCAGGGGATGGAATGAATTTCTTATATCCTGCAGGATATCGGACAGCATTTGTCCGTCACGGATAGGATAGGCAAAGCGTCCATTGGTCCCGTTGTCTATTTGTCCCGTCCCAGCAGCTGTAGCGGCAGCAATTCCTACAGATCCACCCGGCAGAAGAGTAGCCGCAGCGGGGAGTTCAGCACTTCCTGTGCCTGCACTTGGGGGAGCTATGACAGCCCCTTCAAACCATATTATCGGAAGCTGCTCGGCCCGCGCACGTATCAGAACGCTGTCACCGTCATTCATGACAATGCCGGCAGTATAGGCAGCCGGAAGAGAAATATAATCGGTTCGTTCGCTTGTTTCAGTCGTACGGTCCAGACGAACCCGGGTTGGATCAGCCTGATTTGAAAGACCTCCGCCGAAGGTTTCTATAAGGTCCTTCAGCCCTTCTTGCGTAATAAGTTCATAGCGTCCAGGTCTGCGCACTTCACCTTGCAGAGTGATCACTCTTCCGGGAATCTGCAGTATAATTGTGTCTCCCGGTTTGACAAGCGGATCTAAGCCACTCTCATTCGACAGAGCCGCGAGCTGGAGGTCATAACGTGTTTTCACGCCGTCCAGGGAAATCAATTCGACATTGCGGAGAGAAGTCGCCGAAGAATAAAATTGGGCGACAATTTCGCTGAGGCGTGAAAGACCCCAGGCAGAAGAATATTGGATGCGGGAAGAACCATCGCGGACGGTAACCCGGAAAACACCCGGAGAAACGATGGAAAGTTCCGGCAGACTATGAGAGTAGTTTTTAGAAATTAAGTCTTCAATCTTCTGCTTTAATTGAACGAAGGTCAGCCTGCTCGCGTCGATTTTTCCGAATGCGCCGAGGCTGACAAATCCCGTTCCGTCTATCTGTACGTCCATGCTGATCATCGTCCCAGCGGCCTGCCGATAGGTGAGTCTATAAAAATCGCCGAGGGTTACCGGGTAGTCGCGGCTGGATATCGCCAACTGTAAATGCTCTTCGGGCTGATTTCCCGTACCCGTCTGACCCTGGGGCACGACTCCCGTTTGTTGAGTAAAAACCGGTGAAAGGAGTGTAGATAAAAGAATTAATATAAAAACGTTTTTTATTGACATTTGTACCTTCCTGAATTGCGACGAGATATCTGCTTAAAAAAACAGTATACCCCACTTTGGCGGAGCTAGCAACCAGCAGGGGATTCTGCTAATCTGTGTCGGGATAAAGGCAAAACAATGATAATTGGAATTGGAACTGATATTCTGAGCACAAAACGCATACAGAATCTCGTCGACAAATACGGGAATACATTTCTCGAACGCTGGTTCAGCCCGGAGGAAATACGATACTGTCAGGGTAAAAACAACCCATCGATTCATTTCGCCGCGCGCATGGCTGCCAAAGAAGCAGTCGCGAAATCAATCATGATTGACGGCAAAAACGGAATTCCCTGGAAACTGATATCGGTAGTACGCGACGAAGATGGAAAACCATCCGCACTATTAAGCGGATGGCTCAGGGAAAGTGCTGAAAAAAAGGGGGTGAAAAAAATCTCACTCTCGATTTCCCATTGTGAAGAATATGCGACTGCTACCGCGCTCGCGGAAGGATCTATGGCGGCAGCCGCAGAATTTTAATGAACGATCTCCGGAACTTCGGCGAATAGTTTCGGATAGCGGTGGAGATATTCGGTCGTCTTGCGCTTTTGGTCGATGTCGCGGAAAACCCTCATTACCTGCTCTTCGGTCAGCTTTACCGCCTCGGCTATCTGCGAGACGGGAACGTTGTTGTTTTTACCGTATACGCATAGATCCATCAAGTCATAGGGCAATGAGAAATAAAACTCTTCCTGGGACTGGGGAAGGGAATAGGTATCCGTTGTCGGCGGTCTCTTGCGGATTTCCTCGGGGACACCGAGATACTCTGCCAGCTGATAAACCTGGGTTTTGTACAGATGGGCAATGGGCTTGAAATCGGCGGCTCCGTCGCCGAGCTTGACGAAAAAGCCCTGGTCGTATTCAAGACGGTTCGGAGTTCCGGTGACCGCATAGTTCAGACGGTCTGCATGATGGTATTCCATCATTTTACGGACACGCTGTTTGAAATTGGTAGCCGCGACGATGCCGAGATACGCTTCCGTCGAGCAGCGAACCTTAATCTCTTTGCCTTCCGGAGTATGGATCACAACCGAGTACAGGCGGAATGAATCGGAGTTGATGACGCTTGGCAGGACAATCTTTGCCTTGTAGCCGGGACCAAATTCGGGATAGACCATCCTGATAGAATCATCGCGTCTGCGATAACAGCCGGCGGCCTCGAGCATCGGCGAGATTTCCTCTACGACCGATTCAATGCCCAGAGAGGTGGTCAGCAGCTTGCTCAGCTTGATGGTTTCAGACGAAGATTCCTTCTCGGGCATATGCAAGCCGAAAACCCTGTCCTTGCCGAGTGCGGCAACGTTCAGCGCGGCTGACACACTCGAATCGATTCCTCCTGACACTGCGATAATGGCGCCTTTCCGCTTGTTCTGCACCAGATACGCTCGGATACCCTCGCAAATGCGCTCGGTTTCCTTTTTCGCGTCGATCACCAGGGAATCCCGGCCGAATTTTACTTTTTCACTCATTTCCTTTCTCCTTATTATTATGCATTCACTAACATATCAAAGACTGCCATAGGCTCAGGCGCGAATCCTGTTCCAAAACCCGATGCTTTGCCGGTAATAAAATAGGAATGCACCAATTGGGTGGATAGAATGGCGAGCACGCGCATATTATCGGTGTTGCTCATATTTTTTCCCTCTACCCTCGCGCATTTCGCAAAGAGAGAAGACACCATTGCTGCATCGAAAACCCCCGCCTCTGCGAGAGCTGATGCCGAAGTCAGGGACTCGATCCAGTCGCGCTTGGCACTGCTGAAAAAACTGGATGCATCTGGAGCCCTATATGGTTGTTTTGGGCGTTTTAATATGGAAGAAGGTACAAGATCGGCGAACTCCCGCTTCAGAATGTGCTTTTCGTCTAGGGCCAGCAGTTTCTGTGATGAAGGAAGGCTGTGCGCGAGTTTCATGAAATGGGGGTCAAGAAAGGGAAACCGGCCTTCGACCGAATTGCCCATCAGCATCCGGTCTCCCTGGGAGGAAAGGATATAGCCTGGCAAAAGAGTTGTCAGTTCAAGCCATTGGGCACGGGCAATCGGGTCCCAGGAATCGAATTCAGCCGGTAATCGGCTTAAAAGTTCCTGATCGGCGGGAATATTGCCGGCTCCGAGCGTGAAGGACGGACTCAGCATACTCTTGATCGCGCTTGTCGCGTCCCAGCGGGGGCGATGCGAAAGCGCCGGATCGGACGCATCAAGGTTTTTGCTGAAAAAGGCTTGCGCGAACGCTGGTGCCTTGCCGGGAGAACGGGCCAACCAGGGATAGAGCAGCTCGGCGGCCCGCGCACGTTTCCGTGAGGAGGGGTCCCGGGACCAGAACAGCCTTACTTTTGCCTCGCGGAATATATCATACCCGGCGAGCATCTCGTCCGAACCCTCTCCGGTAACGACTACCTTATAACCGGATTGGCGGACATACTTGGACAATAAAAAAAGAGGAGCAGGACCGGAGCGCAAAATGGGCCGCTCCCCATGCCAAATCACTTCCGGAAACACATTGCATATATCGGAGGCTGATACCTCAAGGCTCATATGCTCGGTGCCAAGCCGGTTGGCCATTTCGCCCTGGAAAACACCCTCATCGAATTCGGCATCGGAAAAACGCAGGGAAAAGGTTCTCAAGGGTACCGAGGTGTAAGTGCTGATGATGGCGGATGTGACGGATGAATCGATCCCTCCGGAGAGGTAGGCTCCTACCGGTACATCACTGCGCAGAAAACGCAGACGCGTCGCTTCTACCAGGGCCTGGCGTACGCGAGCGCCGTTTTCCTCGAGGCTCCCGCCGCTGACCGAATCGGCATTGGGGAAGGAATTCGTCCAAAAAGCTTCCTTGACCAGTTTCCCATCGATTACTCGTGCCCAAAAACCGGGTTCCAGTTCGAAAATTCCTTCATATATCGTTTGGGGGGCAACTGTACACCAAAAAGTGAAGGTTTGATCAAGGCCTACGGGATCAAGGGCCCGCTTTACCCCGGGATCGGTAAAAAGAGCCTTTATTTCGGATGCAAACATGAATCGGTTACCGGAAAAGGTATAGTGAAGGGGGACAATGCCGGCCGGATCGCGGGAAAGAATCAGTTCTTTCTTTCTGCTATCCCACAGGGCAATCGCCCATTGTCCGTTAAAACGCGAAAAACACGCGGGGCCCCATTCTTCCCAGGCATGAACGATAACCTCGGTGTCCGAGGCTGTTTTCATACGGTGGCCAAGAGCAGTCAATTCCGCCGAAAGCTCTACATAATTGAATATTTCTCCATTAAAACTTATCCACAGCCTGCCGTCTTCATTGGAAAGAGGCTGCACTCCGCCGGCAGTATCTATGATGGCCAGCCTGGTATGGCCGAGCAGCGCATGACTGTCCCGGTAATAGCCGGAACCGTCGGGACCGCGATGCGCGAGGGCAGCCATCATTTTTAAAATCAGGGCAGGCTCAGGACTCTCGTACGGCGAAACGCATCCGCAAATACCGCACATAGTCAGGCACCCAGCCGTTTATAGAGAAATGTCCGGATTGCCTCGGGGCTGCCCAGGTTCTCGCCGGTAAAGTCATCATCGGTCAGGCGAAGGTGAAAGCAGTCCTCGACAAAAAGTGCCGCTTCAACCAAAACAAGTTCGGCATCTGTACTTACCAACCCTTTTGCAGAATAATCATTCACAAGCTCATCAATTTCAACTTTTTTCATGAAGTACATTCCCCTTATACATTTTTTAAAGGCAGAAGAAACCGTATTGTTTATTTTTTGAGAAGCTTGGACCTTTTTATAGCTTTCAGGGCATTCAGCAAAAATGCCATCATGCTGCTTCCGGCAAATCCGAGGGCAAAAGCCATGATAATATATTGTGACCGCTGAGGTCCGGATTTCAAATCAGGGATTTCCGCCATCTCAAAAACCTGAAAAATCGGTTCGATTTCGGGAGCCAGTTTAGCCGCCTCGTATTGGGGCGAAAGAGTGTTATAGATACGCTGCTGCACATCAAGCTCGGCCGCATACTGAGAATAAAGAGGATCTACGTCGGGCATTGTTTTTAATCGGTATTTTAAGGTTGCAATGTCCTTTTTCACCGCAGTGATTTTTTCCTCGAGCATAGTCTGCTGTTTTTGCTTTGCCTGTCCACGGTTTTGGCTGAACCATTCATCAGCCAGGGAGATCCATCGATTGACGACCTTTTGGGCGAAAACGGGATCTATATCGGTATAGGATATTTTCATAACCCCGGTATTCCTGGTGTACTGAAAGAAGCCCTTCCCCAAAACGACTTCCCTCGTGTTACCCTTGACGCTTGCCCTGATACCATACCGTCCAGCGAGGTTAAACTCGGCTATTAGCCGGTCAAGCAGGGTTCGGCTCCGGAATATTTCCATGACCAGACCACCGTTGTCGAAGGAATTTGAAACACGGGCGCCCGACGCAACGCCGAGGGCTTCAAGAATCGAACCGGCGATATCGGTTTGATTGTTTTGCTGTATGAGGATGGTCGCCTGAGCCGAGTATAAATTCGGCAGCGGGCTTTCGGTCGGAGGGAGGCTGACGCTGATCGCGCAAAAAACCACGACCGCGGCCGTAAGGCAAAAAGTGGTTATGAATATCATCCACTTATATCGAAATAAAATACCGACGTAATGACGGACTCCATCCATCAGACTTCTTTCGCTTGTGCTGTTTATTTGTGTTTCCATTTTCCCCGTCCAATACTAATACTATACATGAACCGGGCATGTCAGTAAAGGTTATTATTTTTTAAAAAACTGAAGGGAAACTTGAAATTCATGATTCCTTGTGCTAGGTTATTTCTTGATTGACAAGAAGTTATGGCCGACAAGGATAGGTATGAAACATTCCGCTATTTTGCATAGACACGCCCAAAGAAAAACACCGCTGATGGCAGGCATTTACCGGTCAGATATATTCAACGCATTGCTCATTCACGAATGCCACCGGGTTGAAAGAAATAAAAACGCGTTTGCCCTGGTGTTATTCACCATAACTTCCCATAAAAAAACTCGTTTTTCCGAAAGGGTGTTATGCGACCTGATTAAAAAAGAAATGCGCGCCATCGACGAGATCGGATGGGTGGATAATAGCAAAATCGGCGTGCTTTTACCGTCGACGGATACCATGGGAGGAGAGCAGTTTGCCGCCAGGGTCGCTTCCGCTTTCCCATGGAAAAATCAAAAAATAAACTATTCCGTATATGCGTATCCCGACCATTGGATCAATTCGGAAGACAAAAAACCAAATGACGTGGGCATGGCTGAGATTATGCCGGAAGAGAAAGCACCGGCGAGTAACGTCCATGTAACCTTCGACGCCCCGACAATCGGGGTACCCGCATGGAAACGGGCTATGGACATTTCCTTTTCCCTATTAATTAGTGCCCTTCTCTGGCCCCTCTTTATTGCAGTCGGCCTCTATATCAAAGCAATATCGCCCGGACCAATTTTTTTCAGGCAAACCCGCATCGGTCTCGGCGGAAAGCCATTTACCTTCTATAAGTTCAGGTCCATGAAAACCGACAGCGATCAGGCGTATCACCAGGCGCACATTGTCAGCCGGATCCGCTCGGACAACACGCTCATGAAGCTGGATGCCCTCGATCCCCGTATATTCCCCGGCGGAAAATTCTTGAGAAAAACCTGTATTGACGAACTCCCGCAACTCTACAATATTGTACGCGGTGAAATGAGTCTTGTAGGCCCGCGCCCCTGCCTGCCCTGTGAAGCCAAGGAATTCCTGCGGTGGCACAATCACCGCTTTGATGTCCTTCCCGGCTTGACCGGTCTATGGCAAGTGAGCGGTAAAAACAAACTGACTCTCACCGAGATGATCCGGCTGGATATTTCCTACGCGAAACACATGTCTGTCCTGAATGACTGCATCATCATTTTTAGGACAATTCCGGCAATTCTCGCCATGTTGACCGAAAAAATCGGGAAATCGGTATTGAATCAACACCCGCCCCTTGATAATATCTCGGTACCGGATGCAATTTCATAAATTAATATCAGAACAGGACAGACGGTAATTCTAACCTCATACGGGCAGTGGTGCATTGATTCGTATAGAGAATGAATATATAAAAAGGAGTTACAATGACTACGGAAACAAACAAGGACACCTCTGCAATTCGTGAGGGATTTATTGAATTTATCATCGCGAATTACCTTTTCGGGGACAAAAACAAACTGCCCTCTGACGGCGAATCCCTGATTGATCTCGGCATTGTTGATTCAACCGGCATTCTCGAGCTGATCGAATTCACCGAACATACCTATGGGGTCACGATAAGCGATACAGAGACAATCCCCGAAAATCTCGGCAGCATCGCAAATCTGGTCCGCTTTGTACACGGCAAAAAAAAATAAACTGAGATACACTTTGAAAGCAATCCATCGAAATGAAGAGGGATTGCCTATGTACGCTGAAGGGCTATTTTACGGCAACAAAAACAATGCGTAAAATAGCTTTCTATGTTAATATTGAATCCTTCCAGCGCAGTCCAGGCAGGACGCCTGCCCCGAGTTTTTTTTAAAGTATGAAGGATGAGCATAAATGGATCAACCTCTTGGACCTGTATATGAATATATCGGTCGAACAAGCATTCACCCCTTAATCCTGCTTCTTACCTTTTGTTTTATTGCTTTCGTCCTTTTTGCCCCGAAAAACTATGTGATGATTCCATTGCTGATTGTCCAGTCCTTTATCACCTCCGCCCAGCGCGTGTCCCCGGGAGGGATCGATTTTCCCATCCTGCGTCTGCTGATGTGCATCACCTTTATCAGAATTTTCCTCCGCAAGGAGCATTCCTACCTGATATTGAACAAACTAGACAAGATCATTCTGGTCTATGGACTGGTTTCCATCGTGACTTATTCGCTCCAGGTCCCGGCAATGTCTTCCGTGGTTTTTTCCGTCGGGGTATTCATCGACAACATCGGCGGATATTTCCTGGTACGGATTCTGGTCAGAAAGGATTCCGACTTTAAGATCATCGTAAAAACACTGCTTGTATCAGCCGTCATCCTCGTATTTTTCTTCCTCTTTGAGTCCCTGCGGGGCGTAAATCTGTTGAATTCCTTCGACGCGAATCCTCTGTCGCCGATAATCCGGGACGGACGGATCCGGGCGCAGGGCGCCTATTCCCATCCTATCCTGGCGGGTTCTTTTTGGGCGGCAATCGTCCCCCTTTTCCTGGGTTTTTGCACGAGCAAGGGAAAACAGGATCTTACCATGTACGCCGGCGCACTGGCCGGAATGGCCGTCATATTTCTTTGTGCATCGAGCACTCCCGTCATGTCGCTGGCCTTCGGTTTGGGAGCGACAGTGCTTTTTTACCAGAGGGCTTCGCTGACAGACTTCAAGCTCTTCCTCATCGCAATCGTCATTGGACTGATGCTGTTCTGGAACAAGCCTATATGGTATCTCTTTACGAAAATCGATATCGCGGGCGGCTCAACTGGGTATTTCCGGTATCTGCTCATCGATCAGTTTGTGAAACACGCGAGGGACTGGATGCTGATCGGGGTGAGAAGCACCTATTACTGGGGCGAGGGACTGGGCCTTGCGTCCGTCGGGCTTGCCGACCTGCCGAATCAGTTTGTCCTTGAGGGCGTGCGGGGAGGAGGAGTCGGCCTCGCGCTTTTCCTTGCGTCGATTTTTACCGCGTTCAGGTATATCGGTAAAATACTGAAAATTTCCACGAGCAACGATGAGCGCATGCACGTTTGGCAGCTGGGCGTTTCGCTCCTCGTGCACATGTTCAGCTTTCTCGGGGTTTCGTATTTCGGACAGGTAAAGTTCGCCTGGTGGATGACTATCGCGATAGCCGGTTGTTTATACCAGAGAAGAATAAGCGAGGGGCTTTCCTATGATGATGCCGTTGAGGAACCCCGTCTTCTTCGTGCCCGGGCCGGAAATTAGACAATTGCCGGCCACACAAAAAAATTACGGATAGGCTCCCGCATTATGCTGCGAAGACGACCTCGCCACGGTCGAAACCTGTATAAAGCCGTCGGCGTCAAGAGAGCCGAGGCCGTCTGAAGGCTGCAGAGCCGCGTCTCCGAAGCCCCGGGCAGGGGAAGCGGAGGCAAGGGTGAAATCCAAAAGCTGCCCGTGGCCGACGGGATTCGTCGGCTCGGCCTCGTTATAGTCGAAACGCAAAACGCCCTTGAAAAAACCCGCTTCAAAAAACGTCGAAGTCACCGAGTCAGTCGCCACCGTCGAGTTGCCCCCGACCTCGGCTGCCGAAAGGAAGGGCTTTGTACCGGGGCGGCATGAATAAAAGATATTATTGTGCTGCTTGACTGAACCCCAATACGCGCCGAAATTCGTGATGCCCACGACGATATTGTTGTCAAAGGTCAGCATGCTGCCGTCCCCGCCAGACGCGACGCTGTCGATATTCACCGCGGTGTCATAGTACTGGGCCCCAGCGGCGCGCCTGTGCCCGACGAAAATATTGTTCCGCACCTTGATATTCGAGCTGATCAGGTAAAAACGGAGCACATAATCGTTCCTGATATCATACAAAAGATTGTTCTCTATAAGTATGTCGCTGAAATCGATGTCGGAAGACGCATTATCCTGGTCATAGGTCATGATGCCCGCGCTGTTAAAACCGTCATGGAATATGTTGTTCCGTATCGTCATGCGGTCCCCGCGGATGGCAACGCCCGAGCCGTGGTAGTTCGCGTTCGGCGCTCTGGGGCAGTAATCGTCGGTATAATTGTAATTCGAGTCGTGGGCATGGTTTCCCTTAATGA
This sequence comes from Spirochaetales bacterium, assembly GCA_043775705.1. Lineage (GTDB taxonomy): Bacteria > Spirochaetota > Spirochaetia > Treponematales > Treponemataceae > Teretinema. The sequence goes on along the minus strand of JAYVSC010000166.1, from coordinate 19,659 downwards.
GGATATCGGTGCTCGCCGCGTCGCTCGACATAAAGGCGCTCCCCGCGATGCGGTGTATATGGTTTCCGATATAATTCAAAAACTGGCTTCCGGAATTGACGATTCCGCGGTGGACGTCATGGATGGCGCAGCCGGCGACCACCACATTGGTCGAATCGATGATGTTGATTCCGGCGTTGGTCAGGTATTTGAGCCGTCCGCCGACGTCGCAGCTTAAAAGCATCACATGATTCGCGCCCTCGATGGCGACGGGATTGACGGTCTTGGCGTAGGTGCCCTGCGTGGAAGAGGGATCCTGTGGATTCCCGCCGGGAGCAACCCATTCGGGCAGAATTTTAAGACCGAAAAACGCGAGATAGGCATTGCCCTTCCCGGCCGGATAATTGAGGCTGACACTGGTGAATTCCGGTATTGAGCCTTCCTCGTTGCGGATGACGATATACTTGCTGCGGCTGGCCGTCGTTTCCGAAAAAGCGCCGTATGCCCCGCTCCGGAGAAAGATTCCGTCACCGCCCGAGGCGGCCGAGAGAGCATGGGCCAGAGTTTTCCAGGGAGCGGCACTCGTGCCTGCTGCAGCGTCGCTACCCGCAGAAGGATCAACGTAATATGCGGATCCGGTAATGAGCGAGTTGACATCGGTCACGTCGTTGTTCGGCAGATAAAAGGTGGACCCCGATGATTTGGCGTCATCTTCAGGCGAAAGCACGCATGACACGACGGCAACGCTGATCAGCGCGGAAAAGCCCAATAGGAAAAAAACCTTTTTCATGACCTGTCCATTCGGTGTTTGACTACCCATTCAAAGTATCTCCTAAACAAATATACTTACCATTTAGTATAGCATCATTCCGGTAATCGCACGTCTTTGTGGGGAGAAAACAGTGATTTTTCACTGCCAGGGACCTGCATTATGACGGAGAAGCGTCCGCTTGACGGGACTGCGTTCGATGAATCCTTTATCGTTTATGGGGCCTATCCCGTCTTCCGGCTGAACGGAGGGATCGCCGAAACCGATGGCCGGAGAATTGGCGGCCAGAGCGAAATTCAGGGTAACGCCGTGACCACGGGAATTCGACTTAACGCTTGTGTCCCAATCAAACCGAAGGGGATTTTCAAAAAAACCTCTTTCAAAAAAGTCCGAGGTTTTGGAAACAGACGCGACGAGCGACTTCCCCCCGACTTGCGATTCTGTCATAAAGGGGCCGGTGCCGGCCCTGCAGGAATAGAACATATTATTGGACTGCTTCACCTCCGGCCACCACTGGCCGAAATTCGTTATCCCGATAACGACATTATTGGAGAATGTAAGAGCGGAACCCGTCGCCCCGGCGGCGAGCGAATGGAGAAGGATGGAGGTATCGTAGTATTGGGCTCCCGATGACTTGCGGTGACCTATGAACAGGTTATTCCGAACCACGACTGACTTGATCAGGTACAGCCTCAGCACGTAATTATTGCGCAAATCGTACACGATATTGTTCTCGATCAAAATATCGGTGTAGTCGACGTCGGATGAGGAATTGTCCTTGTCGTAGGTCATGATGCCCGCGCTGTTAAAACCGTCATGGAAAATATTGTTTCTGATGGTTATCCGGTCTCCGAGTATTGCCACCGCCGATCCATGATTATTCGCATTCAGGGCTCTCGGGCAATAATCCTCGCTGTATTCATAATTCGAGTCATGCGCATGATTACCTTCTATAAGGATGTCGGTACTCTTGCCGTCTGTCCCCCGAAACGCAGACGCGGCGATATGATGGATGTGATTGCCCATGAATTCCAGAAACCGGCTGTCATCATACGAAAAGCCACGCCTGATATCGTGAAGGTCGCTTGTCTCGATCCGTATATTCGTTGAATGCTCGATGAGGACCCCGACCTCGGTAAGGTACTTGCTTACGCCTGACAGCTCGCAATCGACAAGCATTACTTTTGATGCATTCCGTATCGTGACGGGATCAAGCGTCTTTGCGTACGTTGACAAGGTCGCGTTCGGATCCTGGGGATCCGTGCCCGGCTTTTGGGCAACGGGTTCCGGTATTATCCGGATGCCCGAAAAAACAAGAAAGGACGGAGTGTTTTTCGCTTTGTACTCAAGCAGTATGCCCGAAAAGACGGGAACGGCACCTTTTTCATTCAGAAAAATTACGTAGCCGGATCGGGTTGATTCCCGTTCGAGAAAAAATCCATAGTTTCCGCTCCGGAGATATACCCCGTCGCCCGACCTCGCGCCGGAGCGGGCTCTTGCAAGGGTTTTCCATGGTTTCGCGGTAGAACCGTCACCCTTGTCGTCACCCGAAACAGGATCAAGATAATAGCGACTGCCAGTGATACAACGTTCTGCAGAAACAGATGCGGAACTGCGGGCTGAACTGACCGAACTGACAGCCGAACTGACCGCCGGACTGACGTCAGAGCCGGCAGTCGAAGGGGTTTCCTCAGCGACAAGTATGAGGACAGCACAGAGCAGGAAAACAATACAAACCGGTTTAACAAAAGGCTTTTTCATTGATAAAACTGTATATTCTGAACCCTCAGGGTGTCAACCCTGTTAATGGAAGGCCTCATTCTACCGGGTCACATTGACATCAATCGGGAGTGGATGTTATTATTGTCTACGATGGTAACACGTCAGTTTAAAAAACAATCACTACTCATCCTCCTGATTGCCCTTTTTTCCGTAATGGCCGGGTGCAAACTTTCGTTCGGCGCGAAGGATGATTCATCGTCTTCCCATGGACAAGTCGCCCCCCCCGTCTTTAGTCTGCCGAGCGGGACATTCCATTCCGCGCAAAGCATTTCCATCACGTCGGAAACCCCGAAGGCAAAAATTTACTTTACTGTAGACGGAAGCGATCCTGTCGCAGGCCAAGCCGGAACCTATATGTACTCAGTGCCCATTCCCCTCGTTGCCATGTACCCGAATATCGCGATGAAATCCATCGCGAAATTCAGCGGGATGGATAACAGCACACTCGAGTCGGCCGAATACCACCTCGAGTATGACCACAGTGATGCCTTACCCCAACTGCCGGAACCGGTCATTTCACCGGCCGGGGGTGTCTTCCCCCTTGACCAAATACAGGCAGCATCCACGGTCACCATTACCTGCGCGGATAGCGGAGCGGATATCTATTATTACTTTACCGATTTTGACGGCCTCCTGCCCACTCCCTTCGGCGACCCGACTATACCCGCAAACAGCGACAGTAAAACCGGGCACCCCCAGTTCAACGCCCCTTACGTCGGGCTGCTCGGGACAAAGCTCTACAACGGACCGATAGAAATACCCGTGCAAGTCGACCGGCTCCATTATTATGTGAAAGCGGTGGCGGTCCGCAACGGATTCAGGAATTCACCCATTGCAAAGGCACATTTCCGGAGAGCAGGATTCCCGACGGTAGAAACCTTCACACAGACACTTGAGAAAAGCGCGGTCGACGTAACGCAAAATCTTACTCTCATAGTCCAGGACGACACGAACGTGGACGACAAGGGTATACACATTATACGCCTTTCTGTCCGCGTACTGGGACACGGAACGACAAATCCCTGGGATGATCCCGAAATGCTGTATTTTGAATATTTGCCTGCGGCACCGACAATTTTTAAAGTCTGCAGCAAAGAGGTCGTTACAACCTACACCTTCGGAACAGGCAGCCCGGCAGTACTCGATTATTATAAAGTCGATCCCGCTGCGTGCTCCTGCGTCATCGACCTTGACACGGCAGGCGCTCCGAGACGCATCACACTGAATTATAATTTGACACCGAAGGCAAACGCCTTCGATGCAGATGCCGCGGACATCTGGAAAAACAATAAAAGCATGTGGTGCTGGATCGGTGACGATCTGATTTCGGGGTCTACAAGCAAGCATACCAACAATCCCGTCACCGAGCTTGGGCGATGGGAATTAACGCAATAGCGTATATCCAAAAAAGCAAATAGGTATTATGTATAAAAAAACGTTTCTTTCCAAAGGTCTGCTGGGCAGGAGCCTCCGCGGCGGAGCTGCCCTGGCGATGGGGACCATTCTCGAACGGCTTGCCCGATTTGTCCGGAACATGATTCTGGCGAGAATACTTGCGCCGGATCAGTTCGGTATCTCGGCTATTGTCATCGCCTGCAGCGCCTTTTTCGAGGCGGTGACGGACGTGGGTACGGGGCAATCCATCATCCAGAACAAAGCAGGGGACAATAAGGAATACCTCAATTCAGTTTGGTGGTTCAATGTCGCGCGGGGCACTGCGCTGTTTACCGCGGGCTTTTTCGCGGCCCCACTTTTCGCCTGGTTTTACAAGGATCCGAACCTGACGGCGTACCTCAGGGTTGCCTTCCTGACCATGTTCTGGAACGGGCTGACCAGCACCGGCATGTACGCCAAGCAGCGCGACCTTAAATTCGGCACGACTGTGTGGGTTACGCAGGGATCGGGCTTGATCGGCACTATCGTAACGCTCTGCCTGGCCATCTTCGTAAAAAATGTCTGGGTTCTCGTCATCGGCGTGGTGTGCGAAGGAATGTTCCGCTGCATCCTTTCATTTATCCTGTGCCCCATCAAACCTCATTTACCGATAGACAAGGCTGCCTCGAAGGATTTATCCCGTTTTTCCCGGGGCATGGCAGGGCTTCCGATATTCACTTTCCTCGTGTTGCAGGCCGATGTCTTTGTACTGGGGAGAGTCTCCTCAAAAGAAGTTCTGGGAATGTACTTTCTCGCATTGTCCCTCGCCAACATGCCTGTCATGATATTCAACAAGATAGCGAATCCGCTGCTTCTTCCCGTATTTGCCCGTCTTCAGAATGACCTTCAAAAACTCAGTTCGTATCTCATGAAGGTAACCCGTTTAATCCTGATGTTCGGGCTCCCGATGGCGACCTGCATGGCCGTTTTCGCGTCCCCTATCCTGACCGTCGTCTTCGGAGCCAAATACGCAGTTATGGCCCTCCCCTTTTCAATCCTGTGCTATTACTTTATTTTCTTCATGACGGGAGCACCCTTGGCGTCCATCTATCTTGCGGTCGGGCAGCCGGCCCTGCATAGAAGCTTTACGATACTGCGCCTTGCGCTTGTCGGGAGCCTTATCTATCCCGCTGCATTGTTCCTTGGGCCGGCAGGTGTGGCATCATGTCTGCTGTTATGCTTTTCCCTCGCGACCATTTTGCAGATTTACAACATGGGCAAAATCATTCATTTGCCGCCGGGAAAATACCTCGGTTCAATCAAAAGCGGCGCTTTTTCCGCTTCGATTGCCCTCGTTCTCGGTCTTTTATTTAAGAACTTCGTTAATGTTCCCCCAATTGCCAGTGTCGGGGCCAGTGTTTTTATCTGTCTGCTTGTCTGGACTATCAGCATACTGATGAACAGGGCCAATCTGCGCACCGCTTTAAATCCTGAATCAAATAATTCTTCAATAAAGGAACCCTGATGAAAGACAGGAATGATTGCAATCCGGACTATATGCTCCTGGGAGCCCACCTAGACACGGGAAACATGGGCGTGAACGCCCTCCTGGTATCGACGGTAAAGTGCATACTCCACCTCCATCCGGAGGCAAAAATAAGCCTTCTAGAGGGTATCCCGAATCCAGGCCCGAACGAAATTCCCCTTTCCAATGGGAAAATATTCAAGCTGGACTGTGTCGGCGTTCGCAGGAATAAATTCGTATGGCAAAAGAACCATCTTCTTCGCCTTCTCTTTACCGCTGTCTGCATCCGTACCCTTCCGTTCAAGAAAGCAAGGGAACATCTCTTTAATAACAACCCGTACCTTGCGGCAATACGGAACGCGAAGGTTGTCGCCGACATTACCGGGGGCGACAGTTTCAGCGATATTTACGGTCTGCCCCGTCTGATTTTCGGAACCATGAACAAGGCTCTCATTATCCTTTCAGGCCAAAAATTGGTCCTTCTTCCCCAAACCTATGGTCCCTTTAAATCAGGTCTTGCCCGCGCAATGGCCCGATGGGTATTATCCCGCTCTTCCGCAATTTATTCCCGTGACCAGGAAGGCCTTTCCGCGATCGAACGATTGATGAAGGGTAAAAAAATGAGAGCAAAACCTATATTTTCATATGATATGGCTTTTATTCTCGAACCCGTTCCACCCAGGGAATTATGCTTGATTCCTCCGGCGGGACCTGACAAAAATGGAAAATGCCTTATCGGCTTCAACGTAAGCGGACTCCTCTATCACAAGGAGGAGAGAGAAAAAAATCCCTTCGGGCTTTCCATGGATTACCGGGGACTAATTCATGATATCATGAAGGAGCTTCTTGCCGACGAGCGCAATCAAATACTGTTTATACCCCACGTATTCGGCCGCGCAGACGGTTTTGAGGACGATCCAAAAGCATGCGCTCATATTATGGATATTTTCTCGGGACAATTCCCCTCCCGCTTGTTCCGCCTGGACGGTCGTTACACAGAGAGCGAGCTGAAGCATATTATCGGGGGGTGCGACTTTTTTATCGGTTCGCGCATGCATGCGTGCATCGCTGCCATCTCGCAGGGTATTCCCGCGGTCCCGCTCGCCTACAGCAATAAATTCATCGGTGTTTTCGAATCGCTCGGGGTCGCCGATTCCGTTATGGACCTTGCTTCAACCGATTCATCGACAATATGCAAAAAAATCCTTGCCGCCCTGGAACAACGAACGAGCCTCGCGGCCAAGCTCGCGAAGAGCATGCCGAAGGTACAAGCGTCAGTGCTCGCTCTTGTCCAGGATGTCTTCAAGGACGAGTAAAGGCATACCCTTTACGGATAGGGTCCGGCATTGTGCCGCGCACCCGATCGGGTTATCAGGGATGTCTGTATAAAGCCGTCGGCACCGAGCAAGCCGAGACCGTCCGCCGGCTGTGTCAAGGGGTCTCCATATCCTTCGGCGGGGGAGAGCGGGTACAGGCTGAAATCCAAAAGCTGTCCATGTCCTACGGGATTCGTGGGATCGCTACTGTCCATGTCAAAGCGCAGCACGCCATTGAAAAAATCCTGTTCAAAAAGATAGGAAGTCGTTGCCGGGTCACCGGTTGCTACCATCGAGCCGCCGCCGACTTCAGCTTCCGTCAAATAGGGGGCGACTCCCGGACGGCATGAATAAAAAATATTATTGTGCTGATTGACCGTGCCCCAATAGGCACCGAAGTTCGTGGTTCCCAAGACGATGTTGTTGTCAAATGTCAGCATGCTCCCGTCCAGTCCCAGAGCCACACTATCGATATTCACCGCGGTATTATAATACTGCGTCCCGAAAGAACGCCAATAACTGGCGAAAATATTATTCCGCACCACAATGTTCGAGCTTATCAGGTAAAAACGAAGCACATACACATTTCTGATGTCATAGAGCAGATTGTTCTCGATCAATATCTCGCTGTAATCGATATCGGAGGCGGGTGAATCCTGATCGTAAGTCATTATGCCGGCGCTGTTAAATCCGTCATGGAATATATTGTTCCGGATCGTCATACGGTCACCCCGGATGGCGACTGCCGAGCCGTGATAGTTCGCGTTCAGCGCGCGGGGACAATAATCGTCGGCATAGTTATAATTCGAGTCATGGGCATGATTGCCCTCAATAAGGATATCATTGCTCGCCGCATCGCTGGACATAAAGGCGCTCCCCGTGATCCGGTGAATATGGTTTCCCTTATAAGCAAGGAACTGGCTAGCGGTATTGATAATTCCTCGGTGCACGTCATGGATGATGCATCCCTCTACCTGTACATAGGTTGAATCGGCTACCGAGACTCCGCAAGGAGTCAAATATTTGCGCTGACCGCCTATGTTGCTCCCGAGAATCTGCACATGATTTGCCGCGCGTATAACTACCGGGGTAGCAGTCTTGGCATAGGTTGTCTGCGTGGAAGCAGGATCCTGCGGGTCTCCGCCCGGGGCAACCCATTCGGGAAGAATCCGGACTCCGTAGAATACGAGATAGGAATCCCCGTTTCCGGCAGAGTAATCAAGGTCAATGCCGGTAAAAACGGGGACTGCGCCCGCATCATTTCGATAGACCAGATAGGAGCTTCGTCCCCCATCCTGTTCGGAAAAAAGACCGTAATTACCGCTGCGCAGTATTACCCCGTCCCCACCCAGGGCCACTGACTGAGCCTTTGATAAAGTTTTCCAGGGGGAAAAAATTGATCCGTCTGAAGAGTCAAGACCCGATACGGGATCGATATAGTAACGCTGCCCCGTGATGAGCGCATCTACGCTGGCTCCAAGGGTAGGATTAACCGGCAGGTCTATAATGGGCGGTAAAACTACCGGGGGAATTACCACAGGGGGATTAATTACCACAGGCCCGTTTACTTCGGAATACTGAGCATATAGTCTACTTTTTTTGTTACTAAGCTCGAGGGTATCTCCCGGAAGATAAGATACTCCGGAACGATCAGGTTTAGTATTCCAAAACAGAAATTCCTTTCCGCCTTTTTTCAAATTGCCAGAATTTCCCTCAATGACTACCGCCTCACCCAATTTGAAAGTCTCGAAATAGCGGGGAACAGTGCCGTCAGTATTGCCATTTCCATCATAAGTGAGCTGGTATCGGTAAAAGGTAATGAGTTCAGCCGTTGAAGGTTTACAACCCTCAAGCATAAAAACGAGAAGAAGATACAGTAAAACTTTTTTTACCACTTTAAAATTTCCTCCAACCATGAACGAAAGGAACCGGCTTTCGCTTTTGTTGCAGGGCTTATAGTTTGAGATCAGTTCCATACCTACAATTCGATTTTTTTACGCTCTCAAGGTGCAATTAACTTGTCCGGGGACATACTTTAATACTAACTATAAATGAAAATAAAAATATTTGTCAATATCTATCCTGAACTGTATCACATCGATTTTACTTTTCAACACTTTTACATTCAAGCCTAGGAAAAATCCTTGAAGGATTCGATTTTTTGCCTGTGTCCCAGTTTCTTGATAAAAATACGTTTTGCGGTTTTGAAAAAAATCTTTACTTTCTCCAAAAAAGACAATTCCTTAATAAAATGGATAAACAGGGGAAATTGTGTGTATACGGGAACCGGTACCCCGAAAAGTCTCAAGGTGAATAACCGGGCCCACAGGGAGCCCCGGGTGGTCAATAGACTGGGTTGGGAAGCAGGCAGCTTGTCTGCCTCGGCCTTCTCCATCGTCAGATAATGCGCCGCAGAAGCAGCCTCAAGAAAGGCCCTGCCCCGCTCGGTTCGCGCAAGAATCAGGGACTGTCCCGGATTGATGCCCCTGTCACTCCGGTACCAGGGATCTCCAACCGATATGTCGGCGAATTCGCCTGTATGATCCGGACATATATAACAGCGCCACTGGCGGAATTTCTGCAGAATGGATCCCCATGACTGTTCATACGTCATCTGTTTTGTTTCGATACGCCCTCCGTTTTTATATTGGATCTCAGTCGCGCCGGGCCATCCGTACCCGCGATAACGGACGGATAAAACCGATGCGGGATTTGTTGCCCCCAAAGCATTCAGCATTGCGAGAACTCCCTTATTCGACGGGGTCCCCGCGCAAAAAACGGAAATCGTCAGGGCGATTTTCTCTTTCAGGACCGGCTTCAGCGCAACAATCTTGTGGACAGCCGCAATATCGCAGGGCTTACCGATCACAATACAGCGCCCTTCAGTCTGTTCAATCATGAAAAGCCCATCGCAGGGACTGGCAGGGGCATAGCGCGATCCGACGGCTTTCATGATATCATCCCTGGACCGGCTCAAGACCGTTTGATTTAAGTAGGGGATGTCAGTTCGCGGCGCAACATGCAAAACGCCGGACAAACCGGCCTTCTCCAGAGCGAAAAGAGAGAGGGCAGTGGTCGCTCCGCCGGAAGAACCCTTGAACCGAACCTCTTCATCCAAGGCCCAACCCTCCCAGAGATCGAGGATTGGACCCCAGCCGGGAAGAAGCGTCTTGACCAAGCCGGGCGTTTTCACTTCCGGACCATGCTCCAAAGACCTGCCGGGGCATACCGTAAACGCATCCCCGGAATCGGTTTCGGTGCTGATGCGCAGGGGACGTCTGCCGAATTCAAGGGTGTCTGTCATTTTAAAAGTTTCGGGATTTGTGTATGCGCAGGCGCCGCATCCGCAGCACAACTGATATGCGGCAACATCATCTATATTTTTTATTTTCATATATGCAACGCCTCTTTACCTTTATGGATCTTGACTGTAATCGTATGCTACAGAAAAGAACAGGGTAAATCAAGAGTCCCTTAAAAAAAAGATATCCGGAGGGAATATTCCCGGATATCTTGCTTGAATGCGCTAGTGCATTTTTTACCTTTACCTTGGGCAGTCCAGGAAAGGGTAGCTTACGGATAGGCTCCCGCATTATGCTGCGCGACAGACCGCAGCAGCGATGAGTTCTTGATAAATCCATTGGTATCAAGGGTTCCGAGTCCGTCCGCGGACTGCCGAGCAGCATCTCCAAAGGAGAGCGCGAGGGAGCCAGGAGCGAGAGAAAAGTCCAGAGTCTGTCCATGACCTACGGCATTTGTAGACACGCTTGTATCAAAGTCGAAGCGCAGGACGCCATTGAAAAATCCCTGCTCAAAAAGATAGGAGGTTACCGTCGAAACGCTGGTCGCGACTATCGAGTTGCCGCCGACGTCGGCTGCTGACAGGAAGGCCCCTGTTCCCGGACGGCACGAATAGAAGATATTATTGTGCTGTTTGACCGAACTCCAATAAGCCCCGAAGTTCGTTATGCCCACGACGATATTATTGTCAAAGGTCAGCATGCTCCCGTCCGCGCCGGCAGAGACGCTGTCGATATTGACCGCAGTGTCATAGTACTGTGTCCCCGTGGCGCGTCGGTGCCCGACGAAAATATTGTTCCGCACCACAATGTTTGAGCTTATAAGATAAAAGCGGAGCACGTACACATTTCTGATGTCATAAAGCAGATTATTCTCTATCAGGATATCGCTGTAATTGACGTCCGAGGCGGCATTATCCTGATCATAGGTCATGATTCCCGCGCTGTTGAATCCGTCATGAAAAATATTATTCCGAATCGTCATTCGGTCCCCGCGGATGGCGACGGCCGATCCATGGTAGTTCGCGTTCAACGCCCTCGGGCAGTAGTCATCGGCATAGTCATAGTTCGAGTCATGGGCATGGTTTCCCTCGATAAGAATATCATTGCTCGCGGCGTCGCTGGACATGAATGCGCTGCCCGCTATGCGGTGAATATCATTCCCGATATATTCCAAAAACTGACTGGCTGTGTTGATGATTCCGCGGTGAACGTCATGTATGACACAGCCGGATACGAGCACTTGGGTCGAGCTGACGACGGTGACTCCGGCAGCGGTCAGGTACTTGCTCTGTCCCGCGATATCGCATCCGAGAATCTTCACATGGTTTGCGGTCCTGATGTACACAGGGGCCTCTGTCTTTGCATACGTAGTCTGCGTGGAGGCAGGGTCCTGGGGATTTCCGCCGGGGACGACCCACAAGGGAAGGATCTTGATCCCGAAAAACGCAAGATAGGAATTCCCGCTTCCTTGGCAATAATCAAGATTGATACCCGCAAACACAGGAACCGCACCGGTATCATTGCGATAGACGATATAGGCAGTCCGGCCTCCGGCGAGTTCGCTGAAACGCCCATAGTTGCCGCTTCGCAGCATTACCCCGTCTCCGCCCCGCGCCACGGACTGAGCCTTGGCAAGTGTCTTCCAGGGAGATGCGCTCGAACCAGTTCCCGTGTCCAGGCCCGCCACCGGGTCGATATAATACCGGTTTCCAGTAATGAGCGCTTCAACGGAGGCTTCAAGGGACAAATTTATGGGTATTCCGTCTCCGGGAGGAATAATGACAGGGGGGATGACCGGCGGTACGATCACGGCATCATACTGGGCATACAGGGTTACGTTTGCGTTCACTATCGTCAGCGAATCGCCTGAAACATAGGTTGTGCCGCTACGGTCCGCTTTGGTGTTCCAGGAAACAAAGAGGGTCCCCTCTTTTACCAGGTTGCCTGGATTTCCCTCAACGGTGGCTTTTTCTCCCGGGGCCATGGCATCAACGAAAGGAGGAACGCTTCCCCCGGTATTCTGGTTTCCCTCATAGGAAAGTCTGAATTTATCGACAGTTGTAAAATTGGCTAAAGGCTGATTGCAGCTTGTGACCATAATGAGTAATGAAAGGATTGAAAGTAAGGTCTTGTGTGTTGTCATGATTCCTCCTGCTGGTTTCAAAGCAGGAGTAGGGAATTGATCAGATTCGATTGTCCTGCATTTATTCTATTGCAAAAATCATGCCAGAATATAATCTCCAAAACAGTAATTTTTTAAAGAATAAAGGATCATCTTACCAGGTTGTATCTCCCTTCCATCTATTCTCTCCATTACAAAAGTGTAACTTTTTTACCAATATTGTTATTTATAAAGCCGCTTGACAAACAGTCAGCTTTTCGAGAATTATAAAAATCTAAAAAAACAATATTCATTGGATACTATCGTTCGCAAGCAACTCGAGCATGTGTATTGAAAGAAATGCCCTGATTACAGGGATAAAAAATGTAGCATCAGGGGAATAAAATGAGTTCGAAGATTTTGCTCACGCTGTATGGTTCAAAATTTTCCTTTATCCGCAGTTTTGTCATAAAACTCATCAACAAGTTTGAAGGCGGGGAATTTTACTCGACAACGCTTCGTGATATTTTCAAAAAGTATTATGGCGTTGAAATCGGCATGTATTCACATGGGGGTTGTTTCAAGGGACATCTATTCGGAAGAAACACCACATTCGGCCGGTATTGTTCCGTTGCGCAAAGCGCATTCGGCGCAACCCTCAATCACCCCATGAATAAAAAATCAATGCATGGCTTCTTTTTCAATCCCGGTCTCGGATACTGCAAGGAAGAGCGGGAATACAGCACTCTCATTGTCGGGAACGATGTCTGGTTCGGGCATAACTCGATAATCATGCCGAGCGTGAACACCATCGGTGACGGAGCGGTTATCGGGGCCGGTGCGGTTATTTTCAAGGACATACCGCCCTATGCGGTCGTCGTAGGGAATCCAGGCCGCGTCGTCCGTTACCGGTTTTCCCAGGAAACGATAGACAAACTGCTGGCCGAAAAATGGTGGGAAAAATCAATCGAGGAAATCAAAAAAAACGGGCTCGAAGAATATTCACAGATCTTTGAAGCTGAGCAGGGAACCGCAAAGGAATGGTCCTAGGTTCTTTATTCAATCAAAAAATAATAAACGGGGTAACTGCTTCTACGGTTTAATCTCCGTGGGGGCAACCTTAAAAGCGCCAGGAATTTTGTTGCCCTTGAGCACGCGCCCAAGATGTTCCTGACGGATAAACCGTAAAAGATCGTCCGGAATCTGCCGCTCTTCATTCAGAAAATGCGCATAGATAAATCCCGACAGACGCATCAGGCCGCCCGACAAAAAGGGCCGCTCCTTAAGGCATCGCCTCAGGGCTTTAATGAGCACAAACAAGGGGTGCGAACCCAAAAAGAATTCCCCCATGCCCTGCCGGAATCTTATTTTCAGTATATTCTGGGACGGGCCGGTACCGAGGGGCTTGTTGTGTATTACCATCAGCTCGTGGTAGGCCCAGGTTTTCCATCCCTTCATGCGGGCGGCAAAACAGGCGACGGTGTCTTCCCCGCCGTATTTCATCGGGACAAATCCGCCGATTTCGCCGTAACAGTCCTTCCGGAAAACCATTACCGCCTTCGCGCAGGAACGCCTGTCATAGAGATGCTTTTTAAGCGTATCTCCGATTTTATCCGCGCAGTTACCGGACGCGATGCCTAGCTTTGGATCTGTTAGCATGTGGCCGAGCAGCAGGGCGTAATAGTCCGCAGGCAAGGTGATATCCGCGTCCAGAATCGCGAGAAAATCGTAATCGGGGGTTTTGGAAGCCGGCAGCTGCAGTTGTTTTATACCCTCAAAAAGTGCATAGACGTTGCTGCTGTAATAACTCTGGGTCGGGTCCTTAACCCTGTGCACATAATGAATCCAGGGATACCGGGCGGCGTAGCTCTTGATAACGGCGGCGGTATTGTCTTTCGAACCGTCATCGACAATTACCCACACGAGCGGTTTATGGGTTTGGATTATAACGCTCTCGATTGTTTCGCCGATATACTTTTCTTCATTGTAGGCGGGGGTAACGATTACATAACGCATTTAAATACTTCCTGATGGGTTCCCTGGTATTTTTGAGACAACGGGTTTTATCTTGCCGCTGGATGTTCTGGAAATCGAATTGACGGCCCTGAATTCCACCGTTAATTCCGTCGGCAAATGGTGGCGGATCAAGCCCTCAAAGGCCTTTAAATCCTGCGTACTGAACCTTTCACCGGGAACGTAATCGATAAAAAGATGGTCAAGACGATCCTGGACTATCTGGCTTTCGAGGATATGGTCCGTGCCATAAAGTAAATGGGTCAGTATCGCGGCTCCGAATTCCCTGCCAGACGGAGTTTTAATCACGTCGGCCTGCCTTCCTGCGATTTTTTTGATGACGGGAAATGCGCGCAGGCAGGAACATTGTTCTGATGACGCAACAACGGTATCGCCCATATCGTAGCGGATAAACGGCATGGCTTTGTTCCAGAACCCCGTCGAGACCACCTTGCATGTTCCGGAATCGCCGTCAGGAATAAATTCGGTGATACCATACTCGCTCTGCACGTGATAGTTGCCCTTTTCGCAGGTAAAAATATAGGAGACGCGTTCTGCGCTCCCGAAATAATCGAACACGGGACAGGAAAACGCCTCGGTGATGGCCGAGCGCATTGAATCCGTCAGAGTCTCGGAAGAGGTGAGCACAGCCTTAAGGTTCAGCTTTAGCCCGCTGTCAATGCACACCCGTGCCAAAAAGGACACGGCAGAGGGATAGCCCACAAGGGCTTTGATTTTGTAACTTTTCATCGCTTTGATATAATTCAGGGCCTGAGACCCGGTGAGATGATAGGTCGACAAGATAAGCTCTTTCATGAAGGGATCGTAAGCCCATAGGTCCCCTTCGGTTTGATCGGGGGGAACGATAACCCGGCCGGTTAAAAAAGCAGCCCGGTCGGACAGCTTGATTCCGGCCCAATCCCATTGGCGCCGGACAAAAGCATGCTCCGTTCCGATCGAGAACGGACTGCGGTATATTTTTACCGGTGTCCCGGTGGTACCACCGGTGTAGGCCAGCCTCAGCGTCTTTCGCGGATACGAGCGGGATACAAGGTCATCCCCGGCCTCGATGATATCCTTCTTTGTCAGTACCGGAAAAAGCTGTATGTCCTCAAGGGAACGTATATCAGCCGATGTGAATCCCTTTTCCTTCATGATCTTTTGATAATAGGGAACATAGCGCTCCGCATGAAGCACGATTTTCTTGAGCAGGGCCAGTTGAATATCAGCCAACTCGTCCTTGGGCAGCCATTGCGTTTTTTTCAGCCACTGCCTCCGATACAGGAAAGGACCCGTACACCGCCGGATCAACAGGTTGAAAGCACCTGAGGCAATTACTTTTAAACTCATGCGTTTGATTTCTCCCAGATAATAACAGGAAAGCCCGTTTAAATGCATTTTGAGCTACTATCCTTTATTTGTCAACGCTCTTCTCCGAGATAGCGGCGGATCAAGCCCTTTCTGATTTTGGTTTTTACGCGTATCTCGTGCCACCATTGTTTCATGGAAGCCCGGTATTCTTTCCCAAGGGAAAAGTCCTGGGACACGCACTCTATCCCGCCTTCCAGCATCCGGCTAACGACATCGATGTAGAGCTGCGTACCTGCAACGACAGTCCGTGCAAAGACGCTGTGCATGTCATCATTCCGGTCCAGAACGGCCTGCGCTGTGCCGTATATTTTCCCCCCGTCGATGTCCGCTATGCATTGATGCACGGTCGCGCCGAGATATTCAAGCTGTTCATTGTATATGGGCCAGAATGCGCACCCCGCCCCGCGATAAAAAGGAGAGATGCCGGTATGCATATTCAGTATCTCGAGCCGGGGGATGGACATGATCTTTTTCCCTATGAGACCAGTGCCATAAACCAGAATCAAATCGGGAAGGTATGCACCGATAAGGTCAATGCTATCAGGTTTGTTTATACCCCTCACATACACAACCTTATCTTTATGCAGAAATTCGAGGGAGCTGCCGGATTCGAGCACCCGAAGCATTGAGTCTCTTTTCCTTTTGCTCTCATTCGTAAAAAGGTGAATTACCCTGAGTATTATTCTCGAACAGAGCTGGCCGAATGTGTATTTTTTCATCAAGCCCCGGATACGGCTTCGTAGAGATTTTTGTATGCCGAGATCCACAATGATTGCGGATAGGGCTAAAGAGGCGGCAAGTTTATTGGCAACATAGTGATGCTCGAGTTTGTCTCCGGTAAGCAAAACAATATTCACTTCTTTCCCTCCCACTTCGTCAGGAGGACAGCAGGCTTAACCAGCACCTTAAGCAGGAACAAGCCCAGTTTTGCCTTGGGCAGCTGAGGCACAGCCGAAGTGCGTTTTCGCGCGGCATTGAGCAAATCCGCGAGGGCCCATGCAACAACGCGGGGTATCAGGAAAAGGAGTGTAAGGAAGCTGCAAAAGTATCCCTCCAGCAGGGACTTGTTTTTGGAAATAAAAAGAAGTATGCCCCGGGTAATCGCAATATATCGCCAGGCTGATAATTCAGATTGCTTTTGACTGCCGCCCCACACATGTATACTGTGTGTGTCCGGATAATACCTGATCTGATAGCCTGCCTTTTTTACCCGGTAGCATAAATCGGCCTCTTCACCGTACATAAAAAAATCGGTATCGAGAAATCCCACTTGATCCAGCAACTTTTTCTGAATGAACAAAAAACTTCCCATTACGCAGTCAACGTTCCGTTCTTTGAACCATTCCTGATTTCCGTAACGGTCTTGATTGAAAACAGGACTTTTCTTAAATATTTGAGAAAGGTATGTACCGCTTAATAAAATTGAAAGTAAACCCGGAAACCTGAAGCAGCTGTTTTGGAATCTCAAATCAGGATACAGAAGCTTGCACCCGATTATGCCCACGTTTTCATTATGCTCCGCGTAGCTCAATACCTTTTCAAGCGCGTTATCGAGAATTTCAGTGTCGCTGTTCAGCATCAAAACGTATTTGCCCCGTGCCATTTGAAAGCCCTGGTTATTAGCTGACGCGAATCCGGTGTTGCGGTCATTTTCGATAAGGATGACGTCGGTGAACTCTTCCCTCACCATATCGCAGGAGGTATCGGCGGAATGATTGTCTATGACGATTACTTCAATGAGATTTTTATCGGTTTGCTGAAAAATCGACTTTAAGCATGCTTTCAGCAATTCCCTGGTATTCCAGTTTACGATGACGATAGATATCATTTTTTCTGACGCTTTTTCCATTTCCCGTGTTCCTTAAAAAACTTTTTTTTGTGTAGCCCTCTGAAGTGATTCGCCGGAGTCTGCTGCAGAGTTTTTGATTTACCGCCGTTCAAAACGTTTACCGCTTCAATTGTGTATAGCCGTAAGCCCCCATCAATTTGAGAGAGAGGACTATCATGCCGTCGAGAGGAGAAACGCCAACCCTCGGAATTGCCAGGGGATTACATTCTTTCTTTACCGTTTCAGGCCTGATCGTAAATCCGAAATCGTATCCGGCATTCCGGGCGACGCTGAAAACCGTCTCGCTACAGGAACCATGGGGATAGCTTATCATGGAAACGCGGTTATTGAGCAGATTCTCCAATTGAGCCTTCGATTCAAACAGTTCTGTCCTCAGCTTATTATCGTTGCACTCTGCCAGGCGTGGATGTGTCATAGTATGCGACTGAAGGTCAAAGCCGGCCTCTCGGGTAGTTTTCAGCTGATCCATGGTCATGATGTTCTCGCTTTTATCCATGCATTCGCTCCCGATATCCCAACCCGGAGTTCTGCCTATATTGCCGGCGGGAACGAAAATGGTTGCCGGCATTTTTTTATCTTTCAAGAAGGGCAGCGCATTTTCAAGAAGATTTTCAAAGGCGTCATCAAATGTTATTGCACACAGGTTTTCGCCGTCTCTTTGCTCTTTCGAAAGTAATTCCGACACGCTTAAGACACGGTAATGGTCCGCGATAAAAGAAAGCTGTTTTTGAAAGCCTTTATTCTCTTTGGCTGTTACCCCATGATAGAACACAATTATCTTGTGTCCCTTTTTTGAAGAAAAAATCAGCACTGCCGCATACAGTATTGCCAAAAGGAACTTAATAAACCGTTTGGTATATTGAACAATTATCATAAGTCTCGCACTCACCTTTTTTCATGAAAGATATGCCCTGAAAGCGCCGTTTATGTGCATTCTGGGCGAGGATCAGTTATTTGTCAACGATCACCTTATCAAGATTCAAGCCATTTATCGAGAAATGAAACAAGACCGGCGCGGTTTTCCCCGTTGTTACCAGCCTTCGCCTCGTATGACCGGGATCTCTCCACGCATGCAGGGAGTTCATCCACGTCATAGGCTACGATGGCATACCCGTGGGCGTCCATCATCCGGGCAAAAGGCACTTGATGGTCATCAAGATGCTCCCCGTGAGCCTTTCGTCTGGTGACGATCAACGGGGTCTTTCCCATCTCAAGACAGAGCAACGTAGTTCCGGCACCCGCATGCGCGATAACCAGATCAGCCCCTGCGATTTTTTCCCGCATCGTACTGAAGGGAAGCCACTTTTCCCATTTGCATTCAGAGGGGATGTATCCGCATGAGCCAAGCTGAATGAATACCTCATCGGCAATCTGGCCGTTTTTTTTCATTGAGTCGATTTTTTCTATCAAACGGTTAAATTGAAAAGATTCCGTTCCAGTAATCACGAATATCATATAATTCTTCCCCTGAATTCTGCTTTGCGCGCTTTCGCCGCAAGCTCCTGCCACTGCACCAGCAGTTTGTCGGTAAAAAAATACACGATTTTTGCCGACATGGATAATTCTTCATAGCGCGTGATCGACTCAAGGTAAAGTGTCTTGATGCCGAGAAGCTTTGCCGCGACGAGAAAAGGAACCGCTATGCCGGCGCCGGTTGACATAACAGCATCAGGCTTTTCCGCCTTAAGTATGCGGAAGGCAAGCGGGAAATTCTTCATAAGATTTTTCAAATTCCGGTTTGTCGGATAATTTGCCCAGTATTTTTTTTCATCTGCAAGGAGGAATTTCGCGTCTTCACCCGGAAAACTAACCCAAAAATGATCCTTTGTGCCCCAAAAATCTTTGAGTGAATACAGCTGAAACAGATGCCCCCCATTTGAGGCCACAAGCGCGATTTTCGACATTATTTCCCCTTTGTAAGACAGATAATAACGTATACCATAATGTGAAAAAACTCAATATTCTTTAGTAATTGTCACCCAAATACAACATCCTCATCTTGATAAATAGATTACTCTCGTGCATTATTAATGTTAATTATATCAATTATATCATTGATAAATCGTTGTCTTAACAAGAATGGACCCAGGGTCTGAAGGATGATCTCAAATATGAGCACTGAAATACAAAAGAGTGAATCAAGCCCGCTTTCCTATCCGCAAAAAAGCATCTGGTATGATTGCGCCCGAATGTCATATTCTCACGCATACCAGATTTCGGTCAGCCTTCGACTAAAGAAACTGATAATGCCAGAAACCATGTCCGCAATTCTCCGGGA
>JAYVSC010000165.1:0-23495 GCA_043775705.1 Spirochaetales bacterium | reverse complement strand
TCGAGTTTATCGAGGAAGGAAACCGGGTATACATCCGCCCCTCCCGGGATCAAACAAGCGCCCGGCGTTTTACCGCGGTGTGCGGCAGCGCGGACACTGGCATGAGCACCGAAGAAATACTTGCCCTCACCCGGCCGGATGCGGCGACAGAAAATGCACCGGAATATCAAAAGTGAGCGTTCTCGTCGACTCTTCCATCATCCTTGATCTTGTAACCGACGATCCCCTTTGGCGCCCCTGGTCAGTCGGGAAACTGACAGATCTTGAGCTGTCGGATAACCTGATTATCAACGATATCATCTGGGCTGAATGCTCGGGCAGTTTTACCCGCATCGAGGACTATAGGGCCGTCATGAAGACCATTGCCTTTACGCGCGAACCCCTCCCTGAAGAAGCGCTTTTTCTCGTGACAAAAGTGTTTATCACCTACCGCAGGTCGGGGGGTATCCATGCCCGTCCCCTTCCGGATTTTTTTATCGGCGCTCACGCCGCTATTTCAGGGCACGCCCTTCTTACCCGCGATCCGAAGCGCATTTCGCAGTATTACCCGAGCGTCCGTCTGATTCATCCCTAGATGAGCCTCATGCGCTGCCCATAAAGCTACCGTTTGGTGTATGTACCGGTGATATTATGCACACGGGAAGCCGGTGAAATGAACAGGGAGCCGGAGCAGTCCAGGTTTTCGATGGTGCAGCCCGAATCGATGATGATATCCCTGCCGTTCACGCTCTGCGCGATAACGCCCCGCAGTTCAATAGTGGTCGCCTCGATCAGGTCGATGCGGGAATGGGATGACCTGAAAAGGCCGAAAAACCGGTGCCTGCGGGAGCGGATGAAAATATTGTCGCCCGTGATTTCCTTCGCGTTCATAAATCCGTCAGACCTGATGCTGTCAGCCGATATTTCGCCGTCCACGGTGATTATCCCCTCGCACACGATCTCCGCCGCCTCGATTTTGGTGCCTCCCGAGACGGTGACGACACCCTCTATATTGATTCGATCCGCATGGATATTCCCGCGTATCTTCGAGACGCCCTCGCACTGCAGCAGTCCGGCGTTCACCGAGCCGCGACAGTCAAACAGGCCCTCGACGGTAAGGGTTTCAGCCTTTATGTCGCCGTTGCATTTTCCCATTCCCTCTATGGAAACAGTCCCGTATTCTCCGCCGTTAACCGTTCCCATTCCCTCTATTTTCAAATTCTGCATCTTATGCCTCCGCCAGAATAGTCTTCAAAAAATTCGCCGTTTCGCCCAAAGGCAGAACGGCCCTTGTCGTCAATCCGCCGTCAAAAACGAGCGGAGTACCCATTTTGGTAAAACTTACATGATAACTGTTCCCCGCCGAAAACAGAGTGCACAGAGTATCGGCCAGCGCAAGGGCCGGCGCAAGGAGCGAAAGAGCCGGTAATCCTTCCCGGATCAGCGAACGCGTCTGTGATGCATTCATGCCCGCCTTTTCCGCGCTCATGCCCAATGACCACGCAAAAGAGAGTTCACCCAGGCTGAAATCCGTTTTATCCGGAATTTCACTCAAAGCCTCGAAGGGAGAAACGTCAATGCCGGGCAGTTTCCGAATCTTTTCCAGGGGAAAAGTCATCGTGTCTTCCGAAGCCAGAATGTTCGCCAGTTCTTCAAGGGAATGCGCATCCTTCATGTCCAGAATTGAATGAACCCGCTCCAGTACCTGTTCCCGGGAAAAAAACGTCTCCTGTCCGGTATAGGAAGCCTGTTTAATAAACCACTCCTCGGGGATCAGCCGTTCCCGCTTCCACCGGTACAGCTGTCCGTAGGAAATCCCGGTGCATGCAAGGAGTTCCTTTTTTGATATTAAATCCACTTGATTGCCTCCTGCTTCAAACGTAACATAACATTGTTACGCAGTCAAGACAATAAGTTCTTTTCCGGACAAAAAAAAGCCTCCCGGAAAAAAATCCTGGAGGCTTTGCGGGAAACTATTGTCGAAAAAAACTAAAACCGCGCGGCGAGTGTCCGGTCAATGCGCGCCAAGGCCTTCGCGGTTCCGAGAATACTGATCGACCCGACCAAAGGCGGGCTGACGCGGCTGCCGCTGATCGCCATCCGGATCGGCATCATGAAGTCGCCGAGCTTGATGCCCATTTCTTCGGCTTTTGCGTGGAAAAGCACGTTCGCCTCTTCCTCGCCCATGCCCTCGATTTTGGCTATCACCTCTTTCGCCTCCAGAAGAACCTCACGCGTTTTCCCGGCGTCGAGCTTTTTCGGAACGATTTCCTCGATCGGGGGAACGGAGGGTTCGTTGAACAGAAAGCCTATCATTACCGGTGCGTCAGTGAGCAGGTGAAGACGTTCCTTGATAAGGGGCATAACCTTCATCAAAATTTCCTTCTGCGCGGGAGTCGGAACAAGCAGGGTTTGATCGGCGAAGAGGAGGCCCGCTTTTACTCGCGCTTCCTGATCCACCGCTCCAAAGAGTCCGGAGTTTGCGATAAAGGGCCAGGTCAGGTCAAACAGTTCCAGATCGGTTTTCAGGCGCATATACTGGCCGTTGAACCACTCCAGTTTCTTGTAGTCGAATACGGCCGGGGCCTTGTTGATCTTTTCCATCTTGAACAGGGAGCCAAGTTCGGCGAGCGTATACATGTCGCGGCCGTCCTCGAAGGAACAGCCGAGCATGGAAATGTAATTGATCAGGGCATCGGTCAGATAGCCGTTGTTGCGGAATTCATTGCAGCTGGTCGCTCCGTGTCTCTTGGACAGCTTCTGTCCGTCCTGGCCCATGACCATCGGGAGATGGCAATAGTCGGGATGTTCCCAGCCGAAAGCCTTGTACAGAACCACATGGAGCGGGGTCGAGGGAATCCACTCCTGCGCGCGCATGACATGGGTTATCTTCATATAGTGATCGTCGACGATATTCGCCAGGTGATAGGTCGGGAAGCCGTCGCTCTTCAGCAGCACGGGATCGGGATTCACATCCTCGTTTTTCCATTCGATATCCCCGAGAAGGGTGTCGTGAAACATGGTCGCCCCTTCGAGCGGAACGGCGAGACGGATTACATACCGCTTGCCCGCATCAAGATTGGCTTTAACTTCCTGCGCGGATAGGGAGCGGCAGTGTCTGTCATACCCCGGCGCCGACTTGCTCACTGCCTGGATCTTGCGGATGCCCTCGAGACGCGCCTCATCGCAAAAGCAGTAATACGCTTTTCCCTTTTCGACCAGCTCAAGTGCGTGTTTCTTGTAGAGTTCGAAGCGTTCCGACTGGACATAGGGAGCGTAGGGACCGCCCTTGTCGCCGCCCTCATCCCAGTCGATTCCGAGCCATGAAAGTGTGTCATAGAGGTTCTTTACGAACTCTTCGCCGGAACGCGTCTGGTCGGTATCCTCGAGCCGCAAAATGAATTTCCCGCCGGTTGAACGGGCATATAAATAGTTGAAAAGGGCGGTTCTGACCCCGCCGATGTGCTGCATTCCCGTCGGGGAAGGAGCATAACGTACACGAACTTCCAATTGAGTCTCCTTAAGGAAGTCCCCATTATAGGCACTTTTCCGCATATGAACAAGGGAAAGCCCCTATTGCCCGCCACTGCGCGCCACGCGGAATCCGTATGCCCCGCTTTTGGCGCTGTATTTTGCGAAAGACCGGGCCGCGGCCGCGCATCCCTTGATTGTGCCGGACCAGCTGCTGCCGCGGAGCGCCCGGCTTTCGTCGGGACTTGAAAAAGGACCCGGGGGATCGACGGCCGCCGATATCCCGTAATACGCGCCGTCATACCAGTCCTGGCACCACTCGGCGGCGTTTCCGCTCATGTCATTAATGCCCGCGCCGTTCTTTTCCTTTGTACCCGCGGGCCAGGTTTTTTCCGCGCCGGCTGCCTTGCAGCTGGCGGGATACCAGGCAAAGGAAAAGAGCAGGGCGAGTTCATCGGTTCCCGCGTAAAGTGTCCGTCCGGACACTCCGCCGCCGGCCGCGAATTCCCATTCAGCCTCGGTTGGAAGGCGGTAGCCGCTTGACGCGGGGTTGAGCCTGAGCGGCAGAAGGGTCCGCGACGAACGTGCGATGAGGAAAAACTGGTCATCCTCAAAATAGACCGGGGACAGTCCCTCTTTTTCGCTCAGCGCATTGCACCAGACCGCCGCGTCGAGCCAATTGAGGTAGGTCACCGGTTCCTTTTTTGCATCGGTCATCTCCGCACCGGCAACGCCGTCATTGCCCTCCTTTCCTGCGTCGGCAAAAGTATAAAGAACCGGACTTTCAAGCGTTGCCCAGTCATACACGCCTTTCCAGAGCTCATACGTCACTTCATAACGGCCGAGAAAAAACGGGCTGACTGTCACTCGATGAACACCGTTATCGGCATAGGAATCGGCATCGCTGCCCATCGCAAAGCTGCCGCCGGAAAGATACATCAAATCATTTGCGGTATACACAAAAACGGGGAAGGCTGCAGTCAAGGGACCGAGACCGACAGCGACCGTTTTTTTGCCGGACGAAGCGGTATCGACCAGCCCCGCTGTCCAGGCACCGGAATTTTCTTCCCGGCTTGATCCGTCGCTCCAGAATCCCTTAACGGCAAGCCCTGTGAAGTCAACTGCCTCTCCGCAATAATACTCTGTTTTTAGGGGTAGGACGCTGACGGCAATAGAGGTCAAGGTTACGGGCACAGGTACAGGTTCGGGTTCGGGTTCGGGTTCGGGTTCAGGCTCGCGCTCAGGTTCAGGTTCAGGTTCAGGTTCGGGCGCACTGCCCGCGACGGGGTCAGTAGCAGAGGCCGTTTCGACCCCTGTATCGGCGGTATCACAGGCGGCGAGAAGAAACAGGACCGCAAAACAGACGCACAGAATTTTTTTCATTATAAATCCTCCCTGCTTCTTATATGGCGGATATGCCCCTGTGGCGGTAAAATGAAAAAAAAGGTATATTTTCCCTTACCATGAAAACACGAATAGGGACATTTCTTTTAGTATTTTTGGGACTCACCGCCCCCCTTTATTATGCAGCGATAAAAATAGCGGAAAACGGCAAATTTTTCGACTTCAGCCTAGTGTGGCTATTCCTCGGCGCCGGAGCCTGGGCTGTCCTTTTACTGCGTCCTTCGCGCTTTATCAAACGCAAATCGATTATATTCATTGAGGCATGCCTTGCCTCCTTTGTATCGTTGTGCGTTCTCATACTTGTGTATATTTGCCTTCCGCTGCCCGCAGCGGAAAAGGCGGAAGCCGGCTCGACCCGAAAGGCGGAATACCTTCTGGTACTCGGCGGAGGCTTGCAAAAAAACGGCGAAATGTCGCGCACCCTCCTGACCAGGATGAAAGGGGCAGTTCAATACCTTGCGGAAAATCCTGAGGTGACGGTAATTGTCTCGGGAGGACAGGGGGATGACACTCCCTTTCCCGAAGCGGACGCTATGGCCCGCTATCTAACCGAAAACTCTTCCATTCACGGTACGGTAATCTTGAAGGAAAGTGCATCACGGGACACCATTCAAAACATGAAAAACAGCCTTGCGCTGATAAGGGGGCAAAATGCAATCAGCCCTGCAGCGGGCGGTGCGCGGGACAGAACGGTGTGCGTCCTGACCAGCGATTTTCATCTGCGCAGGGCGCTGCTCCTTGCCCGCCTGGCCGGCTTTGCGCGTGTCACCGGGGAAGGCGTCCCGTGCCCGGCTCTTTTCGTGCCGGAAAACTATGTGAGGGAAATCGGCGCGTACTGGAAACTGGGTATCAGGCGGATGCTCACGGGTCCGATTTTTCTTGCTTCAGACTCTTTGTCGGAATCATGAGGCGGAACGCGCATCCCTTCGGGCCCTCGGTGTGAGGTGGAAGCAATTCCAGCATTCCCTTAAGCTGGTCCGTAATCATATATACCAGCTTCATTCCGAGGGAAGAAACCTTATCGGGGTCAAAACCCTCGCTCATTCCCGGGCCGTCATCCGCGACGACGAGGAGGAGTCCCTGTTCCGAAGAAGTCAGGCTCACCGATACACGCCCCGCCGGTCGGCCCTTTATACCGTATTTGATCGCGTTGGTCAGCAGTTCCGAAACGATCAGCCCGACATGAAGCGTAATATCCGTTGATACGCTCATGGGGGAAAGATCAAGGGCAAGGCGGATTTGCGTGTCCCCGCTCAGGAAGCTTGAAAAAATAGTACTGCAAAGGGATTCAAGATACACGTCAAGGCTGATGGTGTTGTCGATGCCGGTTTTGTAGAGCATTTCGTGCAGGAGCGCTATCGAGGATATCCTCGATTCCAGATCCTGGAATATGTCGCCTATGAGAGTGCCGCTTACGGAATCACCCTGCAGACTGATGAGGCTCCGCACCATATTGAGATTGTTCTTCACGCGGTGATTGAGTTCCTTCATCAGCATTTCTTTTTCAGTAAGGGCGTTCCTCAGTTCCTTTTCCACCTCATAGCGCATCAACAGTTCTACACGGGCAAGGCGAATGCGCATGGACACCTCGGTTCTGTCCTCGACCGAAAAAAGCGCGAAAGGTCCGCCCGCGCCGCTCATCGAAGTGATGGTGCAGTGATGGAGGCGGTCATCGTGATCCTTTGCCTGCGCGGAAAAAATATCCCCGTTTAATTGGTAGGAAAGAACTATCGGAAGTCCGTCCTCGAAAAGTTTGTCGAGCCTTGACTGATAGCGTCCCTCGCCAAGCCGGGGGAAGACGGTGCGGATGTCTTTACCGAGCGCATCGCTTCTGTCAATGCCGAGCCAGTCCTCGAAGCAGAGATTCCAGAAAACGATTTCAAAACCGGAATTAATCATGAAAAGACCGATCGGTATCTTGTCCAGAAGCGCGTATTTCTCCGTCACGTTAACCCTGCCCCAGCGCAAGCAGTCCCGAACGAAGGCTCTCATACGAGCTAAAAGAGAAAAACAGCGCAAGATCGCCCGTTATCTCGAGCTGCTCGATCGTAAAGGTTGCTTTGGTCAGCAGCACGGTGGAGGTCGTATTCATCGTCATGGCCTTGAAAAGTTCCTCACCGCTTCCCTCATGGTAGAACGGAACGGAAAAGGTCAGAGGCACATCGAGGATATTCGCCATGGTACCGAGCACCGAGTTGATCACTATGTTGCCGATTTCGCAGAGGGTACCGGAGCGCAGCGAATCGAAGTCTTCTGCCGGCGCCGTATCGGTGCCGACAAAACAGTCAACGAGCTTACCCGCCGATTCAATATCAAAAACCAGCTCGACGAAACCCTTGTAAGCGCCTGAGTACTTCATCTCGATAGCGGAAAAAGAAGTGTTGACCGGAAAAAAGGATTCCATCGTGAGTTCCTCAATCGAAAGAAGGAGGACCAGAGGTATCGTCAGGGAAACATGGCTGTTAAGCATGGTATTCATCAAGTCAGCCGCCCTTCCCACACCTATGTTCATTATTTCGGTCAGGCCGTCAAGAACGCGCAAATCATTTTCCATTACGGCTCTCCCTTTTTTTCGTCAAGCAGGCCCCTGACAAGAGAGCGAAGGATGTCCGGGTTCACCGGTTTGTTGATCAGATCGACTGCGCCCAGGGCGAGAACCCTTTGCCTGGTCGATTTCTGGATGTCCGCCGAAAGAACTACCACATAAATGGAAGAACCCGCGGCCGCGAGATTTTCAAGCACGCCGAAACCGTCCATGACCGGCATCAATAGATCCAGCAGCACCAGATCGGGCGAGGTTTCCGCGATTTTCGCGAGCGCCTCGACCCCGTCCCCAGCCTTGACAATATCATACCCGGGCCCAAGCACCCGAACCACGATTTCCCGCGCAGTCGCGGAATCATCGACGATAAGAATCTTTTTCATTTCTGCCTCTTCTTCTCCTCTTCTCCATTATCTCACAGCTTGAATTTTTCCACTTCAGCGGACACGCGTAAAATACTGCCCTGTGTATTGACCGTAATCTCATTGGCCGAACGGATCGCCTCGTTGACCTGATCGGTGCCCGCGGCAATTTCGACCATGCGCTGATTCATCTCCTCGGTAATTTCCGCGAGCGCTTTCATCTCGACCAGCACTTCCCTGCTTCCATTCATCATCTGTGAAGAGCCGTCCTTTACGCGAGTCGTTATTCCGTTGATTTCCCTTATTGCCTCAAGCACCTGCGCGCTGCCGATGTCCTGTTCTTCCATCGCGTTTTTGATAACCGTTTCCTGATTCCTCACCTCGCCGAGAAGCGACAGTATCAGCACGAACTGATCCATGGTTTTGGCGGACGAAAGGGACGCCGTGGTAATCCGGGTTTTCAGGCTGCCGAGCACGGCCGAAATCTTGTGTGCTTCTTCCGCAGAATTCTCCGCAAGTTTCCGGATTTCATCCGCGACGACGGCAAAGCCCTTCCCCGAAGCGCCCGCGTGCGCCGCCTCGATCGCGGCATTCATCGCGAGCAGGTTTGTCTGACTCGCGATTCCCTGGATAACGGAAACCGCCTCCAGTAGTCCGTCTGAATCCTTCTCGATATCGGTGACGATCGCAGTCACCTCCTGTATTCCGTCCTTTCCGTCCTCGGAAGCGCCGTTCAGCGCCTCCATGGACGCAAAGTTTTTCTGCAGAATTCCGACGACTGATTTTATGTTGGCGACCATCTCTTCGTTCGACGAGGATGACTCGACCACGCTGGCGGCCTGATTCTCGATGAGATCGTTCAGGAGCCCAAGGTGGCTCTGAATTTCCTCGAGGGTTGCGTGGGTTTCAGTAACAGATGCAGCCTGGTTTATCGTTTGGTCTTTCATGCCTGCGGTGGTGGAGGTGATCCGGTTCATCGACGCGGCCGTTTTCGTCATGTCGGCGGAGAGGCTTTCGCCATTGGCGGCAAGGATCTCTGTTTCGCTTTTTATCGAGGAAAGCAGAGTCCGAATATTTCGTCTCATGAAATCCCATGCCTGCGAGAGCTCGCCTATCTCGTCGCGGCGGCCGAGAATGCCCTCGGGTAAATTTTTGGAAAAATCGCCCTTTGCAAGGAGGGCTGTGTGGGTAAGAACCGTCTTCAGGGGACTCACAATGCTGCCCGTTATCAAAAATCCGAGAATGACAGAAAGGGCCAATGCGGTGAAAGCCCCAAAAGCCAGGATAATGCGCGCAAGCACAAATGTGTCCGTAGCCGCGCGATCCGCCTTCATGACCTGTTCCTCCCGGTACGAGATTATCGCCTGTATCGCCGGATCGATATTGGTCCTCATAAAATTGACGCTGTCCCGCTCGAACAGTTCCAGGGCTTGCGGGTTTTCAAGCTCGGTCGCTTGGGCCAGTTCTATGACCCGGTTGTTTATTTCAGTTGAACCCGCGACCGCCTTGTCCAGTGCGCCGTTCAGGTCTTTCTCTTGTGGTGTTTCAGCCGATGCGGTGAGCGCATCCATCAGATTCGCGTATTCCGCCCGCTTGCCGATACATATGGTTTTGCGCGACTGCTTTTCCGCCCGATCCCTTGCCGTGACCAGTCCCCACATTTCCAGGTAGATATTGTCGATAATTATATTGATGTCCTTAATTTCTGACAGTTTTTTCAACTCGACGATGGAAACGTCCATGTTTTTTGCTATTTTGGACATCTCCAGCCATGCATTTCCCGAAACAAACAGCAGGAGCAGGGTAATTGAGCTAAAACCAAGAAGTATCCGTTTTCCGGTTTTTAAATTCTTCAGTTTCATTATAAGTGTTTCTCCTGTACTGATGGGTAAAGTGTACTAGAGTGTGCATGCGCTGTCAATTTTGGGGAAACATTCGCTTTCAAGGCGGAGATATTGTACAATTGGTTAATATTGATTGATCAGGAGGATTCATCCGGATGAAAACGCTTATTGCAGAAGATGATTTTACAAGCAGAATGCTGCTGCAGGCGCTGCTGCAGCCCTACGGAATATGTCACACCAGTGTGAACGGCAAAGAAGCGGTCCAGGCGGTCGCTTCGGCCCTTGCATCCGGGGAGCCGTACAACCTGATTTGCCTCGATATCATGATGCCCGAAATGGACGGGCAAACCGCTCTGAAGGAAATTCGCGCCCTGGAAGACAAAAAGGGGATACTTTCCAGCGACGGGGTAAAAATCATCATGACCACCGCCCTTGGAGACAAGACGAACATCATGAGCGCCTTCAAGGAACAGTGCGATGCGTATCTCGTCAAGCCTATCGAAAAAAACAATCTGATCGAAAACCTCAAGAAGCTGGGTTTTATTCAATAATGACCGTAAAGGAAAAGTTCCGGAGACATATCGTCTCCAACATCCTGCTTCTGGGAATAATCGGAACCCTCGGTTATATTGCCGGAATGAAGCAGGGCGAAAGCGTTGATTTACAGATGCGCGCGCATCTTCTGGTCGAGGCGGCGAACCTCGCGAAAGAAATCAATCCGGAGCAAGTAAAACTGCTATCCTTTACTTCTTCGGATACAGGAACACTTCCATTCTCCCTTATTCGGGAACAACTCACCTCGGGCGCCGGTAAAATCGACAAGATAAAATGGGCTTATACCATTGCCCTGCGAGACGGCCGCCTTGTTTTCGGCCCCGATACCATTTCCATGAAAGACCAGGATTACTCCCCGCCGGGTGACGAGTATACCAGCGCGCCGAAGGACTTGGTTCAGGCATTTAAAACCAATTTACCGGTAATTACCGGACCCTATACGGATAAGTGGGGAACCTTTGTTTCCGCCTTCATCCCCGTGATGGATAAGGATAAGAGGGAACTGTCCGTTTTTCTGGGGGTGGACATTGAAGGGGATGACTGGAAATCGGCAACGCTCAAAGCCCGTCGGGATCCCTTCCTGCTGATCATCTGCACCACCATTCTCTTTTTAGCCCTTTTTAACTTTCTCTATTATTTGGCGCGCAAAAGCCCGATAGATGACTTGAATCTGAAAAAATGGATAGTGATTCCGGTCGTTCTTGCCATGATTGCGGGAGTATCAATATATTCACTGAATGACTTTCTTCAAAACCGAAAGGAAACGCAAACCGGCATGGACCTGCTTTTGGACCGTACGGAAAACCATTGGAAGGGCCTCGTGTTCAATGAGGCGCAGCTTTTAAAAAAACAGATTATCCGAATCGCTCAGGAGCCCGTCTTCATCAAGGCGTTTCAAGGCGGTGACGCGAATGCACTCTCTGCGCTCGCAAAGCCGGCCGCGCGGGAATTGAACGAATTATACGCAATAACCCATTTTACCTTTTTTAAAAATGATAAAACCGTCTTTTGGGACAGCTTCACCGAGTCCCCAGGAAACGTTAAAAAAGAACACCGCACAATGCTGAACGCGGAACGCTCGTTCCGGGATGAATGGGGGCTTGAGATAGGCGAAAGGGGAACCCTGACCCTCATGTACGTGCATCCCTGGACCGTAAACGGCACACAAACCGGATATCTCGAGCTCGGTATGGAAATCGGGGATCTGGCGGATATCATGAAGGCCGATTTCGACATAGATATCGTAAGCGTGATAAACAAGGAATTTACTACGCGGGAAGCGTACGAAAATGGAATAAAAACGCTGCCGCTCGAGGGAGACTGGGATCAGTTCCCGCTCCAGGTGATCGATCATCAAACCCTTGCGTCCATCCCCGGGGAACTGGACCGCCGACTCAAAGAGGGAAACAGTTACCTCCCCGGACAAGGGGTAACCCGCAGATATTTCACTCTCGCCCAGGGAGACCGACATTTCAATTGCGGCTCGATCCCCCTCGTCGATTCGGGGGGACGGAATGTCGCCTCCCTTTTTATCATGTCGGATATAAGCGCCGAGGAAATAGCCAGGCAGGGCAAGGCGTATTTTAACCTCAGCCTCCTGCTGCTTTTTTTTACGGGCATAATCTCCCTCCTGTGGTATCTTTCGGTCCACGTGGAAAGGAACCTGTCCACCACACTCGCGACCCTCCGCTCGACCGTTGACCGGCTCGCACTGGCTACCCGCGCGGGGGGCGTCGGCATATGGGAATACGACGCGGCAAGCGACACGGAAACCTGGGATGACCAGATGTACAGGCTCTATAAAATTGACAAAACGAAATTCAGCGACGGCTATGCGGCATGGAAATCCGCAATCCACCCGGAGGACCTGAACACCGACACGGAAAAATTCCAAAAAGCCCTGCTGGGCCCGAACGATTTCGAAAATGAATTCCGGATACTATGGCCCGACGGAACAGTCCGGATTATCCGCAGCATCGCGACCGTCAGGCGGGACGAGAGCGGGAAAGGCCTGCACATGACCGGGACAAACTGGGACATAACGGCCGAAAAAAACGCCGAGGCAGAACTGAAAGAAATGATGGGCCGGGCGCAGGCGGCCAACGAGGCAAAAAGCAATTTTATCGCCACGATGAGCCACGAGATCCGCACCCCGATGAATGGAGTGATAGGGATGACCGGGCTTCTCCTCGATACGCCCCTGACCGACGAACAGCGCCAATACACGGAAATCGTGCGTAAGAGCGGCGAAGACCTTCTCGCGATCGTCAATGACATACTCGACTTCTCGAAGGCCGAAGAGCGCAGCCTCGAGCTTGAGATCCTCGATTTCCGGCTCGATGTCACTCTCTCCGATTGTGTCGAAATACTGGAAGCCAAAGCGCGGGAAAAAGGGCTTACGCTGAACAACAGCATCGACCCCGACGTATTCCTGCACGTACGGGGCGACCCCGGACGCATCAGGCAGATACTGATGAATCTGGTGAACAACGCCCTGAAATTCACGGCTGAGGGGAATATCTCCATACGGACGACCCTCCAATCCGGGAGCGGCACGCATCAGACCGTCTGCATCGCAATCACGGATACCGGGATCGGTATTCCCGCGGATAAACAGGATTCGCTGTTCAAACCCTTTTCGCAGCTTGACAGCACGAGCACCCGGAAATACAGCGGCACCGGCATGGGACTCGCGATCTCGAGGCAGCTCACCGGCTTAATGGGCGGATCTATCGGTCTTACAAGCGAGCCGGAAAAGGGGTCGACATTCTGGTTCACGGTGACTTTCGAAAAGCAATCGGATGCCCAAAAAACGAACGAGGAAACTTTCGCCCCGCTCGAGGGACTGCGTCTCCTGGTGGCCGATTCCGACGGGGCAAACCGGATGATCGTCACCTCCCTTTTGGCGATGAAGGGTTGCACCTTTGACGAAGCGGAAGACGGAACGACGGCCCTTGCGCTGCTGGAAAAAGCGTCTTCGGAAGGAAAGCCCTACCCTATCGCGATTCTCGACATGTACCTGCCGGACATAAATGGAATCGAGCTTGGACGGAAAATAAAGAACAGCGCGCTTCTCCGAAGCACGGAACTCGTCATGATAACCTCTCTGGGAGAAAGGGGCGACGCGGCCCGCTGCGCGTCCATCGGTTTCTCGGGATATCTTACCCGGCCCCTCAAGCAGGACCTGTTCCATGACTGCATTGCCCTCATAGCCGGAAGAATAATGGAAACAAGCCCTCTGCTTCCAAGGGGACTCATTACCCGCCACACTATTTCGGAAATGCAGAGCCCCGATTAAAAATAAAAAAAGATCCCCGTTCAGCTACCGATCTACTTCAGGTAGGGCAAATCGGGTATATTGGTTATTTCCCGCAGATATGCGATACTCCATCCCATGGACGATCAGCAGAACGAACCTATTGACGGGGCCCACAAGCGCCGTGTGCGCTACAAGGGAACGCATCCCCACACCTTTACCGAAAAGTACAAGGAACTGAACCCGGATGCCTACCGGGAAGACGTCGAGAAAGTCATAGCACGTGGAGATACCCCTGCGGGAAGCCACCGGTCAATCTGCGTGGATGAAATCATGGAAGTCCTCTCCCCCAAACCGGGCGAGATCGCCCTTGACTGCACCCTCGGCTACGGCGGCCATGCTAAGGAAATACTGAAAGCCGTTCTCCCGGGGGGAAAGCTGTACGGGCTCGACGCCGATCCGATCGAAATTCGCAAAACGGAAGGGCGCTTCCGGAGCGAGGGGTTTACTGTAGATCAATTTGTCGCACGACACATAAATTTTGCGGGTCTCGCGAAAATTCTCGATGAAGAAAAAATCGAGGGCTTTGACCTCGCCCTCGCCGACCTCGGCGTCTCCTCCATGCAGATCGACAACCCGGAGCGCGGCTTTACCTTCAAAAGGAACGGCCCCCTCGACATGAGGATGAACCCCGAACGGGGCGCCTCGGCTGCAGTGCTTCTCGATCGCATCACGGAAAAAAAGCTGGCCGCAGTGCTCAAGGAAAATGCCGACGAGCCCGCTGCGGAAGCGATCGCGCGCGTCATCTGCCAGAGGCGCGGAAAGGTGCTTACTACCCGGGACCTTACGACCGCGGTGAAGGATGCGCTTGCGGTCAAGTTCAAGACGGACGAGGACATCACCAAGGCCGTGCGGCGCACTTTCCAGGCAATCCGCATCGAAGTGAACGGCGAGTTTTCCGCCCTCGACACCCTGCTCGCACGGCTGCCCGAGTGCATGAAAAGCGGAGGACGCATAGCCATACTTACCTTTCACTCGGGCGAGGACAGACGCGTCACCGGCTCCTTCATGGGCGGCCTGGAAGCAGGGTTGTACAGCTCGGTTTCCGAGACGGCGATATTCCCCACTGCCCAGGAAAAATACTCCAATCCAAGGGCGAGTTCGGCGCGCCTGCGCTGGGCAATCAAGGCGTAAGACCCGAGCCGTATCGGGGAAGGTCTTTATATTTATATGGGTGAAGATTAATCCGAATCCGGATTGTATACCATCAGTCCGTCTACCGCAGTAAAGTGTGCGTCAAAACTGACGAGGCAAGCGCCGTGTTCCATACAGTTTGCGGCTATCCATATATCGTTTACCGGAATCGGCCTGCCTTTTTTGCGAAGCGCCTGCTTGATATGCGCATACCATTCGGCCGTTGTTTCGGTCACCGGGATGCGGATACTGCGGGGTTTTGCGCAAAATCTTTCAAAAATTTCCCGGTTTTCGCGGTTCCGGCTACCGCCTGAAAAACCGTCAAAAAGCTCACCGGTCACCACTGAGGAAACAAGCACAGCCTCGCACTCGGCAAGTACTTTTGAAACCCGCTTATCCCCGGCTAAAAGGGCGGACCAGACATTGGTATCGATGCAGATACGCTTCATTTATGTCCAATCCTTTTCATCTATTCGGCTGTTATCCTGTTGGATTTCATTAAATGACTGTTTTTCTTCATTCGTCCATAATCCGCAGAATTCACTGTACTCATCACGCTTTCCATTCGAATCTCCGAGTCCTAACGAACGCGAAAGCAAATCCTTGACCAGCTGATTTTTACTGGTTTTTCTTTTTCGGGCTTCTTCCGTAAGCCGGAAATCAAGTACACCGTCCAACGCATGAATAGTAATCGAGCTCATGGTTCTCTCCGATGGTTCAAATATACTGCACTAATGGTTCAGATACAAGTGTAACTAAGAGTATTTTTGCCGTTTTCTCCGTTTATTTACGTTTGACAAATGACAGCCGTATCTTACAATTATACCAGGTGCGCAAACTATAAAATAATATCGGAAAACTGTATTCCCATTCAGTCCGGCTTGATACCAAACTGGTAAAAACCGGGCGGCAACGTGACCGGAGTGGGAGTGTTCCTGAAATTCGACCCCCAGATAAAAAAAATGGCCTTTGTTTCGTGGGATGCCATGACGCAGCTGAACGATTGGTTCGAGAGCGAACTGATGCAGGCCTGCAGACCTGAAAAAGCTGATGCCAGAACTATTACACAGCCTTAAAAAACTTCAGGCACTGAGTTATGATGAATCCTCCCCAAAGGCCGGAAATGCCTTAGCAGGCGCCTGCGTCGTCTGGTACAACATCGTGCCTCAAATGGAAAAATACCGTTACACTGCATCCGCGAGCCGGGACACCTTACACGGAAAACTCGAGCACATATTTCGTTCCGGCATTCCGCTCGATGCGTATCGTCCCGCCGATCTGATTCACCAGCAGGCTCACGAGCTGCATCCCGAAACCGGAGGAATTCTCGAAGGTAACCGACTCGCTCAAGCCGATCCCGTTATCCTGGTACATCACCGTAACGAGCGAGTCCCTCTTTACCGCAGACACGGTAATCCGGTTGTCCGTAAAGCCGGCAAAAGCGTACTTCATCGAATTGGTAATTAACTCGTTGATGATAATCCCGAGGGGAGAGAGCATCGTGCCGCTCAGGATAAAGTCTCCGATGCAGATATCCCTCTCTATGGGCACCGAAGAAGGAAACACCGCGATTATCTGCTCGATCAGGGATTCGAGAAAAAGACGAACGCTCATTTCCTGATGATTTTCAGAGCAGTACAGCTTGTCGTACAGTAGCATCATGCTCTGTACCCGGCCTGCCGCGTCCTGCAGCGTATTCCTGCTTCCGGCATTTTTCTGTGCCGCCGCCTGGAGGGAGAGCAATCCGTATATGGTATTCATGTTGTTCTTTATCCGGTGGTGAACCTCTTTCAGTATGGTTTCTTTTTCTTCCAGCAGCCTCTCGATTTTTTTCTCGTCATTCTTTCGCCCGGTCAAATCTATATCGATGCAGAAGAGATTGAAACCGTCGCTCTCGGTTTCCACGACGGCATGGCTTGAATACACGGAGACGCGCGACCCGTCCTTCCTCTTGAGACTCAGCTCGGCCGGGGGGATCGGCTGCCCGGAGGCGACCATCGAGCCGATTGCGCCGCGCACACCCTCGCGCATCTCGTCCGGTATGATCAAGTCCAGCAGGCTGCGTCCGAGTGCCTCTTTCTCCGTATAGCCGTACAGGTTTTCCGAAGCCTTGTTCCAGTATTTTGTGGTGCCGTCGGAACCATAGCCCTGAACCGACACATTCGAAACATTTTCCAGCAGCGTATGAAAGCGCATTTCCGTTGCCTTCAGCGCGTTCTCTATCTTGATGCGCGGGGTAATATCCTGGACGGAGCCGAACACTTCGATCACCTCGCCTTTATCATTCAACACTTGACGACCCGTGTGATCGAGATATTTCACCCTGCCGGTCCCGGTGACGATCCGGTACACGTAATTGAGATCCCGGGCGCCAAGCGGCCGAAGCTGTGCGCGGACCTTTTCTTCCACGAAGGCCTTATCCTCACTGTGCACAAAGTCAAAAAAAGCGGCGTAGGCCGGGGTTGGACATTCGGGGGGCATTTCAAAAATCTGCCTGACCCCGGTCGTCCACTCAAGGGTTTGATGAATCGTGTCATACCCCCAGAATCCTATCTTTGCCACTTCCTGGGCGATTTCCAGTTTGGCCATGCTTTCATTGAGCTTCGCCTGGGTCAGCATCAGCGCCCCATTCGCGGCCTGCATTTCCCTGCATGCCTCATCCCTTTCCCTATGCTCGACCTTGATGCTGCGCTGCGCGTCAAAAAGCCTGAAAGCCATTTTTATCGAGGCATCAAGCACTGTAAAGTTCGAGTTTTTCACGACATAGCCGTACGAGGATATTTTTTCCGTTTTCTGGACTATTTCTTTTTCTGTATGGGAGGAAAGGAAGAGTATCGGGACGTCAATTTTTTTGTGAATTTCCTTCGCGGCCTCGGTGCCATCAATACCTTCCCCAAGATCAATATCCATCAGGATGAGGTCAATCGGGACCGCGCCTTCCAGCGCGATTTGTACCGCTTGCCGGCCGTCCAGGGCATGAAGAACCCTGTAAGGTGCGCCTTCAAGCTGGCTGATTTCCCTCAGCGCGATAATGCTTTCGTCTTCCACGAGCAGGATGGTTTTCTGTGTTATTTCAGACATGAAGAACCTCTTGATTCACTATATGGTCATTTTTCAGTTTTTACCATAGAAATGTTGAAAAGAGACTTTGCATGGCGGATAATTAGCTTAAGAGTATTGGAGGTTATCATGAAAAATATCCTGAAGGGTATCGCATGGACCCTGTTATCAATGCTGCTCGCGGTTTCCTGCGAGCCGAACCTCCTTCCTGCCTGGAAATCCGGGAAAGAAGCTACGATAACCCTTATGGTGAACACGCTTCCATCGGGCGTTACCGGAAAGGACTCGACCGGCGGCCGCGCGGTCATCCAGGGCGGCGGATACCTGTATATTCAGACAGGGCTCACCGCTGCCGATGCGGTGCTGTACGGACCCTATCAGGTTACTCCGGGCACGGCTCTGGAGATACAGGATATCCCGCCCGCCTTCTATCCTTTTATTGCACTTGTATATACTGACGGAATCAAATCCGACTCAAAGCCTGTAGTAATATCGGGAGGGGGAACGGACAACAACGCGGAATACCGATCCGCCCTTGCCGCCACCATCGGCGATCCCGCAACCTTTTCCTACCTTATGCTCACCGATGTCAATATAATTAAGGGGACTGCAAACCCGATCAAGGCAACTCTGGTACCGCTGACTGCGGATACCGTAAACGCGGGCTTCTCCTCTGCTTCCGTTTCTTTTCCACTGCAGACATCAGCGGGCCAGACCGCCAGGCGATTTGTCAAACTGGAGAATGCGGGTCTCAATATTCCGGCAGGAAACACCCTCAAATCAGTCACCATCTCCATGCGGAATGCAAGCGGCACGACCGCCCAATTCGGCAGACTTGACCTCTATAATACGGACGGCTCCCTCCTGGAAGCAAGCCCGAATCTCCCGCAGACTCTTGCCCCTTCATCTATGGTGACCCCGCAAACCCTGACGTATGGGGCAGGCACTGATTTCTTTGCCTATGTCGAGTATTCGGGAAGTGCGATGTATCTGGACATAAAATATGAACTTGCGGGGCGCCTGCTCGCGATCTCGTCTGACGGTTCCTCGAGAACGTCAATTGACGGGAGCACCTGGCAGGGTCCGAACCCGACAGGCCTCACCACCTGCAACACAATCGCCTTCGGCGGCAGCGGACAGTTCGCCGCCGGCGGAACCTCGGGAGCAATCTACGGCCTCGCCACCTCAAGCGACGGAAAAACTTGGACAATGAGAACCCTGCCGGGAACAGTGCAGAATTCGGTAATTTCAATATCGGCCAATCCCGCGGGACAACTGCTCGCCGTCACCTATGTGAGCGGCACGAATTCCGCCTACACCTCATCCGACGGCAGTACCTGGATGGGACCGTATGCGCTGCCGTATTCCAGCACCAACGCGACCTGGTTTGAGGGAAAGTGGTATCTGACAAATTCAAACGGCTCAAGCTGGAAAAGTTCGCCTGACGGGGCGGTATGGTCCTCGGTAACGGGAACGGGTTCGGGCATGTATCAATTAAATACCGTAACATCCGTAAACGGAAAATTGATCTCCGGAGGCGGTGATCCGGGAAATGCCGCCAAACGCATACAGATTTCATCCGATTCGGGTCTCACGTTCGGTACCTCGATTCCAATCAATACCGCCGCCTTTTACGTAACAGCCTTTGGGGTCACCGCTACCAACCGTCTCATTGCGATCGGCAGCGGTTCAACGCAGCAGATAAACTGGAGTGACGATTCGGGAACAAGCTGGACCGCGTCTACCTGCGCGCTGACCGGCAACGTCCGGGCAATATGCTGCAGCCCTCTCGGGATATTTACGGGCGGAGACGAGGCAACGATTTACCGCTCGACCAATAACGCTGCCGGTTTCAGCCTCTCAGGTCCTGCTTCGGCGGCAGTGACGGGAATAGCCTGGGGAGTTCTGCCCTGATAAAAAAAACGGCCTCCGCTTATCGGAGGCCGTTTTTATTTTTCCTTAGCCCCTCCCCTCACGCCTTGAATTCAAGGATAAACCGGGTCCCCTTATCCCTGACAATGCGCAGGGTTCCCTCAAGCTGTTCGACCATGCCGCCGACGAGGCGCATGCCGAAACCGGTGCTGTTTTGTACCGTGACCCCTTCGGGTAGTCCGCAGCCGTTGTCGGCATATTCAAAAGTGACGGTCGAATCATTTTTTACGGCTTTTACGGATATAAGCGAGCCGGCGTTATCGGCGAAGGCGTACTTCATCGAATTGCAGATGAGCTCGTTGAGAAGCATCCCGATGGACGTAAGCGTCTTTGCATCCAATACCATATCCCCGATTTCCACTTCCAGGCGGGGCTTTGCGGCAACTGCATTTGCGCTGATGATTTCGGAGGGAAGTGTCGAAAGAAAATCCTTCAGCCTCATCTCCTGTATATTGTCCGCGCAGTAGAGTTTGTTGTACAGAAGCATCATTCCCTGAATCCGTTCCGCCGCATTGGAGAGAACACTGACCGCCGTCTCATCCGTCTGCGAGCCGGCCTGCAGCGCAAGCAGCCCGTAAATGGTGTTCATGTTATTTTTCAAACGGTGATGGGTTTCCCTGAGTATCTGTTCCTTCGCGCTCAGCAGGTTTTGGATCTTTTTTTCCGCCTGCCTGGTTTCGGTGATATCCCGGTACTCGACCGTTCTCACCATTTTTCCCTTGTAAGGCACATTTCGACCTTCAAGGCGCATAGGATACTCATCGCCGTTTTTACGCAGGCCGACTGCCTCATAGGGCTGCTCGTTCAGGGACATGATTTTTCCCATGACAAAGTCACGGAATTTTTCCGCGATCAGATCGAGCCCGTTCATACCGATCAATTCATCTTCGGTATATCCGGACATTTCGCACAAGCCCTGGTTGCATTCCAGAATATATCCCTTGTCGTGAATCGCGATGCCGCCGAACGAGGCGTTGTGCAGGGCCTTGAAGCGTGCCTCGCTCTCCCGCAGGGCTTCCTCTATCAGCTTGCGCCCGGTGATGTCATGATAGTTGCCGAGGATTCCCCGAATATCCGGATCGTCCAGAAGATTGTTCGCCGTAAATTGAATCCACTTGTACTTCCCGTTCCGGCACTTATAGCGCACTTCCCTGGTGCCTACCGCATTGGGCGTGAGCGCAAGTCCTGCGATAAATACGCGGGAGGATTCAAGGTCGTCGGGATGCACGTTGTTCCAAGTGCTCTGCCCGACAAGCTCCTCGGGCTTCCAGCCGAAAAGCTTTTCGATATTCGGGCTTTTGTATTTATTGATGCCGTTCGCATCGATGACGGTAATCACGTCGCCGATATTGGCGAGCATTCTTCTCTGTAGATTCTCGCTCTTGCGGGCGGAGGCCGCGGCCATGCGGAGCTCCAGCTCACCGGAGGCGCGGGGAGACACGAGGCGAAGCAGAAACTCCGCCTGTGTTGAATCCATGAAGGGCTGATGGCCGATCAGGGCGATAAGGCCGATAGGAAGACCCCGGGAATCGACAAGGGCAGTGCCGAAATAGCTTTCGGCATTCAGGTCCTGCAGTGCCTTGTCCCGGGGGAAATGGCGCCGCACGTTCTCCGGATAGCTGCATATGCGACCGGCTGCGACTTCGCCGCAGGGGGTATCCCTGAGGGTATAACTAGTGTTGATCTCAAAAACACCGTCATTGTAGACGGCCAGGGTTTGGGCGGTCAGCCCGTCGCCCCCGAGCCGGTCAATGCACACGTAGTCAATGCGCAGCGTTTCGGCCAGATACCGGGCAAGGGATACGAAAAAATCCTCTCCCGAGGAGGGCAGGCCGCACTGCAGCAAAAAGGCCTGTGTCTGTTCAATCCTCTTGCTGTTCGTGATGTCGCTGAGGGTGCCGACAATCCTCTGGGCCTTCCCGCTGCCGTCCCTTTCGACCACCTTGCCCCGGGTGGATACCCAAAGCCATTCGCCGCTTTTTTTCCTCATCCGCAAATCGATCGCAAAGCTTTCGCTGTTTTCGATGCACCGGTTCAATTCCTTTTCGGCTTTATCGATATCTTCAACATGGACGAGTTCCCGCCAGGAAGCGTAGTTCG
Organism: Spirochaetales bacterium; assembly: GCA_043775705.1. Taxonomy (GTDB): domain Bacteria; phylum Spirochaetota; class Spirochaetia; order Treponematales; family Treponemataceae; genus Teretinema. The sequence goes on along the minus strand of JAYVSC010000165.1, from coordinate 1,796 downwards.
CGGGGAACGCACCGTCCTCATAGCCCAAAAGCGAATAATAGATCGCGCTGAAAAAAGCATCGCCGGAAGGAACATGCCAGTCCCATATACCGTCATTCACCGAGGAAAGTATAAGGGCATGGCGTTCATTGCTCGTTCGAAGAATTTCCTCAGCCTTTGTATACTCCTGCACATTCACCACCAGCTGGCGTTGTGCCTCGAAAAGCCTTAATGCCGTTTTGATGCCGGCAAAAAGCACCGTCGCGCTCGAGTTTTTTACCACATAACCATAAGAGGCGACTTTTTCCGTTTTTTCAACGATTTCTTCTTCTATATGGGAAGAAAGGAAAAGAAGGGGCACCTCATATGTTTGAAGTATTTCTTTTGCAGCCTCGGTTCCGTCAATACCCGCTCCCAGATCAATATCCATGAGCACGAGATCAAAACAACTGCTTCTCGTTTTTACTATTTCAAGGGCTTTTTCTCCGCTTGCTGCATGGACTACACGGTAGTTTGCGCTTTCAAGCTGCTTTATTTCCTGCAGTGCAAGAATCATTTCGTCTTCAACGAGGAGGATGGTTTTCTGCGGCATTGGGGGCATAATAAACCTCAGCGTTAATTATAATGAGTAAAAAATTACTTTGCCATGATTATTGCCGGATTAATAACAAATACTGCCCCGAAAAGCTTTCCTATAATTCCGTATAGGTCTATTGTATAAGGCAAAACAATTCCTGCTGATATCTGAGTTTATCGCGTTTATTTTACACAAATCTATTGCTTTTAAAAATCTGTACCGTACACTTTATAACTAGCTGGGAGTCTTTAAACGTAAATGCCAAAAAGTATCGATGATGAAACCCGTGAAATTCTGCTCTCGTTTGTGGCAGAGGGCTATGAAAGGCTTGACGATGCGGAGGCCCAGCTCTCGAAGCTTGGGGAAGGCGACAACACTTCCCAGCTCAATTCGGTGTTCCGCCTTTTTCATTCGGTCAAGGGTTCTGCCGGGTATCTCGGTTTCGAGAATATAAAAAAACTGACCCATGAAGCGGAAACGATGCTGGACGTCTTCCTCAAGGAAAAAGTCGCCGTTACTCCCGATTCCCTCGATATCATTTATGATACCATCGACATCCTGCGAAAGCTGATAGAGACAGTCGAGAAGGAATATACCGACGAAAAAGGGGCCGATACCGCAGGTGCGCAATCCGCCGTCATCTCGGCGATGATCAAGATCCTTCGGGGCGCTCCCGCCAAGGCAGCACCCGCCGCAATTCCTGCGGCAAACCCCGCCCCTTCAATTCCCGCCATCCCCAACGAAATATTCTTGAGCGATCTGGTTACCCGCGACATGGTGCAGCGCTTTATCGGCGAGTGCGCCGATCTCGTGGACCGCACCGAGAAAATCGCTTTGGACATGACGCCGAAAACGGTATGCACCGAGGGCGTGCACGAAATGTTCCGCGCGGTTCACACGATCAAGGGCAACTCGGGATTTTTCGGCTACTCGTATCTCGAATCAATGTGCATGGACCTCGAAACGACCCTTGACGGCGCGAGAAAGAGCAATGCACCGGTAACCGAATCCTTCATCAATACAGTCATCCAGACCATTGACCGCATCAGGAACTCGCTCAGCGCCCTGGTAATTTACGAGCAGAATGAGCAGGTGTCCGTCGAGGGAGAGCCCGAGAGTGCCCCTCTTCCCGTTTCCGACGCCCTTAGCAACCCCGGCGTTGTGGCGAACAATACGCTTAGCCCCGCGCCCTATCGGCCCCTGGGCGAAATTCTCATAGACATGGGCGTCCTTAAAACCG
>JAYVSC010000164.1:0-6800 GCA_043775705.1 Spirochaetales bacterium | reverse complement strand
CTCGATGAGCCGTGCAATCTGCGGAACCTGGGTTTTCATCATGGAGGAGGAATCCTCGACGTTCACCAGGGTGCCTTCGACTGCCTTCAGGGAGTTTTCGATGCTGTCGAACATCTTCCCGTCCGGGTCTATCAGGGCGGGGACCAGGCCGGAGGGACTATTTGCGGCCGTCTTCATGGCTGCAGTGAGGCTCTTTACGTCGGCGAGAATCTTGTCGAGGGATCCGTACACTTCTTCCGTGATGCCCGATACGTTCGTCATGGTTCCGGCCACTCCGCGCATTGTCTCGGCAAGGGGGCCTTTCTGGTTTGCCCCGTTTACCTGGGCAAGGGTGTCATTCAGGTTGGTAAGGAGCGGGGAAACCTGGGCAAGGAGATTGGAAATGGTATCATCCCTTTTCGGGATGGTGACGAGGCCCTTTGCTATCATTTCGAGCCCTTCGGGGGAGTCTGCGCGGGGAATGAAGGAATTTTCGGCTATAAGAGCGGTTCCGTTGCCGGGATGGAAAAGGAACTGGTTGCCGAGACCGATGGGATTGATGATTAGTTCTATCAGGGATCCTTCCTTTACCCGGCTGTAGTAGGTATCATATATGTAGAAGCCGACTTCGACCATGTTGTTCTTGTCCAGCTCTATTGTCTTGATTTTACCGATCGTGAAGCCCTTATACTGCAGAGGTCCGCCAATGCTTATGCCCGAGGCTGTGTCGAAGCTTGTGTTGAAGAGGTAATCCTTGGCAAACCAGCGCTGTTTGCTGCCCAGCATGAAAATTACGAATACAAGGGCAACTATGGCGATGATAGTGAGTATCCCGACAATCTGGTCTGCGTATCTGATCTTGAACTTCATAGTGCGATTCCTTTTTCAATCATTTTTGCCAGGCTGTCATTCTTGGCAAATTCCTCGGCAGTGACGGTCAGTGTGAGCCGGCCGTCTATTATCATGCATATCCGCTGGGCGAGTTCCTTGATGATATTGAAGTCGTGGCTCACAAAGAGGATGGTCATGCCCTGGGTTTGCGCGTTCTTTACGATTCCGACGAGGCGCCTTGCCGCGCTTTCGTCAAGGGATTCCGTCCACTCATCAAGAAAGAGAATGCGCGGACTGCATACCCGTGCCCGCGCGAAGGCGATCAGTTTCTGCTCTCCCATGGAAAGCTGCGAGGGACGTACGTCGAGGTTCTTTTTGTATCCAGCCTCTGCGAGCACTTCGGTAAGGCGGGCCGTTCTCTGTTCATGGGTCATTTTCGGGAAATGAATCATCAGGGGCAGCTCGAGAATCTGGCGCAGGGTTTGGTTTGCCCACAGCGCGGAATCCTGGAACACAAAGGCCGCTTCCTTCCTGAACGCGAGGGTTTGAGCGCGGCTCATCGTTGATATTCCCTGTCCCCTGAAGTAGACGTCGCTTTCGGTCGGCACGATGAGTCCCGCCGCCAATTTCAGAACGGTGCTTTTTCCGCCGCCCGAAGGGCCGACGAGGGCCGTCGTCTGGCCTTCCTCGAAGGCGAGGGTAATATTCTGGACTATCAATTTTTCCTGGGCAGAAAAGGATGTTTCTTTCATTTCGATAATCGGCGTACCCATCGGCGTCTTTTCCCCCTTATTTTGACATCATATAGTAGAGCGTTGAAATTACCAGATCCGCGATGATGCACCAGGCAAAGGCGCTTCCCACTGCGCGGAGCCCCGCCTGGGGAATCTCGGTGCTTGCGCGTTCGACTGCAAAGCCCTGAACCGTGGCCACGACTGCCAGGATCATGCCGAAGACGATGCTTTTTATCAGTGAGACCAGAATATCGGCCATTGTAAGGTTCTGGAGGAGATTGTTGAAATAGTCAGCCGCCGGCAGCGGGCTGATTATCTGGACAATGATAAAGGAGCCCGCGAGTCCGAATATGGAAAAATATATATTGAGCAGGAAAAGGGATATAGTCACTCCGATAAGGCGGGGAACGGCGATGTGCTCGAAAGGATCTATTCCGACCGAGATAAATGCCTCGATTTCATGGGAAATTACCATGCCGGCGACTTCGGTCGCGATGGCGGTCGCGGAGCGCGCAATGATGATGAACGCGGTCAGAAGCGGTCCGAGTTCGCGTGTAATGATCATGATAATGAGGGGGTATATCAGTTTTTGCTGGGAAAAACTGGTGAGGATAGGGAGCCCGAGCACGTTGATTGCCGCTCCGATGCCGAGCGCGAGGAGGGTTGAGATGCCAAGGGCTTCGACAAAGGTGAAAAGCACCTGCATTATCAGTATTTTATAGGAGGCCTGTCCGCGGACGATAAAGGGACCGACGCCCTTCAGCGTCCGGCCGAAAAAACCAAGGGTGTAGATAGAGTCGGTAATTTTTTTTCTTATAACCGCACCGGTCGTTTTTATCATTTCATGATTATACATCATCAATAGGATAAAAGACAATTAAGTGATAACTTGAAAAACATGATTAATTCGGTCGTAATAATCCAACCCCCGCTTGTTCAGTTGAACGGCCCCTATCCTTCGGGGGCCTATCTCGCCGCCTTTTTCAGGAAGACTCTGCCCCCGACGGCGTTTATCCGTTCCCTTGACGTGAGTAACCTTTTTTTCCGCAGCCTTTTTTCAGCTTCCGGCCTGACGCGCCTTTTTTCCCTGAGCGGTCCTGAGGCCGCCGAAAAGGCCACATTTGCCGAAAAAGAAGGCGATAGCGAGACTGCCTTTCAGCTTCGACGTTTCCTGTCCTGCGCCGACCGCTGGATCTCCTGGATAGACGCGGTTGTCTCGATTCTCTGCGGCGGTGACCGGGAGCTCTGTCACTCCTTCGTCCGCTCCCCCTACGCTCCCCGGGGCGCGCGCATGGACGCTTTCTTTGAAGGGCTTGAAAACGAGCCGACCGCCGACGACGCGCGCGTGCTCGCGACCCTCGCGATCGAGGACCTTGCGGACTACATCGCTTCCGTGTTCGATCCTGAATTTTCCCTGGTCCGCTATGCCGAGTCGATCGCGATGAGCGAGCCTCTTTTCGAAAAGATAGAGGAGGCGCTCAAGGGTCCCATGGTCGCCAAGTTTCTGGAACCCCTGCTCGACGGACTCTGGGAAAACCTAGTTGGGGTCGGCCGTCCCGACGGGCAAATCCTGTTTTGCATAACCGTTCCCTTTCCCGGCTGCCTGGTGAATGCCCTGGCCGTCGCACGTTCGATCCGCCTTTTTTTCGGCGATCGGGCGCTTATAAGCATGGGCGGGGGATACGTGAACACGGAGCTTCGGAACTGCACGAGTGAACGCCTTTTTTCATATATTGATCACCTGAGCTTTGACCGCGGATTCGGCAGCTATGCGGACTTTTTCGCGCGTCTCGCCGAAGGACATCCCTCATCTCAAGGGCGGTATCTGCATTGTCCTCCCGAAATGAAGGCGTTCGAGGATGAAACAACGCGGACCCTGGTTCCCGATTATTCGGACATTGACTTTTCGCTCTATCCCCGCCTCGCCGACAATCCGAATCCCATGCACCGGCTCTGGTCGGACGGGGCCTGGATAAAGGCGTATCTCGCGCACGGCTGCTACTGGCACCGCTGCTCGTTCTGCGACGTGTCCCTCGACTATATATGCGCCTTCAAGACCGTCGACGTTCCGCGCCTCTATGCGGGCCTGCGGTCCCAGGCCGTCGCGAAGGGCGTGCGCGGCATCCATCTGGTGGACGAGGCCGCCCCCCCGCGGGCGCTCCGCGACTTTGCCCGTGAAAATCTGAAAGCCGCCGGAGCTCCCGGAGCTCCCGGTCCGGATTCCGGCCTTCTGTCCTTTTGGGGGAATATACGGTTTGAAAAGACATTTACCCGCGACCTTGCGGATTTTCTCGCCGCAGGCGGACTCGTCGGGGTATCGGGCGGGATAGAGATCGCGTCGCCGGAGGGTTTCAAGGCGGTGGACAAGGGCATAGACCTGGAGAACCTCGTCTCTGTATGCGCGGCCTTCAAGGAAGCGGGGGTGCTCGTGCACGCGTACCTTATTTACGGCTACTGGAACGAGGATGCGCAGGGGGTGATTGATACTATCGAGGTGATGCGTCAGCTTTTTGCCGCGGGTCTTGTGGACTCCGCTTTTTGGCATAAGTTCGTGCTTACCCGCCATTCGCGGGTCTACGGCGAATGGAAGGCGGGAATGCACCGCGACGGCCTCGAGCCGATAGAGGAAGCCGGGGACTTTGCCGACAACGATATCCGATTTGCGGGAGAAGAAGAATCGGCCAGATATACGGCCCCTCTTGAGGAAGCGCTTCAGGCGTGGATGTCGGGCGAGGAACTCGAGACGCCGGTGAAAAAATGGTTCCCCTACGCGATGCCTTCCCCTCGGATAGCGGGGGACCTGATAGAAACCTATATCGCCCTGTATGAAAAAAAGCGCGACCATGAATGGAAAGGCTCGATGGATAATATGGCCGAATACAGCTGGATAGCGAGCACCCCTGTGGAAACGGGGGAGGGGCTTGTGTGGTGGCATCTGGGGGAGGAAGTTCATCTTCCGCTTGCCCCTGCGCTTGTGCCGGCAGTTCTTGGCGCATTGAGGGGGAAGGGCGCATCCGTTGACAACGAAGGCCTTGCGCGCCTCAGCCGCGCGGTATTCCGCGTGCTGCGCTCAAACGGACTTTGCAGGATTCATCCACTGTAAAAAAGCACCGGGTACTGCTTCAGCGCGTCTTGACCGGCTTTGCCGCGGGGGCAGGGCCTGCAGGGCCTTTGACTTTTTTGCTCTCGGCTTCGGCCTCCGCAATATGGGTGACGTCCTCGCAGGCTTTGACCAGTAAATGCTTCGCTTTTATGAGTTCCTCGGGGTTCAGGTCTTCCGCGTCATAGCGGCCGCGCATGAAGGACAGCTCTTCTTCAAGGCGCACCAAGCGCACCGAACTGATAAACTTCCTCAGCGTTTCCTTTTCCTCGACGGAGTCCAGAAGGACGAGGGCCGTGTCCCGGTCATCCATCTTGTTCATCGCCTTTTGAGCGAGCAGCGGCGTCAGCTGTTTCAGGGCGCTGAAGGGGTATCCCGCTGCCTTGAGTTTTTTGAGTTCATCCTCCGCCTGTGCGCGGATTATTTTATGGAAGAAGGCGCGGAGCAGAAAACTCACCCGGGGACTTGAGGCAATGCGCTTGTAGGAAACGGTGGTTTCGATATTTTTCATTTCCTCGAGATTGTTCGCGATGCACTTATCCAGCGGATTTTCGTGAAGCTGTCCGCAAGAGGCCATGAATTCCTCGCGGAAGGTTTCGTTCATATGGGAGGCCAGGCGCTTGAAGTCAAGCGGCCCGAGCGGAAGGATGCGCTCGCGGACTTCGCCTGCCTCGTTCGTGACCGTCTCGTTGTAGTACAGGAGTGCGGGCAGTTTTTTCGCCCCGAGCTTGCTGATCAGACAGTTCTGCAGCACCAGATCGTAGTCGGCCGGGGACAGTTGATTGAGAAGCTCGGCGACGAGCAGAAACGGTATTTTTTTCCGCAAACCCGGTGAGGCTATTCCGTCGATGAAAGAGGCGGCGAGAATTCTCGCATTCAGGAAAAGAAGGAGAGAGGCCGCATTTCCCGAAAGGCGTTTGATTGCAGGCGGCTCGATCCAGGTCTGGAAAAGGGGAGAGAGGGCGCCGACCGGAGAGGCGACGACCATCGGAATATGTATTGACGGCCCGGTGAGGCGTGCCTTGATGATCAAAAGGGATGCGGTGCGGGACAGATCCGGGGGCGATGCCAGTTTTTTTATTCCCGGATTGACCGGCTTTTGACGGGAGAGGAGGGCGAAAACCTTCGCGTTTTCCTGCAGGAGGGCTGCGCCGAGGGCATTGGTAAGTGCATCGGGATCCTGGCCCGGGGCTGCATTGTTTTGTCTCTGTTTTTGAAAAGCATACAAAAGTGATATTTTCACGGCAGGAGAAGCGGGAGAAGCCGCCGGCGCCGCGCCTGCAATCTCGAAACTTGCCAGATACCAGACCATTTCCTGCCCTTCGGGAAGGGCGAGTTTTTCGATGGCGGAAGCGCCCGGCACGATGCCGAAGGCTTCCTTTTCCGCGGCAAGGTGGTTTTTTCCGAGTATAAGGGATTGCGGGATAAAGGAGTCCAGTGCCCGGAAGTCGCGCTGCCGGCCTATGGACAGGGTATCGGGCGGTTTTGACGCTGACGGGGTCGCGCCGGAAACGGAAACTCCGGAAACCGGGACGGTGAGGGTTTCGCGCAGGGCTGCATTGATGCAGAGCCAAAGCTGTTTTCCCTCGAGCGCGATTTGGTATACTTCCATTTCAAGGAAGGGCCAAAGGATTGGATCCAGTTTTTCTTTATCAACCAGGGAAGCGAATGACAGGGCAGGAGCCGCTGATTCGGGAAAGCGCGCGGCCCAGGCGGTTCCCGCAGCCTCCAGGGCTGCCAGCTTGTCCGGAGCGCCGGTTCCCGAAAGGGAAGAAGGAATAAAAATACCGGCGCAGGGTTCAGCCGCTCCGGAATGAATTGTGAGAAGCAGGCTTGATTCTGTCATTCCCGAAAGTCCCGCCCGGAGGCTTTCCTGATCTGAAGCCTGTATTGCCCCCGGTGCGGATGCGCCAAAAGCTGCGGTAATGCCGCCTGAAAGTATCGACAATGGATCGACCGGGGGAGAAGCTGCCTTCTTTTTACCAAATATACCCATAAATCCCCCTCCAATGAGTATACCTAATTAACGGCGTATATTCAAATAATGAATCCGATTTTTTCCATGTCGGCCTGTTTATCGTATTTTCGTCTCGATTCCGAGTTTAAGGGAAAAGGTATTCAGGTCTGCGCCGCCGCCGTTTGATTCTTGATATTTT
>JAYVSC010000163.1:0-8370 GCA_043775705.1 Spirochaetales bacterium | reverse complement strand
GGGTAATCGGCTTTCTGGACCTGGTGGTCCCCCATATGATACGCAAAATTCTCGGGCCCTCCCACCGCACCCTCATTCCCTTTTCGGTGCTCGCCGGAGGCTCCTTCATGGTGCTCGCCGACCTCCTGGCCAGAACCGTCATTCCCCCGCTGGACCTGCCGGTCGGCGCCATCACGGCCCTGCTCGGCGCGCCGTTTTTCGCCTGGATATACTTTTCCCGGAGAAATCCCCTATGAGGGAAAAAACACTCATCCGCGCGGAGAATCTCTGCGCAGGCTACGACGCAAACGGCGACATACTCCACGACATCAGCTTTACCCTCCGCGACGGAGAAAAGCTCTGCGTGATAGGACCGAACGGCTGCGGGAAAACCACCCTCCTGCGGGTTTTGGCCGGAACCCTGCCCTACCGGGGCTCCCTCGCCGTCACAATCCAGGATTCGGCGTCTCCGCGGTATGGCAGGGAAATAGAGCGGACGGCGCTCGCAGCGAAGGAAGCGGCAAGGGAAAGCGGGTTTTTAACCCAGCTGACGACCGCCTATTTTTCCTTCACTGTGGCCGAAACGGTCATGCTCGGCCGGTATGCCCACCAGAACTCCGGTTTTGCCCCGGGAACCACCAAAATGGACCGCCGCATCGCCGAAAAGGCAATGAAAGCATGCGGAATCCAGGATATCAGGAAGGAAACCCTCGCCTGTCTCTCCGGCGGACAGCTCCAGCGGGTATTTCTCGCGCGGACCCTCGCCCAGAATCCCGCGGTAATGCTTCTCGACGAGCCGACAAACCATCTTGACCTGTTTTATCAGCTGGAACTGCTTCGACAGCTTGATACCTGGATAGAAGACGGTACGCATGCAGCTGTCGGGGTTTTCCACGATCTTTCCCTCGCACTCCGCTTCGCGGATACCATACTCCTTTTGGATCAGGGCCGGGTCGCCGACTATGGAGAGGCGAAAAAGGTCGTTTCGGGAGAGGCGATAAACAGGGTGTACCGCATTGACGTGCAGGAGTCGCTGCGTGAGCTTTTACAAAACTGGTAAAATCTGCTATCCTCATACCCATGGTACACAGAATAAAGAACGATATTCCCGAATTACACCCCTCCGCCTTCATCGCGCATAACGCGGAAGTCGCCGGCCGGGTAAGTCTCGCCGAAGGAAGCTCTGTCTGGTTTTCCGCCACCGTGCGCGGCGACATCGCACCGGTCACCATCGGCAAAAACTCGAACGTCCAGGACGGCGCGGTCATCCACTGCGACACCGGCCTTCCCTGTATTATCGGCGAGGGCGTCACCGTCGGTCACGGCGCCATAGTCCATTCCGCCTCGATCGGAAACAATACGGTCGTCGGCATGGGCGCGATTATTTTGAACCTGGCCGTCATAGGCGAGGACAGCATTGTCGGAGCCGGAGCCCTGGTAACCGGAGGAAAGTCCTTTCCTCCCCGTTCCATGATTCTCGGAAGCCCCGCAAAACTGATAAGAGAACTCACGGACGACGAAGTGGCGGCCAACCGCGCAAACGCCCTCCATTACGCCCATCTTGCAATGACCGCCGCGGAAGACTACGAAGACGCGGAGACTGTGTGACGATATCCGATATCATCGATACCCTTCCCGCCCATGTCGTTTACGGCGCGCCCGGATTCCAGGAACTCAAGATCGGAAAAATAGTCGCAGGCGACCTGATGAGCGACATTCTCGTCTCCGTCGAGACCGATGTCCTTTTGGTCACCAGCCTCGCGACGGAACAGACGATCCGCAGCGCCGACATAGTGGGCGCCCCGGTTATCCTTCTGGTGAACGACAAACTGCCCCTCCCGTCAATGAAGATTCTGGCCGAGCAATGCGGCATCACGCTTCTCGCGACTCCGATGCCCATGTTCGAGTCCTGCGTAACCCTCGGTTTTCTTGAGGCACACAATGAAGAAAGTTTCTGAAACTCCCGCGTCCCTTGCCCGCGAAATAATCGCTTCCTCGCTTGTCTCTGCGACGCTCTCATCTCCCCGCAAAACCGCAGGTAACACCGAAAACGAGGGCTCGGAATTTTTCGATAAAATCCGGATACGGACAGTTGAATTGAAAACCGGCGAGAAATGGCAGCTCGAGCGGTTCAGGGGAACGAAGGCCTTCCATAAAAACGTCAGAACCGACGAGCTTGAAGCCCTTATTGTCCAGTGGCTCGAAAGCGTTTACGCGCGCGCCGAATTTACCACCGCAGCCCTTTCGATCCAGATCCTGTCCAACAAGCGCGGAGAGCTGACCGCCCTCCGGAAAAAACGCCTCCCCGCCCCGGGAAATCCTGCTGACCACAACCGGAAGAAAAACTATATCCTGAAGGAAGGCACCCCGGTTCCTTTTCTCATGGATCTCGGCGTCATGACCGAAGACGGCACAGTCATCAAGGCGAAGTACGACAAGTTCCGTCAGATCAACCGCTTTTTGGAATTTATCGCCGATGTCATGCCGGAGCTGCGCCTCGCTTCAAGCGAGCACGCTTCAGGCGAAATCAGCATTGTCGATTTCGGCTGCGGAAAATCCTACCTCACCTTCGCGGTGTACTATTATCTTTCGGTGCTCCAGGGCTTACCCGTCAGGATTATCGGGCTCGACTTGAAGGAAGACGTGATAAGGGATTGCGCTTCCCTCGCCGTGAAATACGGCTACGGCGGACTGCGCTTCGCCGTCGGCAACATCGCCGACTACGCGGAGACCGACACGGCGGACATGGTGATCAGCCTGCATGCCTGCGATACGGCCACCGACTTCGCCCTCGCCCAGGCTATCCGCTGGAAAGCGCGGATAATCCTCGCGGTGCCCTGCTGCCAGCACGAAATGAACGGTCAGCTTTCCCGCACAACCGTCCTCGAAACCGCCTTCAAGCACGGCATTATCCGTGAGCGGATGGCAGCCCTCTTTACCGACGTGCTCCGCGCCGAACTGCTCGAGGCGCAGGGATACCGCGTGCAGATCCTCGAGTTCATCGATATGAGCCATACACCGAAAAACCTTCTGATCCGTGCGGTCCTGGCAGACCGTGCGGTCCTGGCAGACCGTGCGATCCGGACGACCGCGGCAGAAAAGGCGGGAGACGGACAATACAGGGCCCTCAGGGATTTTCTCGGCGTACGCCCGACCCTCGAAAAAATTACCCCGAAGTAAGGAGCGCAGCATATGTCAAAAATACTGGTAGGCATGAGCGGGGGCGTCGACAGTTCGGTCGCGGCAAAACTGCTGCTTGATCAGGGACACGAGGTCTCGGGCGTCACCTTAAAACTTTTTTCGAATGACGACATTCTGCTCGCGGAAAACATGAGCCGTACCTGCTGCGCCCTCTCGGACGTGCAGGACGCGAAGGACGTCGCCTACAAGCTCGGCATCGAGCACTTTGTGTATAACTTCAGGGACCTTTTCGCCGAGAAGGTAATCGCGACCTTCGTGAATACCTATCTTGAGGGAAGGACCCCGAACCCCTGCATCGACTGCAATCATTATATCAAGTTCGACAAGCTGATCGAGCGCGCCCTCCTCCTCGGCTTCGACTATGTGGCGACAGGACATTACGCGACCGTCACCCGCGACGAAAAAAGCGGCCGCTATATTCTGGGACGGGGAAGGGACCGCTCGAAGGACCAGAGCTACGTGCTCTATACCCTAACCCAACAGCAGCTCGCGCATACCGTCTTTCCGCTCGGGAATCTGGACAAGAGCGCAGTCCGCGAAATCGCGGAAAAGGCAGGACTCATAAACGCGCGCAAACCGGACAGCCAGGACATCTGCTTTGTCCCCGGCGGGAACTATCCCGCCTTCATCGACAAGATGGCGCCGGGAAAGGTAAAGAGCGGAAATTTTATCGACGGCGAAGACAGGGTTATCGGCACACACCGGGGCATCTCGCACTACACCATAGGACAGAGAAGAGGCATCGCGACGGCCTTCGGAAAGCCCATGTACGTGAGCGCCAAGAACGCCGAGAACAATACGGTTACCCTTTCGGAAAACGACGGACTTTTCTCGTCGAGTGTCATCGCGCACGATATCAATCTGATTTCCATGGAAAAGCTCGATAAAGCCATGCCGGTCACGGCAAAAATCAGGTACAACCAGGTCGAGCAGGAAGCCGTGATTACCCCCGAGGAAAACGGTCTGATCAGGGTCGATTTCGCCGAACCCCAAAGGGCAGTGACCCCCGGCCAGGCAGTGGTCTTCTATTCAGGCGACATAGTGGTGGGCGGCGGCACGATTTGACACCGGGGACGGGATGGACTTACACTTAAACCGAAATCAGCAAAACGGAGCGCAAATATGATACAGGAAAATGATATCGGCGGACGAATCCTCTACGAGGACGCGGATCATAAGTTCATCTGGCTCGGAAGCGAAAGCAAATACCGGAAGGGCGTCATTCAGACCATGCAGTACCTGATAATCGACCATGGAAGAGGAACCCTCCTCGATCCGGGCGGAGTTCACCTTTTTTCCCGGGTAGTCGCCTCGGTCAGCAGATATATATCAATCGACAAAATAGACATAATATTCTTTTCTCATCAGGATCCGGATGTCTCATCGGGCATCGCGCTCTGGCTCGGCGTGACAACGGCAAAAGTATATGTGTCGGCCCTCTGGACCCGCTTTTTACCCCATTTCGGGATCATTGATACAACGCGCGTACTCCCCATCGAGGACAAGGGCATGAAGATCAAGCTGCCCTCGGGAGCAGAACTGCAGTGCATACCAACCCATTTCATGCATTCTCCGGGACAGTTCAGCCTTTATGACACAAAAAGCCGCATCCTTTTTTCGGGAGACGTCGGCGCCGCAGCCTTCGGTGACGGAGAAGAGACTGTTTTCGTCGAAAACTTCAACGCGTTCATCCCCTTTATCGAAGGCTTCCATAAACGCTACATGGCTTCCAACATCGTGGTCCGCAAGTGGTGCTCCATCGTTTCCAGACTCAATCCCGACATGATAGCCCCCCAGCACGGCGCCATTTACAAGGGTGATTCGGTCAAGGCATTTCTCGCCTGGCTTTCGGAACTCCGCTGCGGAGTTGATATCATTGACCAGTTTTACGGCGCATAAGGCGAGGCATACACAATGGAAACTACGGACGTCAGCCGGAACTATGAAGATGCGATAGGCAAATTCGTCGTCGGCTACAATAAAAGCATCATCCTCAACTCGGTTACTCTCCATTCCCTTGATATTCTCGATGAAGCGATGGGTCAGGTAGAACGAGGTTTGAACACTATTGTCAGTGCCTTTGAAGAGATGCGCGCCACAAGCAGCAGCACTTCCGACAATGCCGGGCGCATCGATACGATGATGGCCGAAATCCTCGCCAAGAACAACACGATGGACAAGGGAATCGAGCAGAGAGTCAGGGAAATCGAGAATGCAGCAAACAACGCGCGCTCGATCGCCAACCTCTTCGAGGAACTCAAGGAAAAAACGAAAAACGTCGCCGGCATCACCGGTTCCATCCAGGATGTGTCGGACCGTACGGGCATACTTGCCATCAACGCCTCGATAGAAGCCGCGCGCGCGGGAACGGTCGGCCGGGGATTCCGCATCATCGCAAACGAGGTGAGAAACCTCGCAAACCAGACAGGCGACTTCGCAAAGCAGATCGAGACCAATATAGGGGAATTCCAGACAACCGTCGAAACCATCAACAAGCAGATGGGAGACTTTTCCGACCTTTTCTCCCGCTTCAAGGTATCCTTCAGCGAAATACTCGCGAATTTCAGCGAAAACGCGAAGACCATTGACCAGGCAGGCAAGTCCCTCTCGGAAATTACCGGCTCGATCAAGGAAGAGGTGCTGGCATTGAATGAAGGAGTCATTTCCCTCGAGCACGTCAACGATTCAATGCGGGATACCCACGCCATCCTCGGCGTAATCCAGTCGAGCCATGCGTTTCTGGACACCCTGCTGGCTAAAGACGACGATTCTATGGGAATGTAGCGCGGGCGCATCTTTCGCCTGACCCCCGAAATAGGGTATATTTTCTATATGAAACTTGATGTCGACATTATTGCCATGGACCTCGATGATACCCTGCTCCGCCACGATCTGTCCATTTCGGAGCGAACAATCAAGGCCCTGGAAGCGGCCGCAGAAAAAGGAATCAAGATTCTTCTTGCGTCCGGGCGGGCTCCGGAAGCCATGAGCGAATACGCGACCTTGATCGGGCTCGATCACGCGCAGAGCTATCTTATCTGCAATAACGGCTCGCAGGTCATCACTTCGGACACGAAAGCAACCGTTATTGAACACCGGCTTCCGGTCGATGTCGCGATAGAGGCCTTCCGCCTGACCGTTGATGCGGGTCTTTCCTGCCATATCTATGAAAACGACATTATTCATATTTCGAAAGTAACCGAATTTTCGGACCGGGACTTCCAGCTTTCAGGTCTTACCCCGATCATTCCGGATGACTATGAAGCCCTGATCCGGAGAGGCACCTACAAACTGGTAATCCCCGGCGATCCCGAGTTTCTCATACCAGTCGAGTCCGAATTCAAGGTGATTTTCAGGGACAGGGCCACGATTTTCGTGAGCAAACCCTATTTTCTGGAAGTTCTCCCGATACAGGCAGGCAAGGGCGAGGCTTTACGGGAAATAGCGGAGGAGATACTCGGTCTCTCCCGCTCGCGCGTCATGGCATTCGGCGACAGCATGAACGACGAGTCCATGATCCGCTACGCAGGACAAAGCGTCGCGATGGTGAACGGACGGAGCGAAATAATCAAGCTTGCCCGCCATGTCACCGATAAAACCAATGACGACGACGGCATCGCGGATTTTCTCGAAAAGTACGTGTTATAGCCTATCCGGCAGCCGGGGGGATTTGCGCAGGTTTCTGTACGTATACCGAAAAATGTATTATACTTCAGCCATATGTTTTCAATTCCGATCAACCAGGACAACTCGCCTGAGGCAGTACTCGAGATACTGTTCAAGCTCAAAGTAAAAGACGTTATGACCCATCCCATTCTGACGGCCTCCCCGTCGGATTCCCTCCGTCATATCCAGCAGATAATGAAAAAAAACCACATTACCGGCATACCCATCGCGGACGCGCAAAGCAAGCTGCTCGGCATCGTTTCGATGGATGATATCGTCAATGCCCTGGACAACGGCTGGATCGAGGACCAGGCGGGACTGCACATGACGACGAACGTGATTGTCCTGCATGAATCCATGTCTCTCTCGTTTTGCGTTTCCTATTTCAACAAATACTCCTTCGGGCGTTTTCCCGTCCTCGACAAAGAGTCGCGCGTCGTCGGTATGGTCACCGCTTCCGATGTCGTCTCGACGCTGCTCATCGCCCTTAACAAGGAAGTCGAGCGCCTTGAGCACACCATCACCCCGGACCACGCCGCCGACTCCGCATTTCCCGAGGCGGCGCAGGAAGAACGCGTGGTCGAGTTCAGGACCGAGCCTTTCAACTTCGAGATCGCCGGCCAGGCCTCGACGGAAATCAAAAAAACACTGAAAGCCGCGGGGGTTGAAACCTCGATAACAAGGCGCATAGGAATAGCCAGCTATGAGCTCGAGATCAACCAGGTGGTGCACTCGGAAGGCGGCGTAATGCGCTATTTTATCTCGGGCGAAAAACTTACCATCGAGGCCGTCGATATCGGCCCCGGCATCCCGGATCTGGAAAAGGCGCTTACCGAGGGATTTTCCACCGCGACCGACCGCGTACGGTCCCTCGGCTTCGGCGCGGGAATGGGGCTTCCGAATACCAAGCGGGTATCGGACGAGTTTTTCATCGAGTCCTCTCCCGGGAGGGGAACGACCGTCAGGGCGACATTCAATCTGAAAGGAAATCCGACAGCATGAAAACAAGCGAACTCTCTTCCTTTCTGGGCGCCCGCTGCGTGCAGAACGCATTCACGGACAGGACAATCGAGGGCGCCTACACCACGGACCTTCTCAGCGACGCCATGGGCAATGCGGTAGATGACGGCATCCTGATCACGATACAGGCGCACAAAAATACGGTAGCGGTGGCGACGCTGAAGGATCTGTGCGCAATCGTCATCTGCAACGACCGTCCCATCCCCGAGGACATGATAGCTTCCGCGCGAAATGAAGGAATTGCGATATTCGTCACGGGCGAAAGCCAGTATGTCGTTTCCGGAAAGCTGTACCAAAAACTGAATACATGATTATCAGGGCGGACTTTCACCTCCATTCGTGCCTTTCCCCCTGCGGCGACCTTCTGATGTCGCCCAGAGCCATCGCGTCCTCCCTTGCGTCCCATCACGTATCTCTTGCCGCGCTCACCGATCACAATACAGCCCTCAACTGTCCCGCATTCGGCGCTGCCTGCAGGGAATTCGGCATCGTTCCCCTTTTCGG
>JAYVSC010000162.1:0-15603 GCA_043775705.1 Spirochaetales bacterium | reverse complement strand
CGGCTAAGTCCGCGACTTGTTTATTTAAACGCTCAATTTCGGCCTGTACGGCGCGGCTCTTCATTCCGTCAGAATAAACGAGCGGATCCGAAAGCCGCTCTTCCTGCGTTTTCAATTTATCCTCAGCCTCCCCGATTTTCTCGAGCAGGACCGCTTCGTCCCTTTCCATTTTGCGCCGCTCGTTTTTCAGCTTCTTGTCCCCTTCATAGGACGAAACAGGGGCAGCCGTCTCGCCGCCGCTTTTCCTTAGGCCGGATGCCGGCATCCGCGAGCCGGAGGCGGAAGAGGAAAGTGCGGAGTCGGATGCGAGGGCTTCCCTCTCCATGCGTTCCTGATAGTAGCGGTAGTCGCCGGGAAAGTTCCGCACGCGGGAGGGTATCCCGTTTCCGGCGGCAGTCAGTTCAAGCACCCGCGTCGCGAGACCCTCGATGAAGGAGCGGTCATGCGAGACGAATATGACGGTCCCGTTGAAACGGCGAAGGGCGTCGAGAAGCACGTCCTTGGAGTGCAGGTCAAGATGGTTCGTCGGCTCGTCGAGGATGAGCAGATTGATCGGTTTCAGCAAAAGGCGTAAAAGGGCAAGCCTGCTCTTTTCGCCCCCCGAGAGGACGTTCACCTGCTTGAAGATGTCGTCGCCCCGGAAAAGGAAGGACGCGAGCATGTCGCGGAGGCGCGGCACGAGCTCAAGAGGAGCCTCGCTTTCCAGCAGGTCAAGGATGCGCTCCGTTCCGGTCAGGGTTTCGGCATTGTCCTGCGAAAAATAACCGAAAGCGACGCCGGCGCCCGGGCTTACCGTTCCGTTAAAATCGGTATCTTCCCCGGCGAGGATGCGCAGGAGTGTTGACTTGCCGGCGCCGTTCCGTCCGACGACGACGAGCCGTTCCTGCTTCTCGAGCACCAGATCCAGGTCCTCGATAATTTTACGCTCGCCGTAGCTCTTGTTTATTTTCTGCGTCGTCAGCACCAGGCGTCCCGTATGGGGAGCCGGCGGAAAGTGAAAATGCATTTTCTTGAGGCTGTCCGGAATCTCGATGCGTTCGAGTTTTTCGAGCCTCTTGATGCGGTCCTGCACCATTGCGGCCTTCGAGGCGTTATACCGGAACCGGCGGATAAAATCCTCGGTTTTCTCGATTTCTTCCTGCTGGGCGTCATACCGCTTGATGAGGAATTCAAGCTCGAGCTCGCGGACCTTTTCGTACTGGCTATAGGTGCCGGGATACTTCTTGAGCTCCCCGCCGAAGAGCTCGTACACCTCGTTGATCGTGACGTCGAGAAAATAGCGGTCATGGCTGACGATGAGAAAGCCGCCCGAGTATTCGCGGAGCCAGGTCTCGAGCCAGGCGCGCGCCTCGATGTCGAGATAGTTGGTGGGTTCGTCGAGAAGGAGAATGTCGGGATGCTCGAGCAGTATCTTGGCCAGGGCGACTCGCATCTGCCAGCCGCCCGAGAACTCGTCGACCTGGCGGTCAAAGTCCGACAGGGAAAAGCCGAGCCCGAGCACCATCTGCTCGGAAAGGGATCGCCTTCGGTGCCAGCCCGATTCCTCGAGTCCCACCTGCGCTTCGTGATGCTCCTCGATGAGACGCGCGGTGCGCGCATCGTCGGCGGTGGTGGCGGCAAGCTCGTCGCCGAGGGCATCGAGCCGTGCGGATAGTTCCATGCCCCAGGAAAAGGCGGTCTCGATTTCGTCCATCAGGGTTCGGCCCGAGTGCACGATGCCGGACTGTGGAAGGTAGGAAACGCGGGTTCCCTTCTGGATAGCCCGCTCGCCCCCGTCGGCTTTGATCGTCCCGGCGAGCACCTTCATCAGGGTGGATTTCCCCGATCCGTTGGCGCCGGCAAGGGCGGCCTTGGTGCCGGACGCAAGGTTCAGCGAGACTTCATCGAGAATGTCCCTGTCGCCGAAAGCGAGAGAAACGCGCGAAAACTGGACAAAAGCCATTATTGCCCGCCCTGGAGCCCGTTTACCGGAGTAAAGAACACGACTGCGGGAGTAAGATTTTGGGAGATCACTACGGAATCCTTGATATTGACATCGCTGACCTGCTCCAGCTTGAGACCCTGAGGGGTAAGGTTATACAGAAAATGTATCCATTTCGCGTTCGAATCAAACTGGAAAGAAAGAACCCCGTTATAGCTGCCCTGCAGCGGTTCTGGAAGGAAACAGCGCGTTTCAACTGCACCGCCCGCTCCTGCCCCGGAAGGAATTATCGAGGGAGATAAAAGCTGATACCCGCTCCAGAGAAAACGGCCGCCCTCGAGAAACTGAAGTACTCCATAATTTCCCGATGAAAACCGGGGGCCTGTTTTCCGTATTGCGGAAAGCATATCTGCGCGGCGCGCCCTTTCGTTTTCAATGAGCATTTCGGGAGTGATATCGAGGCTCGAGAAATACTGGGCCTGGGGCATCCCGTTCGCATCGGTATATTCCACCACGATTGAATTGTCCCGTTTCGACTGGACAGTGAGGGTGCTTCCCTCGAATTTGTACACACCGTCCTCGCTCCGCACTATCGCGGTATAGGGAAACGTCGCACTTCCGTCAGCATTCTCGATGCGGGCTATCCCCGAATCCTGTCCGGGAAAAAAGCCCCAAACCGGATTAATCCGGGAAATATCAATCTGATTGCTCTCGATCATGGTACGATACAGGTCAGGATACCAGGATCGCGAAAGAAGGTTTTCAAGCACGGTGTCCGGACCGCTGTCTGCCTTTCTTTCTATCCCGGCGCCCGGATCGCGCTCGTCGTATAAATAGAGATTAAACGAAAAACACCACCCGGATGAGCCGTCATCAGCCATAACTTCGAGCCAGTCCCCGGCAAGAGGTGCTTTACCCGTAACTACGGCCGCTCCCTCGCCCTTGCGGATAATTTTTATCTTTTGCCCCTCTTTCAGGCGGTACACCTGGCGGGCGGTATTTTCAGGGAGCGCGCGGATGGGAAGACCATCAAGTTTTACGGTCGCGTAGGTATACCGGTAGTCAAACATGACTTTTGCCGCTTTTTTAGCCTGAGACTTTGATTTATAGAGCGTCAGCTGCCACAGGGGGATTTCGACGCGGGTCCGCAGATTCTTTCCGGCCCCAACCACATATACCTTGCCGATATTGGACTGGATAAAGACGGGGACAATGTCCCCGGCAGTCAAACCCTGATCGGGCATAGACCAGTTTATTACGCCCCACCCGATATAGCCGGAACACGAGGAAAAAAAAATGCCGGCAAGGAGCAAAAAAAACGGAAGAAAACTGACTTTATTTTTTGACTTCTGCATACTCATTCCTCCACAATACCGTATCGTTTCCTACTTTTCAATAAGGGACGGATTCACAAAGATTGAAGAGGCCCAAAAACAGAGGAAAAACCGGAAGTATTCTAGACGCTTGAGGTCAGCATCCAGGGCAACACCGACAAGCAGGGCTGAATGGACCCCGATTCGTCCCTTGCCGAATTCGAGAATCCAGCTGACAAACCGGGTATCGGCGTTGAAATCATCGATAAAATCGAGCACCGCCTGTTTCAGGACAGGATCATGGATTTTACCCCGGGTAAAGTGCTCATCCAGGGTATCATGCAGGATCGAGGCGGCCTTTTTCCGGTCAAGGGTATAGTCCGCGAAGGCATAATAAAATTTCTTCTGCATCCCCATCAAACTCGACAGGGCAAGCAGCGTTTCATCGGCCACATGCGAGGGCAGATTTTCGTTGCGGAGCAGGTCCAGAAGCAGGGGGATAGAAGCAGGAGTACCGTATTCCTCCATCGCCTGCACGCCCCGGATAAGCAGAAAGGGATTGCCCGACGAAAGCACAATATCGCTTATCAGATATTGCCCGCGAAGGTCACGGAGGCGGGACAGGGCAAACATTGCCTCTCCGGCCAGCCGATAATCGCTGCTCCCAAGGGCTTTATGGAGCAGAGGAACGTCCTGATGCACCTTGAACTGGCCGAGAAGCCGGGCTGCGAGCGAAGCGGTGGAGAATACGCCGTTTTCGAGCTCGAAAAACAGGGCTTCCCTCATCCTTGCATTCAGCTTTGTCAGGGTAGAAACAGACTGAAGCGCCTCGTAGCGCACGGAAAAGCGCGGCGAGGAAAGATGCTCTATGAGACCCTCGACCGACATGGCGGAGGCGGCCTCGCCAAGTTTTGCGAGTATCCCGGTTTCCTCGTCGGGATCTTCATTCGAGTCGAGCTTCCGCAGCAGGGTCAGTGCCCGCATATCCCGGGGCGAAAAGAGAATCACGATGGTGTCGAGGACGGGATAGCTCCCGAGATCGAGGAGTTTTCTCTGGATATGGATACCGATAGCGATGAAAACGATGCAGAGCAGGAAAAATATCCGGAAGGAAGCAAGAAAGGTCAGCCCTGATCCGGTCAGGAGGTCGAGCAGAGTTCCGCCTATGATGGATCCAAGGGCTCCGGTACCCCCGAGGATAAAATAGTAGAGCATGCTCAAATCCATCAGGGCTTCCTTGGAAACCATCCCGAAAAAATAGGTTTGGGCGGCGTTTTCCTCTCCGGCAAAGCCCATATTGATGACTGCCGAAAAAAAACAGAGGAATATGAGGGAAAACAGCACGAGACCTATTCCGGGCGCCGCGACTGCAAGGGCGAGGCTGAAAAGGCTGATAGTGGTAAAAATAATATAGAGCGGTTTCGCCCCGAGCCTGTCTATCACCAAACGCATGATCGATCCCATAAAAAGGGCGCCTATGCTCGAACATATCGTGAAAACCGTGACTATGCTGTCCCTCTGGTTGTAGACCGCCTTGCAATAGACAATGACAAAAGGGCGTGCCATCCCGATTCCGAGCCCGATGACCAGATAGCTCAGGATAAACAGGCGGAAGTTCTTTTCCTTGAAAGCCTCGACGAACCGGGGGAAAAAGGAGCCGGTCGCGCTCCCCTCGGGATTTTCGCTTACTCCCGGCTCGGGAAGCCGGTACAGCAGGGCGGAAGCAGCAATGCCGGCAAGAATGCCGATCAGAACGACCATATTGTAGGTGCGGATTCCCGCGTCCTTCCAGAGAAGCAGTGCGAGAAGCACAGTGGCAAGAAGGGCGGTTCCATTGTTGATGAGGGAAAGACGCACGATATATTCCCCCCGGTCCTTCCCGGGAGCCAGAATACCGATAACCGGATTATTCGCGATGAGACCTATGCCCCGGAAAAAGTTATAGCAAAAGACGCAGGAGAGCAAGACGACGAGGGAAAGCGCGGACCGGCCGAGAAACGAAAGATAGGGTATGGCGAGAAGGGGGACGAGAGACCAGTTGCGGAGCATCCAGTTGTTCGCGAAGGTTTTGACCAGGGTGGTCTTTTTCAGACCGATTTTACCGAGGGGGATGGCGAAAAACGACAAAAAACCGAAAGCGCTCAGGAGGCCGACGACGGTGCTGTTGGCGCCGAGGGAAAGGGCGTAGAGGGTAAGGGTATTCCCGGTAACAAGGGCAAAGGAAAATGAATTGATCGCGCTGTAGGAATCAAAGACGCGACGGCCCTTTTTGATCCGGAAGGAAGACAGTTGCTCAGTCATTGGGTTCTATTGTATCATTTTACCCATGAAACAAACAACTATACCCTTACGTTCCGAAGTTGCCCCGGGCGACCAGTGGAACCTTGATTCCCTTTTTTCAAATGACGATGAATGGAACGCCGCCCTGTCCCGCTTTTCCGGAACCGGCGCACAGGTGAATATATTCCGCGCCGTCCTCACCGGAAGCGCACAAGAAACCATGAAAGCTGCCGGGAAGGCCGTCACAGTCGCTCACTGCCTCACCGACTGCCTGGACGCCTACCGCGATGCCCAGATGCTCGCCGAAAAGCTCGGGAACTATGCGTTCCTGAAAAAATCGGCGGACGAAAGCAACGCGGTCAACCTTGACCGCCTCGGCCGCTATATGATGGCCGCGAGCGCCTTCGAGGCGGAAACCAGCTGGCTCGTCCCGGCAATCCAGACCATCAGCGCCGAGGATATCCGCCTCTGGACGGCAGGGCCCGATGTCTCTGTGACAAAACGGTTTGAGCCCTACCGGGTGTGGCTGGAAAAACTCATCCGGATGAAACCCTACATCCTGTCGGAAAGGGAAGAGCGCATCCTCGCCCTCCAGATAGAAGCCCACCAGGCGCCCCACACCGCTTTTTCCCTCCTGACGAACGTGGACCTCAATTTCGGCTCCGTCGACACTGCGGAAGGACCGCAGCCCCTGAGCCAGACGACCTGGACGCGATTCCTCGAAAACCCGGACAGGGCCGTCCGGAAGGCCGCCTATGACAAATTCTACGCCTCCTTCGATTCCCACAAAAACACCATAGCCGCCCTCTATACCGGCAGCGTCAACCAGGACGTGTCCGCCGCACGGATCAGGGGCTATCCCTCATCCCGCGCCATGGCTCTCTTCCCGGACCGCGTGAGCGAAACCGTCTATGACAACCTCGTCTCGACCGTCCGCGCGAACCTCGCTCCCCTGCACAAGTATTACGCCCTGCGCAAAAAAGCGCTGAAGACAGCCGAGCTCCGCCACTACGACGTGTATGTCCCCCTCGTCGCCGAGATCAAAAGGATCACCCCGTACGAGGAAGCGGTCTCCCTTATCGGGGAAGCCCTCGCCCCGCTTGGAAGCGAATACACCGGCACCATACAGAAAGGACTGCTCGGCACCTGGGTTGACCGGTATGAAAACAAGGGAAAAAGATCCGGCGCCTTTTCATCGGGCGGCTTCGAGGGCGAGCCCTATATCCTGATGAACTACAAGAGCGAGGTCCTCCGCGACGTGTCTACCCTCGCCCATGAGGGAGGGCACTCGATGCACTCTCTCTATGCGGCGCGGAATAATCCCTTCATGTCCTACAATTACACCATATTCGAGGCGGAGGTTGCCTCAACCTTCAACGAAGACCTGCTTTTCCGCCATATGCTGAAAAAAGCCGATGATCCGAAGCTCAAAGCCTATCTTCTGAGCAGCCGCGCGGGCGATATCCTTGCGACGCTGTACCGCCAGACGATGTTTGCGGAATTCGAAGGGCGTACCCATGCCCTCGTGGAAGGCGGGACGCCGCTGACGGCGGAACTTCTGCGCGCCGAATACCGCACCCTCATCGAGGCGTATTTCGGGAGCGAAATGCATTTTGAGGAAACGAGCGATCTTGAGGGAATGAGGATTCCGCATTTTTACAATGCGTTCTATGTCTACAAATACGCGACCGGTATTTCCGCGTCGCTCGCCCTCGCCGAGCGCGTAAGCTGCGGCGGAAAGGCCGAACGGGACGATTATTTTGCCTTCCTGAAATCCGGGGGATCGCGTTATCCGATAGACGCCCTGAAAGTTGCCGGCGTCGACATGGAAAGCCCCGCGCCTATCGAGGCAGCCTGCCGGACCTTCGCTGCCATCGTGGACGAACTGGAAAAGATACTTTAGCCTTCTACATAGGTCAGAATCTTCTCAAGTTTTTT
This sequence comes from Spirochaetales bacterium, assembly GCA_043775705.1. Lineage (GTDB taxonomy): Bacteria > Spirochaetota > Spirochaetia > Treponematales > Treponemataceae > Teretinema. The sequence goes on along the minus strand of JAYVSC010000162.1, from coordinate 8,151 downwards.
GCTGATCAGGAGGGGAACAAACTCGGGGAATTCGTATTCTTTGGTCAAATCCAGGACATCCAGCTTGATCGAATCAACAAGGGCATCGAGGGATGTGAATTTGGACAAATCAAAATCCTCGAGCCGCTTTAAAATGAAAGAAATGCACGAGCATTCTTTTATGATGAGCGCTTCATTTTCCTGAAAGACGAAGCTTCCGATTATATCCCTCTCAAGTTTATCCTTGTTGCATTTTTCGCTGCATTCCAGATCATCGGAGAGATCTTCAAGCTCGGCCTTGAAGATTTTTGCAAACAGTTGAATTTTATCGGCCATATATCCCCTCCTTTTCCTTAAGTGTAAGCCGGAAAAGGATACCGCGCAAATCTGATGCAAAGTAGACGAGCTTTCAAGAATACCGGCTTTATGCTAATATAGCATCCATGAATACTGTACAGCTTCTGGAAACAGAAAAAGACTTGGGCGACTATCTCGCGCGCCTCCGCAGCAGGGGAATTACGACAATTGCCTTCGATCTCGAGGGGGACCAGGGATCAATCCGGTATAAATACGCGATCGCGATCCTGCAATGCTTTGACGGCGAAGAAGCGGTGGTAATCGATGTCCTGAAAATCGGCAACTGCCCGATACTCCGCGAATTTCTCACCTGCCCCGACCTCACCAAGATTATGTTTTCCTGTAAAAATGATCTTTTCATGACTCAAAACACTCTGGGCTGCACGATAGAACCCATGCGAGATATCGCCCTTGCCCAAAAAATGCTCGGCAAGACGGTGAATATCTCGGATCACATCGGCATCGAGAAAAAGGCGAAGGATTCATTCCAGCGGGCTAACTGGCTGAAAAGGCCTCTTGCGGCCAACCTCATCGAATACGCCGTCGGTGACGTCCTGCAGCTCCTGCGGGTATACGGCGACCTCGAGGAAGAGCTCATAAGAAAAAACCTGATGAATCAGTTTACGGCCGCCTCCAAGGACATGCCGGGGAAAAATTACATAGTTGATCAGTATGAACAGTACAAGGAAAAGTTCCCGGGCTATGAAAGGCTTCGGCCGGACAAGCAAAAACTCGCGGGCATTCTTTGGGCGTTCAGGGAAATGCTCGGTGAACACTTTGACTGCCCCGTCGGTTACCTCATCCCGAAGGCCGCGATGAACGACATCATCAAGGACAAGGACAAAATGCTCGAAAAGCTTGAAAAGGAACTGAACAGGAACAGAAGCCGCCCCCTCGAGAACGAACTTCTGACCAAGCTTTTCCGCAAAGCATGGGCGCGTTTCGAGAGATAAGGGTCCCCGGTGACACTTTCCGCGGGGACCGGTGTTCAAACAGTCAGGAGCATTCATGAAAACACGTATTTTAATCTGCATTCTTTTGGTTTCAGCCTTCACCCTTGGTGCCGAGACGGTCATTTTTCAGGAGACGGTAAAGGGAAAGACCACGCGGGAAAATATCGACATAACGCGGATAACCGAAAACGGCCTGTCCTGGGAAATCTCGACGGCAAAAGACTCGGTTTCCAAAATCGGCACAGATGAGAATGGAAAAGTGCAGGCGATGGAAGTGTCATCAACAGAGGGTAACTGGACACTAAAAGTCGACGGCGACAACCTGACCTCGGCGGGCACATACAAGGGTAACGCTTTTTCCGGCACTCTCCCGCTCAAGGGCCGTCTCTGGTCGTCCGGTTTCGATATGGCACTGAAAACCTATATCCGGAATAACACAAAAGGGAACCTTCCCTTCCTTATGGTTAATCCCGTGGACATTTCAAAATGTACCGAAATGGTGCTGGTTCCCGAAAAGGAAGAAACCCTGGACGGAAAGATCGCAAGACGATTCAAGATTACCCTCGAAGGCGCGAAGTCGCTCTTCTGGAGCGCGAAAATCTGGGCCGATCCCCTTACCGGGGATCAGGTCAAATATCAGGGGAACCAGGGACCGGGCACACCCGACATGGTTCTGGTAATCGAACGGCTCCCCTGAGACCGGCTCGGAGACCCGCGCTAAGGCTGTCGGGTCTTCAGCTGCCGTTTTTGGCGATACGGAACCCCTGTCCGCGCTCAAGCGCGCCCGACAGGGTACCGAACGTGCCCCCTATCTGCAGGCGGTAGGCATTGCCTATCCAGCTCCCCCCACGGACAACCCGCTTGTCCCCTGAAGTATTGTCAAACCGGTCAAAACACCATTCCCACACATTACCGCTCATATCGTAGATGCCGAGCGCGTTCGATAGGCGGCTTTTTACCGGCGCCGTCGAATCCGCGTCGAAAACGGCAAAATCTGCGGCGCTTACCAGGTCGTAATAGGCATCAGGCCCTCCGCTCGGGTTTCCGCCCGGCGTCCATAAGGAACCGTCTTTGTAGCGGGCCGCCAATTCCCACTCGGCGCTGAGCGGCAGCCTGAATCCCGGTGAATCGGGATTCACAAAAACCCCGTCCCCGGCTGCGGCGAGAAGCGAAACGGATTTGAGAGGGACAAGAAAGGCGGCATCCTGAAAATACACAGGGAGCAGGCCGAGCTCGGCAGAAAGGGCATTGCACCAGACTATGGCGTCCCTCCAGCTCACTTCCGTCACGGGAAAGCGGTTATTGTCCTGGGCCGGCTCTTTTCCCCCCTCGTACGCAAAACCGAGTGAAAGGGAGCGGCTGTAAACCGCAGCCCATACGCTCTTCGTTACCTCGGTTTCGCCAAGCAGAAAAGTGCGGGCGACCATGGTGCCTCCGGGAATGTCCGTGCATCCCGAAGGAGCCGTCCCCGAAGGAACCTTTTTCATTATAAAGGCGATTGTCTTTTCTTTTTGACCGGGAACGGAAAAGGGAAAAGAAGCGAGACCGTCCGAAGATTTGCTCTTCGACTTCAAAAAGGGGAGCATGTTCGGGAAAAAAATACAGAAGGAAAAAATAAGGAGAAGGAGAAGGGGAATCAGGGTCTGGATGAGCGCGTTACGTTTTTCTTTGGTCACTTTTTTTCTCCAGGAATCAGGCGTTGAATTAAATCCTCGCTATAAGCATAGTATGAATAACGCAGATTTACAAGAAAGAGAGCGCGATGATGTACCTGAAGAAATGAAGGATCCGGTTTCGCGTACTGCCGAAAAAGTCTTCGGCGTCAAGTATCTTTTTCCCTGGCAGCGCCTCGTGATCGCGAATATTCTCGACGCCGTAGACGCCGTAGACGCCGTCGAAGAGGCCGATGCCCTTGAATCAGCCGAAGAGGCCGATGACGCCCTTTACGACGAGGACGGAGCCCAGCGGGGCAGGCAAATCATCCTCCTGCCGACCGGCGCCGGAAAATCCCTGTGCTTCCAGATTCCTTCACTGCTCCTGAAAGGCCCGACCCTGGTCATCTACCCGCTTTTGGCTTTAATGGGCGACCAGATCCGCAGCCTGCGCGCGAACGGACTCGATCCGGTTCTTTTGCGCGGAGGACAGAGCGCGGAAGAGCGGGAAGCGCAATTTTTGCGAATGGAGGGGCGCGACGGGAAAGCGCGCGCTTCCCTGATTATCGCGAATCCCGAAGTGCTCGCGGGAAAGGGAGTCCTCGAGCGGATCAAGGCCGTGAAAATCTCCCACCTTGCGATCGATGAGGCCCACTGCGTGTCCGAGTGGGGAGACACCTTCCGCCCCTCCTATCTTGAACTGGAAGGTCTCATACAAACGCTCGATCCCCCCGCGGTAACCGCATTCACGGCGACAGCCTCGGACGCGGTGCTGCAGCGAATCGCCGAAGTGCTCTTCGCCGGACGCGCCCATCTGGTCCGCGGCGAAACAGACCGGATGAACATCAGATATTCCGTCTGCCATTGCCGGGCAAAGGACGCAGCTCTCATCCGCGAAACGGCGAAAAGGAGCCGCCCGATGGTGATTTTCTGCGCTACCCGCGGGGGGACCGAGCGCACGGCCGCGCTTCTCAGGAATACCTTCAGCGACGCCGACATCCGCTTCTATCATGCGGGACTCCAGAAAAACGAAAAGACGGAGGTCGAGTCCTGGTTTCACGGACATGAGCGGGCAATCCTCTGCACGACCTGCGCCTGGGGTATGGGCGTCGACAAGAAAAACGTCCGGACAGTCATTCACCGGGACGCGCCGCCGAGCGCGGAATCTTATACACAGGAGGCCGGCCGGGGAGGACGGGACGGAGACCTTTCCGAAGCGGTGCTGCTGTGGAGCCCGTCGGATAAAAGACGGCTGGAAAAACTTCAGGGCCTGCAGAAAGAGAGAGCCCGCGTCCTTTCACGCATCGCGGAGAGCGGAAGGTGCCGGCGGGAAGTGCTGCTTGAAGCGCTCGGTGAAATCAGGGCAACGGATGAAGCGCCCGGGGGACAGAAAATCGCATGCTCGCTCTGCGATATCTGCGAGGGGACCGCGGTGCAGGAAGCCGTAGATGAGAAAATCGTGCTCGAGTATATTGCCGGCAACAAACGCCGCTTTTCCAGGGAACAAATAGTGAGTGCCCTCCACGAAGCGGGGAACAGGCGGACTGGGGAAGAAGGATACAGGGGATGGAACCGCGCAGAATTTGAAGGGATCATGAAAGAGCTTGAGGGCGAAGGCCTGTTGCGCGAAATAAAAGAGTGGCCCTGGAAGGGAAAAATGACTATTTCCGGCCTTTCCGGGATCTCCTTTTTGCCTCGTCCTTCTCCTCTTCTTCCTCATCCTCGTCCGTCCCATCCTCATCCTTTTTGGGTGCGGGCTCGGGAGCTGCCTTGAGTATCTTTTTCCTGATGCGGGGCGGCTGTTTCCGGTATCTGACTATATAATTCACGATGTTTATATACAGGGCAATCACGATCGTGACGCCGATAACGGCCGGAGAGGTAAGCACTTGTACAAGCAGGCTGATAAGTTGATGCAAATTCATTATATGAGCAGTATCGGCATTTTCCTCCCGCGTCTTGACCAGTAAGATACTCCCCGTGATAGGATGCTCCCATGACAGGAATAGTTGACTACAACGCAGGAAACATAAGGAGCGTGGAACTCGCGCTCCTTTCGATGAAAGTCGAGTACCGTATCTCGAAAAATCCGCTCGATCTCGTCGGTTCCGACCGGCTTATATTTCCCGGCGTCGGCGAGGCGAAATTCGCGATGCGGGAACTGAAGAAAACCGGCTTCGACGTCTTTCTCCGCGACTGGACTGCTTCCGGCAAACCCCTTTTGGGCGTCTGCCTCGGCTCCCAGATCATTTTTGACCATTCCGAGGAAAGCGACACCGTCTGCCTCGGTCTGCTTGCCGGCACCGTCCGCCGCTTCCCCGCAGACTTCAAGGAGCGCGGCCTGAAGGTTCCCCACATGGGCTGGAACAACATCACCCTCCGCAACGGACATTCGTCCCTCTTCGACGGGGTGGAAAAAAACACCGACGTGTACTTCGTCCACTCCTACTACATCGATCCCGCCGATCCGCTCGTCGTCACCGCGACGGCCGACTACGGCTTTCCCGTTCCCTGCGCCGTCAAAAAGGGCAACATCGAGGCGCTCCAGTTCCATCCTGAAAAATCGGGCGCTGAGGGCTTGAAGATGCTCGCGAACTTTACCCGGGGAGGAGCGCCGTGCTGAAAAAGAGAATCATCGTCTGCCTTGACGTCAAGGACGGACGCACCACCAAGGGCGTCAAATTTCTGGACAACGTCGACATCGGAGATCCCGTCGTCATGGCCGCCGAATACTACCGCCAGGGCGTCGACGAGCTCGTCTTTTACGACATCATGGCCTCGGCCCGCGACCGCGGCCCCACGCTCGACCTGATCCGGCGCGTCGCCGAAACCGTCTTTATCCCCTTCTGCGTCGGCGGCGGCATCTCCACCGTCGGCGACATCCGCAGCACCATCCTCGCCGGCGCCGAAAAGGTCAGCATCAATTCCCCGGCCGTGAGAAACCCTGATCTCATCACCGAAGGGGCCGCGATCTTCGGCGCCCAGTGCATAGTGCTCGGCATGGACGCCAAGCGCGATTCTTCAATGAGCTCGGGCTACCGCGTCTTCATTAACGGAGGACGTGTCGCGACTGACTTCGACGCCCTCGAATGGGCGATTCGCGCAGAAAAACTCGGGGCGGGAGAAATCGTTCTCAACTCGATAGACGCGGACGGCACGAAGGCCGGCTGCGAAATAAATCTCACACGCATGATATCCGAGCACGTCGGCATACCCGTCGTCGCCTCGGGCGGCGCGGGCACGCCCGCCCACATGGCCGAGGTGCTCACGGGCGGCAAGGCCGACGCCGCGCTCATCGCTTCAATGGTGCACTCGGGTGAATATACCATCGGCTCCATCAAGAGAACACTCGCGGAAATGAACATCCCGGTGAGGCTGTAGGGGAGAATACCTCAGAACAGCTGGTACCCGATTTTCAGGCTGGGCTGGATGCCGCCGACGGTGTGGTCTTTTTCAAAGATCGAAAACCAGTCGGCGCCCAGCTCGCAGAATATTTTATGGGGCAGAAAATATTGGAGCGACAGGCCCGCATCGATACACACATCCTTGCTGCTAGTGACAGGACCTGAAAATCCCTTGTAATCGAAACTGTGGGTGCTTGAGGAAACACCGCCGCCGGCGCGCACTACGCCGTGAAGGGCACGGGTAAAACGGTATTTATACAGAAGTTTACCGGCCGAAAGATAATAGTCGCTTGTCAATACCGCGACTTTTGACCCGCCGATCAGACGATGAAACGACAAGGATGCCTCCGCCCCGACAAAGCCCCAGCTTTTCTTGACAAAGTACACCGAGAGCGCAGTATCCGCCCCAAGCCAGTACACGCTGTCGCTCCAGTTGTTCTTGAACCAGGAATCCGTCATGAAGGAGACAGGCGCGTAACCTACCGAAAAGAGAATATCCACAGGCCGCTGAAAACGGATTCGAAGCGCGTTTTTTTGGACGGCGGTTAGTCCGCCGGGATTAACGAAGGCGATATCGAACTCCCCCGGGCGATAGGCCTTGTCCGGAAATACGATATCCACCTCGGTGTCATCGCTCCTGCTTTGTTCCTTCCCCTCAATCTCGCTGCCACTTGAATCCCTTAAATACATTCGTCCGCCCGGAAGGAGTTTGGTGCCTTTCAGCGTAACCCTGCTGTTGAGTGAATCCATATAAAGAAACGTCGGCGAGACGTCCGTCAGGCTGGGCCATTCGGCCTTGATGACCGTAAGGGGCAGCCATCCCGACTCGATCTCGCCCTGATTGAGCAAATTCCAGGTAACGATGTTATATGAATAGACGCCGGGGACCAGCCGTATTTTCAAACTGGTATCCTCGGTGAACTCATGGAAAATCCCGTCTCCATCTGCATCCTTGATCGAGACTTCAAAACGCAGCGCATTCACGTCCCCGGCCCACGAGAGAATCTGGGTAAAAACCAGAGCGCCCTTTTCGTCGGTTTCTGAATAATACCCGACGGATGAACCTGCCGTCCCGGCAGCGTCCTGCGGGAATGCGCCCGATGCGAGCGCAAAGAGAAACGCGAGAGAGATGAAAAAGCGGAATTGCGCATCGCGGAAGAATCGGTGCTTAGCGGCCATAGAGCTGGTCTCCATTTGTCGCCCTTGCTTTTTTGACGGCGGGCAGATCGATCGAGAAAAACGATTCCACCGGCGTTCCTGACTGTTCGAGTTCGCCGTCACTATCGTACGAAAGGGCTTCTAGCTTCCATACAAAGGTGCCTTTGGCAAGGGGGGCAAGGTCTTTCAGAATCAATTGTGTTCCCTCAGTCCTGTTCTCGACAAGAACCGGCATTCCAGATCCCTGTTTTGAAATCGACAGCAGGTACTGCGACGCGCCCTCGACCGGATTCCACCTGAACGAGATCGTCCGGCTCGTGCGCAGCTGCACCGGTCCGATGACGGTATCGGGAACGGGTTCGAGCAATTCCGCGCGCGGAAGAAGGGGAATCGGCAGAACGTCAAAGCTGCGCGTTTCTTTGGCCGAAATATCAAAACCGACGAGCGTGCCTGTAACTGTCCAGTAATAGCGGCCGGGCGGCAATTTTTTCTGCACATACGTGTTTCCCCTGCCCGAAGCGCGCGCGAATTCGCTTCCGCCCGGGTTTCCTTTGAAAAGAATAAATTTCTGTTCATCGGGAACGTTGTCCGTCCGGTACATCAATGTCACACCCTTTCGCCTGGCTTCGAGACCGCTTATGACACTGC
>JAYVSC010000161.1:0-14074 GCA_043775705.1 Spirochaetales bacterium | reverse complement strand
AGCATCACGGTGCGCTTGTTTCCGGCGCCAGGGCCAACGATCACATCGAGATCAAGACAAATACCAAGATGATGCTCGAGATGCAGGTAAGCAACCAGAACCCGAAAATCGGAAAACGGAATATTCATATGATGAGGGCAGGAAGCAGGCTTTCAATCGGCGGAGGTTCATCCTCTTTCCTTATTTTCCTGGTCAAATTTCCCGCACATATCGCGGAAGTCAGATTTGACGGAGAAAAATGCACCCTCGCAATCCTTAAACCGGATTATTTCCCCTACGAGACGGACAATATCATTACTGACTGCATAGATCGGGAAATAAAGATTGTGTCGGACAAGGAATACGAGCTGTCATTCAAAATACGCTTATACGAGGATCCGGTCCAGAAGCTCAATCGCCTTCTGACTTCAATCCTGTACTAGCAACTTTTTTTTGGACAGGGAAGGAACCCGCATAACAGGCCTTGGGCAAAGTGAATGCAGTCACTTAGCCCAAGGCCTTTTTTATTCTTGTTTTATTTGTCGAGTATTTTTTTTGCGCGTCGGGAGAGAGCGCCCTGCTTTTCGTCAGCAGCGAGCGCCTCAACGGTGGAACGCAGCTCGCCGTACTTGTTTTTTTCATACATGTCGAGGCCGATGTTTCTTGTCAGAGTATCTTTGTGCGCAAGGTAGGCGGAAGCTATCGCGTAGGTACGCTGATTCTCCGTCTTTGCGACGATCTTCCCCAGCTCATAGCGCAGCCACGTTTTCTTGTCATCAAGGAGGGTCTGCTGCATCAGTTTTTCCACATCGGGATATATAAGATCGAAATTATTGAGCATGAGCACGGAGGCGACTTTCACCCGAACCTTTTCGACGGTCTTGGGATCGTTGAACACCGAGGAAAGCCAGCTGTTGGAAGGGCCGTCATTGAGGCTTCCAAGCGCTTCGAGCGACTTGAATTTGACGTTTTCTACGGGATCGTTTTTTGCACGGTACAGAATGTAGGGGACCGCCTCGCCGAATTTATTTTTCTGCGCAGCGCTGATCGCCTCGAGGCGAACCTTGTAGTAGGAATCCTTAAAGCTCTCAAGGATGACAGAAACGGAATCCGGGGTGTTGAAATTACCGAGACCGTTTATGGCGGCTGTCCGGAGAATGGGATCGGTATCCTCATACAGGGCAGCAAGAATGGGAACCGCTTCGGCTTTTTCCATCTTGGAGATGGCACTTGCGGCTGTGGCGCGGATAACCGCGTTTTCTTCGTTATCCTGCACGATGGCGACAAGCCTGTCCCAGGTCTCGACCGACTTGAGCTCGCCTAAAGATGTCATAACGTTCTGCCTGATAATCAGTCTTTGTTTTTCGTCTCCCGCTATCTCGCCGTCGAGGTAATCAAACAGATATACGGCATCTTCTGTCTTGCCGATCTTTCCGAGGGCCAGAATTGCCCTGTCCCGGTATTGTGTCTGCTCAGACTCAAGTATTTTCCGGATAAGGGAAGAAGCGTCCGCAAGCTTGATCTCGGCGGCATAAGACAGCACATCCTGCACGAGACTTGCCTTGTAATCAAACGGATTTTCAAGCACCAATAGTGCGAAATCCTTCAAACTGTCATTTTTTTGAGCCGTGAATAAAGAAATGATGCTTTCGCGTACTGCCATGCTTTTTGTTTTCTTGAATAACTCTGTGAGATCGGCATTGAATGCAGTAATACTGTCGTTCTGGAAAGTCTGAATCAATGCACTGATTTCATCCTCAAGCCCGAAGCGCAGTATATCCCGCTGCTTCGATTCATCGGTTTCCTGCGACGGAAGAGTCCAGGAAAGCGATACCAACACAAAAACAAAACAGGCTGTCACCGTTCGTTTCATTCAGAGCCTCCGTTCAGACGCAAGAGAAAAGCATTTCTGTAAGCTATGAACGTATCCGTCGCGATCGCCGCGCGGATCTCTTCCATCAGCTGATGGAGGAAAGCAAGATTATGATATGTAGCGAGCATTGAGCTCAGGATCTCGTCATTCTTGTAAAGGTGGCGCATATAGGCGCGTGAGTATTCGCGGCACACGCGGCACTTGCACTCGGGATCTATGGGTCCGAAATCGGAAGCGAAACGCTCTTTCTTGATCGCAATCGCGCCGTCCCTCGTGAAGAGCGAGCCGTTTCTCGCGTTGCGGGACGGAAGCACGCAGTCGAAAATATCAATCCCGTTGAATACCGCGTCCAGAATGTAATCCGGGGTGCCGATGCCCATCACGTAGCGCGGCTTGTCATCCGGTAGCAGCTCCGAAATCGACGACAGAAATTCAGAATAGACCTCCGGCGGCTCGCCGACCGATAGGCCGCCGATCGCTATGCCGGGAGTATCGAGCTCTATTACGGACTCTATGCTTTCCTTCCTGAGGTCGTGAAAAAAGTTTCCCTGGATGATTGAAAACAATTTTCCCTGATATTCATCCCCGGTCTCGAGCCAGGTTCTCTTCGCGCGCCGTGCCCAGTCATGCGTGATCACCATGGCTTCCTTGGCCTTTTTCCACTCGGTCCCGAATCCGGTGCATACGTCAAGCTGCATCTGTATATCGCTGTTGAAACCCGCCTGGAGATCGACTACGCTCTCGGGAGTCAGGTACCGGGCCGACCCGTCGATGTGACTGCGGAACTTGACTCCGTCCCGGGATATCTTTCTGAATTCAGAAAGGGAAAACACTTGATAACCGCCTGAGTCGGTAAGAAAATTTTTTTTCCATCCCGAAAAACCGTGCAGACCGCCCGCATTTTTTATGATCTCGACGCCGGGCCTGAGAAATAAATGATAGGTATTCGCAAGAATAATGTCGAAGCCTATTTCCGCAAGGGAATCCTTTGTCATTGCCTTGACGGTCGCGTTCGTGCCGACGGGCATGAAGGCAGGCGTCCTCACTTGTCCATGAGGAAGCTCAATAACACCGGACCGAGCCCTGCAATGGGCATCCTTGTGGTGCAGCGTAAATATTTTGTCTGTTTTCTGCATAGCGTTATGTCCTTGCGTATCGAAGAATGATTGTGCTTAAAAAAACGAATAGTATAACCGGAAACCACGCACCAGCCGATGGCGAGATGTACTCCCATTTCGCGAAGAGCATGGTCACCATTTGAAGCACATAATAGGAGACCGCCACCGCGAGGCTGAGAAGAAGGCTCATAAGCATGATGTTCTTGCGGAACCTGCCTCCGAGCGATATGGAAAAGAAAAGGACGATGAAAATAGTAAGTGGAAATGAAAAGCGCTTATAATAGTTTGAAAGCTGCTCAGCATAGGGCAAGCCGGCTTTCTTGAGAGCGGCAATGTATTTTTTCGCATCGGCCGATGCAAGCTCATCGACCGAGGTGGTATTTCGCTTGAATGTAGAGGGCAGTTCCTTTAAAGGCACGGGTATTGCGTTCCTGGTCATAGTGACGCTCCGATCAGGTCCAACGGTATACACCACGGCCTGTTCGGTTATCCATTCAGTGCCGTTCCATGCGGCGACAGGCGCCTGGATGACATTAAGGAGGGCGCCCTGTTCATCCCGGACGATGACAAGGAGCGCATACAATTTAACATCAGCATCCTGGTAATAATCTGCGGTGTATATGATTTTCCCGGAATCGGATAGCACCACTATATTGGTATTGCTCAGGGACTCTTCCTGCTTGAGGAGTGTCTTGTTCAGCTTGTTTTTTTCATACAGCGAATGGATTACGACATTGTCCTCGAAGAAAAACATCGACAGTGACAGAAGGAAGCCGAACACCAGAAGAGGGAGAATCAGCGCATACAGTGGAAAGCCGGACGCGAAGATGGAGGTAAGTTCGTTTCGCGCGTACATGTTTCCCATGGTATAGGAGGACGCAAACAGAATCGACATAGGCATTGAAAACGATATGCATTTCGGGATATAGAGCCACATCACCTTGAAAATATTCGCGACCGAAACGTCATTCTGGAGATACTTCCAAAAATTGACGAAAAGATCGCCGAGTTCGAGAAGGACGACGAAGAAAAGCAGGGCAACCAGGCATACCGGGAGGAACTGCTGCATGAGATAGCGCTGGAGTAATTTCATTGGAACAGTTTTCTCCCCATAAATATAAGGCCGAGAAAACTAATGATGATATTCGGCAGCCACATCATCAGCACTCCGTTGAAGCCAAGCCTCATGCTCAATGTTTGTCCCCCTATCAGCATGGCCCAATAGAGAACCGCGATTATCAGTCCCAGAATAAAGCCGACGCTCTGCCCGTTCGTTTTCGCGCTCAAACCCAGGGGGAAGGCCAATATGACAAAAAAGAACGCCCCGAGCGGAATGGAAAACTTCTTATGGTATTCCATTTTGTAATTGTTCAGCGTGCGGCTGTCCGTTTCCTTTTCTCGTTTTTTTATCTCCGTCTGCAGATCGCGCGAACTCATCTCGCGGGGCGATATCGCGCTCGAATACGATGAAAGAATGTTTTTCAGGAGTATGTTGTAGTAGATATCCTTCGAGCGGATGATGTCGTACGAATCGGCGTTCTTTTTGTCGAAGACCGATACAAGGGCGTCATTCATGTGCAGCGTCATCAGAATAGCTTCATCCGACGATTTTATCACGTTTGCCTCGGGGGATATTATTATTCGCTTTGAACCGTCACTGTTTGAATCGATGACCAGAAGGCTGTCCATCGTCCCGTCTTTAATTGTTCCCGTGACGAGAATTGCGTTCTGGTTTCGCTTGATCGAGTTCGACTCAAGCTCGAGGGCGGGAGTGGCCGTCAGTATTTTTTTATAAAGGCGCGTGAACTGGATTGTGCCCGCAGGCAGGAGAATGTCGTTGGTAAAAAATGAGGCGACAGATATCAGAACACCGACGGCGAGTACGGGAGCGATAATAAAGCGCAGGGGCACGCCCAGTGCGTTCATCGAGAGTATTTCCCTATCGCTTACCAGACGTCCTATTCCCATAAGGGTTCCGACGAGGGCGGCAAAAGGGGAAGACGTCGCGATGATCGACGGCAGGGAATAAAGAATCAGGAGGAGGACGTCCTTTACGGGCGCCTTCTTTGAGAGGATATCCTCCGCCATCAGGAGAATTTGGTTAACGAAAAATATCAGGAAAAAAAAGAGAAAGCAGACCAAAAAGTTGAGGAGCATTTCCCTTGCGATATAATAAAAAAGGGTTTTACGCATTTATGTGGTTCCGGTCGAACCATAACCTCCGCTTCCCCTGCTGCTTTCGCTCAATTCCGCAACCGGATGAAAAGCGCATCTTTCAACCGCGGCGACTACCAACTGTGCTATCCTGTCCCCGTTTTTGACTGTAAAGACCTGGTTTCCAAGGTTAATCAGCACGATTCCTATTTCGCCGCGATAGTCCGAATCGATCGTTCCCGGTGTATTCAAAACAGTAATGCCGGATTTGAGGGCAAGACCCGAACGGGGTCGAATTTGGGCTTCATATCCGTGAGGTATCTGCATGGATATTCCTGTCGGGATCAAGCGTCTTTCCATGGGAGCTATGTTGACAGGTGACGCTAAAAACGCAAATATATCCGCGCCGGAGGCTCCCCCGCTTTTATACTCGGGTAAGGTGCTGCCCTCTTTTTGCGTAAATGCTATTGTTATTTCCTTTTTTATTTCCATTTTTTTCTGCACTCCTTTATCTGTTTTTTTCCGCCGTAAATTATCAGAGATTCATCACTTTCACGAAAGAAAGCATTCAGCTGTTTCTCGATATCGTTCCGCGTAACGGCGCTCAATTTCTGCACGGATTCTTCAAGCGCAGAAATGGTGCCTATATAAAAAAACTGGCGCGCAAGGCGCTTCATGCGGTTTTCCATGTCATCTGCGCTCAGGTCCATTTCCCCGCAAAGGTGGGACCGGGCATCCTCTATCTCCATTTCAGACAGAGGCTGAACGCGGAGCAGCCTCATTTCGGTTAAAAGGGATTCCGCCGCCTCCAGGGTTTTTTCAGGCGGAGTCGCGGCGTACGCGGTCCAGAAAGATGCATCCCTGCCGCTGATGAAAAAACTGTACGTTGAATAGCAGAGGCCTCTTTTTTCACGGAGATTTTGAAAAAGGCGGGAACTCACTGTATCCCCTATTATAGCATTGATAATCGACAGTGAAAACCAGTCTGACTCGGTTTTAAGGTCATTCAGGGGGTAAGATAAAAAGATCTGGGACTGGCTGAAAGGCGAATAGGGATAATAGCGTCCGGCTGTCCAGACAGGAGAAAGCAAATCGGTTTCAATATTCGTCCCACAGGAAATACCTTCGATTTTTTCCAGCTGTTTCTCGAATTGTTCAATATTGATATTACCGGCCGCGGTCACGACCGGAGCCGTATTTTTGAAATTGTGCGCGTAGTATTCGCGTATCTTATCGCCGGACAGCGACTCGATATCCTCAATGCGGCCGGCAATGGGTCGGGAAAACCCATGATGGGGATACATCAGGGAAAGGGCGGTATCTATGCCCATCTCCTCTGGATCATCCTGGGAGGTGAGAATTTCGCTTGAAATCACCGTCCGCTCTTTATTGATGTCGTTGTCCGAAAAAACGGATTCAAAAAGCATACGGGAGATGATGAGGGAAGCTTCGAGCGCGTCCCTCGAGGGCACGACACAGTACACGCAGAGGTTCTCCCTCTCGGTGAAGGCATTCACATAGCCGCCGATCCGGTCGAAAAATTGCGCGATCTCAAAGGACGACAGGCTTCGGGTACCCTTGAAGAGCATATGTTCGACAAAATGGGTAATCCCGCAGCACTTTTCGCTCTCGTCCCGCGACCCTCTCGAAAACCAAAAACCGATTGCTACGGCTTTGGTCGCGGCAATCGGTTCGGCTAAAAGGTGTATTCCATTGGAAAGAATGCGATCAGTTAGGGGCATCGTCTCCCAGTGCATCTACGTATGAAAGGTTCAAACGGCCCATCTTGTCAACTTCAAGAAGCTTGACAGGAATCTTCTGTCCCTCTTTGACCACATCGGAAACATTTGCAATGCGGGTTTTGGAGAGCTTGGAAATATGGCAGAGTCCTTCCTTTCCGGGCATGATCTCGATAAAGGCCCCGAAGTCCATGATGCGTTTGACGGTGCCTTCATAGATTCTGCCCACTTCGGGATCTTCGACAATACCCTTGATGGCGATTTTTGCGCCGAGAGCAGCCTTCGCGTTCTTGCCGTAAATGGTGACGGTTCCGTCATTTTCGGTGTTGATGCTGACCGAATATTGTTCAGAAATCGCCTTGATGTTCTTTCCGCCCGGTCCGATCAGTGCGCCGATCTTGTCGGTCTCGATCTTCATGACCTCGATGCGGGGCGCGTATTCGGAAATCTCGGCGGAAGGCTTGGAGATGGTCTTGTTCATGATGCCGAGGATGTGCAGTCTTCCGCGCTTTGCCTGGTCGAGTGCTTTCTTCATGATCTCGGTGGAAACGCCGGCGATCTTGATGTCCATCTGGAAGCCGGTAATACCCTGCTCCGTTCCGGCAACCTTGAAGTCCATGTCGCCAAGATGATCTTCTTCGCAGAGGATATCCGAGAGAACGGCGAATTTATCGCCTTCGGTGATGAGGCCCATCGCAATGCCCGCGACGGGTTTTTTCATGGGAACGCCGGCATGAAGCATCGCGAGGGTGCCTCCGCAGACTGTTGCCATGGATGATGAACCGTTCGACTCAAGAACTTCGGAGACAAGACGAATGGTATAGGGAAAAGCTTCTTTCGAAGGCACCATCGGCTCGAGCGAGCGGCGTGCGAGATATCCGTGACCGATTTCGCGTCTTCCGGTACCCATGCGTCCGACTTCGCCGACCGAATAAGGGGGGAAGTTATAATGAAGAATAAAATTCTCGCGGCGGTCGCCTTCGATATCATCCAGAATCTGCTCGTCAAATACGGTTCCGAGCGTCGTTACCGCGAGGGCCTGTGTCTCTCCGCGGGTAAAGACGGCAGACCCGTGGGGACGGGAAAGAACGCCTATTTCGCAGGTGATATCGCGGATATCTTCGGTTCCGCGTCCGTCTACGCGTTTGCCTTTTTCAAGTATCGTCGTGCGGAGAATAGTGTATTCAAGTTCCTCGAAAAGAGCGTCGAAGAGTTTTTTCTGGATGCCGTCGGTAAGCTGTTCCGCGTATTTTGCGGCGAGATCGCTTTTAACCGCGTCACATGCAGCCCTTCGTTCGAACTTGCCTGCGACGAAGAGAGCTTCGGTCATGCGCGGGAATGCGTTGGAGTGCATCGCGTCCCTGTTTTCGAGCTTGGTTTTCAGGGGGGTAAGCGGAAGTTTTTCCTTGCCGCAGAGGGCGCGGAGGTCATCCTGAAGCTTGCACATGGTCTTGATGAATTCTTTTGCCTTGTCGAGGGCGCCGAGCATCACTTCTTCCGATACTTCGTGGGCTCCGCCTTCAACCATGGTAATGCCTTCAGCGGTTCCGGCCACAATGATTTCCATTTCGGCTTTTGCGATCTGCTCGAAGGTCGGGTTGATAACATACTGTCCGTCAATGTAGGCGACGCGGGCTGCCGCGACTGGACCGTTGAACGGAATATCCGAAATCATTACCGCCGCGGAACTCGCGATTACGGACAGGATGTCGGGAGGATTGACCATATCGGAAGAAATGCACGTGGGTACAATCTGGATATCGCGTCCGAAATCTTTGTCGAAAAGGGGACGCATCGGACGGTCGATCAGGCGGGAAACGAGCACTTCCTTGTCCTTCGGGCGGCTCTCTCTCTTGATGAAGCCGCCGGGGATTTTTCCGGCTGCATAGTATTTTTCGTTGTAGTCGACGGTAAGGGGGACATAGTCCAAGCCTTCCTGGCTGGTTGAAGAAGCGCATACGGTAGCGAGAATTGCTGAGCCCGCAAACTGCGCATAAATCGAGCCGTTAGCCTGTTTTGCCAGACGGCCGGTTTCAAGAGTCAGTTCTTCATTACCTATCTTGTATGAAACTCTATTAATCATTGTATTAACCTTTGTTTGTGCATGTTTAAAAATTAAAAAAGTTACCTGCCAGCATTTGACAGGTAACTTTTACATTACTTGCGGAGACCAAGTTCCTGTATGAGAGTGCGGTATCCGGCAAGATCACGGCGCTGCAAGTACTTCAGAAGACGTCTGCGCTGACCGACGAGGATAATAAGTCCCCGTGTGCTGTTGGTGTCTTTCTTGAAAGTTTTGCAGTGTTCGGTAAGCTGCAGAATCCGTTCTGTGGTAAGTGCGATCTGAACCTTGATATTTCCGGTGTCTTTTTCGTTTGCACCGAATTTGGTAACCACCGCAGTGGTTTTCTCTTTTGTAAGTGCCATTACTTACTCCTTCTCTATAATAATCATTATGATAACCTGAATCTGACCGTCGTTATATCTGCGGCATCCGGCAGCGCCTCATCCCCGGAGGGAGAAAGGATCACCATTTTTTCCGTAACGAGCAGTTTTGCCTCGACGGATTTTCCGGAACTGACAGAAAGAACAACGGAATACTCGCCGCAACGCGGCAGTATCTGGGTAAAAAAACTTACGGGAATTTCCAGTGAATTGTTCTCTGAAATTTTCCAGTCGGATATATTGAAATCAAGCAAAAATGGATGACCAAGGAGGCGTTCCGCATGGGCGAAATCGGCAGATTGGATTGCTTTCCGGACTGCGCTGGAACTGATCCGGAGCCCGTCAAGTTCAACTTGCTGAATGGAATCGAAGCGAAAGCCTTCTTTGTGGGACAGGGCGGATATTTCCGCAGTTCCCGTATCCAGGCGATGTCCGCAGCGGAAATCAGGGCCGACGGCCACATACCGCATCAAGACAGTTTTTACCAGAATATCAAAAAATACACCTCCAATCATTTTACCGAATTCCCCGGAAAAGTCAATCAGGAGAACAAAATCGAAGCCTTTTTCTGCAAAATAACCGAGCCGAAGGTTCAGGGTGGACACATCTCCCGGATATTGGAAGGGCTTTTTGTTCACCCCGGGAGAGCGGGTGAAGGTGACTATCCCGGTCGCGAGATTCTGTTTTTCTGCCGCTTCGAAAACGGCGTCAAAAAGGGACTCGTGGCCTGCATGGGGACCGTCAAAACCGCCTATGGTAAGGGCAGTTCCCTTATGACCACCGCATATAGCGGTTATCAGGGACAAAGTTTCCGGAGTATCGAGTAAATCCCAGCGGATTATTTTCATCATCCGTGTCCCATGACGAATTCGTAAGAAGCGGCGCCGTATTTATACAGCACGACCCCGACAAACTCTTCGCCGCAGAAAACTGCGGCTTTTTGTTCAGAAACATTCGCGGGAATGTTTTCGGCAAACCAGGAGGATAAAATCGTTTTTCCGTTCAAAAAATCCCGTAAAAAAGAGGGATCCAGGAATACGCACGTCAATCCGACTTGGGACGCCAGGGAGGGATGAAAGGAGCGGACCACTTGCTGAATTTCCTGGGGATTTACCTGAGGGGGTCTGTCCCCTACCCCGTAGACAGCCGGAGGGACCGAGCCGAAGGGAGGAAGCATCGAAAAGCCGGCTGCCTCTTCAAGGCTGAACGGTCCGATGCGCGTCCGTCTGAGACCTGCTAAATGCGCGCAGGAGCGTGAGGCAAGGGCAATATCGCGCGCCAGGGAACGGATGTACGTTCCTTTCGAACAGACAATGTGCACTTTTATTGATGAAATCAGGGATGAGCTTTCTGCCTTACCGCCATCAGATGTTACGGTCTCGAGGAAATCGAGGGAATAAACGATGATCGGCCTGAAAGGCAGTTCGACGGCTTCGCCCTTTCGGATACGGTCGGAAGCGCGCTGGCCTCCCACATGAATGGCTGAATATGCCGGGGGCTGCTGCTGGATGGCTCCCCGAAAAGACGGGAGGGAATCCAGGATGTCGCCGTATTTTGGAAGGTCAGATGTTTTGATGACCTGTCCATCGGGATCAAGCGTGTCGGTTTCAGTGCCGAACGTTATCACTGCTTCGTATGCCTTGTCGCAATCGGTGATGTAGGACACCAGCCGGGTAAGACGTCCGGCGCAGACCACCAGAAGACCTTCCGCAAATGTATCGAGAGTGCCGGTGTGCCCTATCTTTTTCGTCCCAAGGGCATTTTTAATCTGCCAAAGGGAAGAAAAACTGGTAATCCCTGACTGTTTTGCAAGAAGGATGATACCGTCTTTTGAAGGATCCATACCGTGTGTTATAAGGATGACCCTTCCGACCCTTCATCGGTGCCTGAGTGCTTTTCCAGATCATTGATCTTCTTGACCATCTCGAAACCATTCTTGATGCTTTCATCAAAAACGAAGGTGAGATGGGGAAACTGGCGCAGTCTCAGTTTTTTGCCGAGGGTGGACTGGATAAACCCGGCCGCGCTCTCCAGACCGCGCACGCCCTGTTTGGTTTCATGATCGCTCATGAAACTCGAAACATAGACCTTTGCGAATCCCAGATCTCCTGCCACCTCTACCCGATTGATCGAGAGAAAGGTGGATACCCGGGGGTCCTTGATTTTCGCCCCGAGTATAAGCGCGGATATTTCTTCCCGGATCTGTTCGCCGAGCTTATCAAGTCTGAATTCACCCATAGTTTTATCTGTTGGCGGATTACTCCGCTTTTTCCTTTTTGGTTTCGAGTTTCTCGTTTTTCGTTTCGAGTTTCTCGCTATCCTTCAGTTTGCGTGCAACCTCGAAGAATTCAATGATTTCAAGCTGATCGCCCACCTTGATATCACCGAAGTTTTCGATCGAAATACCGCATTCGAATCCGGTGGCCACTTCCTTCACGTCGTCCTTGAAACGACGGAGTGAGGCAAGCTTGCCGGAGTGGACTACGATGCCTTCGCGGATAACGTGAACGGTCGAACTTCGCTTGATGACGCCCTGAAGCACGTACGCACCGGCAATAGTGCCGATCTTCGGCACCTTGATGGTATCGCGCACTTCAACCATACCGATAACCTCTTCCTTGATATCCGGCTTGAGCATGCCTTCCATGGCCATTTCGATTTCCTCGACGGCCTTGTAGATGATATTGTACTTGCGGATATCGACCTTTTCCTGATCAGCGAGCAATTTTGCCTGCGGTGTAGGTCTGACATTGAAACCGATAATGATGGCATTTGAATCGGCAGCCGCGAGCATGACGTCGGAATCGTTGATGGCACCGGCTGAGGCATGAATTACATTCAGGCGCACATCGCGGGTAGAAAGTTTTTCGAGAGACTGTTTGAGCGCTTCGACCGAGCCCTGGACGTCACCCTTGATGATAACTTTCAATTCGAGGATTTCTCCCTGGTTGATGGTATCGAAGAGATTGTCGAGCGTAACTTTCTTCACGTTCCGCGAAGTCTCGAAACGTTTGAGTTCCTGTCTCTTTGAGGATATCTGGCGCGCAATCCGTTCTGTTTCGGTAACCTGGAAGGGATCGCCTGCATTCGGCATTCCCTCGAGACCAAGGATTTCAACCGGCATACTCGGTGTAGCTTCCTCGATTTTTTCTCCGCGGTCATTGAATATTGCCCGAACACGGCCCGAGAATACGCCGGCAACATAGGAATCGCCGGTGCGCAGGGTTCCGCGCTCGACAATGATGGTCGCGACAATACCGCGTCCATGATCAATACGGGACTCGATTACCTTTCCTTCGGCGCGGCAGTCATAGTTTGCCGTAAGTTCAAGCACTTCGGACTGAAGCAGGATTGCTTCCAGAAGTTCTTCAATGCCCGTTTTCTGCAGGGCGCTGATATGTACGAACATGGTTTCCCCGCCCCAGTCTTCCGGGATGAGGCCGTATTCGGAAAGCTGCGTCTTGACGCGGTCGGGATTCGCCTCGGGCTTGTCAATTTTGTTGACCGCAACAATAATGGGTACCTTTGCGTCTTTCGCATGATTGATCGCTTCAATGGTCTGGGGCATTACACCGTCGTCCGCCGCTACTACCAGAACAACGATATCCGTTATTTCGGCGCCGCGGGCACGCATCATGGTAAACGCTTCATGACCCGGGGTATCGAGGAAGGTAACGCTTCCCCTGGAAGTTTCGACCGTGTAGGCGCCGATATGCTGGGTTATACCGCCGAATTCGCCGGCCGCAACGTTCGCGCTGCGGATTGCGTCAAGGGTCTTGGTTTTACCGTGATCGACATGTCCCATGATCGTGACAACGGGAGGCCTGTTGAAAAACACGGTTTCGCCGTCAACCTCGGTTTCAATGACGGTTTCGTCATAAAGACTGACAATATGAATGGTGCAGTTATATTCAGCGGCCAAAATCGTCGCGGTATCCGCATCGATGGACTGGTTCATCGTAACCATCATGCCCATACCCATCAGTTTTCCGATAAGTTCGGAAGCCTTCAGGTTCATTTTGCGCGCAAGTTCCGCCACAGAGATGGTTTCCATGATTTCGACATCCTTGGGTATGGCATTCGCCTTATCCAAAGCCTTTTTCTTCTGCTGGAGAAGTTTTTGCTCGAAATCATCTTCCTTGTTTTTGCGGGTATATACGGTTTTTTTGCCTTTAAAGCCTTTTTTCGGGGCCGTTTTTCCTGTGTCGAGAGGACCTGGACTGGTGCTCGGTCCGCGTCCGGGACCGCCGGGCCTTCCGCCCTGGTATCCGCTTCCGCCGCCGGGGCCGCGATTCTGTCCGCCCTGATATCCGCTTCCGCCGCCGGGTCCCCGGTTCTGTCCGCCCTGGTATCCGCCGCCCGGAGCTCCGCCGGGACCACGGTTCTGTCCGCCCTGGTATCCGCCGCCGCCCTGATAGCCGCCTGTGCCTGCGGGCCTTGAGCCCTGGTATCCGCCGCCGCCCTGATAGCCGCCGGGTGCGCCGCCGGTACCGGCAGGCCTTGAACCCTGGTATCCGCCACCGCCCTGATAGCCGCCTGTGCCTGCGGGTCTTGAGCCCTGGTATCCGCCGCCGCCCTGATAACCGCCGGGTACGCCGGTTCCATTATTTGGTCTGTTTCCCTGGTAACCGCTGCCCTGATAGCCCGAGCCCTGGTAGCCTGTACCCTGCGGTCTGTTGCCCTGATAGCCGCCGGTTCCCTGGGGTCTATTGCCCTGGTAGCCGCCGCCCTGGGGATTGCTTCCCTGGTAGCCGCTTCCGCCCGCG
>JAYVSC010000160.1:0-14607 GCA_043775705.1 Spirochaetales bacterium | reverse complement strand
TATAACATACACACATAGTATATGAATATTACAGGAGATTCAAATGAAAAGAGGTATCGGGCTTATTATTCTGCAGGTGGCAATGGCTCTGTTTCTGCTCGTCAGCGGTGTGAACGGACTTCTTGACACGAGCGCCGGGGATCTTGCCGTTGTCATCAGTTTCTTGAATGAATTTTTCAAAAATGCGTCTGTTGTTACTATTACGATCATTGTTCTGTCGATTTGCGAAATAATCGCGGGTTTTTTCCTCTTAACCGAGCTGTTTACCACCGATCTCAGAGTTACGGACATGATTCTGTTTATTTTCATCATATTGTGGATAATCAACATTGTCCTGGTTGATTTTATCGGCCCGATCGGCGACGGCTCAATATTCAGGAATGTGCAGTCCGTCCTTCACTATCTCAGCACCCTTTCCAGCCACCTCATGGTGCTCGGCGCCCTTATCCTGGTAACCAAAAAATTCAATAATTGATTTCAGTCTGATGCATGAACGCGATGCATGAACGCTCCAATGACAAATTGACTACATGAAATGCAACAGCAGCATATAAAGCGCCGTGCTTCCGAAAATGGAAAGCATGGCGTTTTTTTTCCAAATCTGCAGCACAGCAACCAGTGCGAGCGAGAAGAGCTCCCTGATTCCCGAGGGCCAGGCGGTCCACTGAATATCCTTGAGACAGTACACCACAAGAACGGCCATTACCATCGGAGGGATAAAACGCTCGACGAATTTGATCATCGGGGGCGGATCCCGCCGGGAAAACAGCAGAAACGGAAAAGCGCGGGTACCGAGGATTACCAGGGCCATCAGGGGCACCGCTATGAGTACGTCAGTCAGCGCAGTCATTTTTGTTTCCCCCTTACCAGAATCAGGATTGCCAGGGATGAGGCGAGGGCTGCGATGAGCATTTTCGACGGCCCTGCGAATACGAGGGAGGCAACGGCACAGACGACACCGATGATGACGGGCAGAAGATCCTTTGTCCGGCGTATCTGTTCGATCAATAGAACCGCGAAGAGGGCGGTCAGGGCGAAGTAGATGCCGGCAAAGGAAAAGGGTATCCAGGTTCCCGCGATTGCACCGATTATGCTCCCCGTAATCCAGTAAATCTGGTTCAAAAGTGCTATTGAGCCGAAAAAGTCCCCCTCATTCACGTTTTCGGGAACCTTTACGCCGGTAAGAAGGGCATAAGTTTCATCGGTAAGGGAAAAAATCAGATACGCCTTCCATTTGCCGACACCCTTGAATTGTTCGATAAGGGAGAGCCCGTACACAATATGCCGGATATTTACCATGAGAATGGTAAGAAGCATTCCTAAAAGGGGAACCTTGGCCGCGAAAAGACCGATGGCAATATACTGTCCGGCTCCGGCGTACATCAGAATGCTCATGAGCGGAGCGAGCGGCCAGGGATAGCCGGCCTTGACCAGCATGAGGCCGAAGGGAATGCCGATTGCGAGATATCCGAAAAGGACCGGTATGGTCACGGGAAAAGCCGCTTGAAAAACGGTGTTGTTCCGTATGTACTGTTTCATGGTTGTAAAGTATACCGATTTTATTTTCTGTTGACCATAGCCGGTAAGTATGACAAAATACCGGTAAAGTTTGATCATTACTATCTACAGGAGGCCTATAAATGGTTGCTTTGATTGTTGGTATTCTGCTGATTGCATTTACCGTGTTTGCTTCTCTTCCGCCTGAAACAGTCGGATTCGGACTAGGGTGGGGTGCGGACATTGTTCTGTTTCTCCGCGGATGTCTCCCGATTCTTGCAGCTTTTATCGGTTTGATCGCGGTTTTTATCGGAATTGCGGATCTTAAAGACAAAAAGGAAGCAAAAAAAGAAGAGGCTGCGGCAAAGGTTACTGGAACTAAAAGCGAATAGGCGTGACCGTCCTATAAGGGCGCTTGACACGAATGTCGTTTTTTCTATATAGTAAATAACCCACATTATCTGCGCAATCAGATTTATTCTTATTAAGGTACGTAAATGAAGACACTTTTTGTAAAAGAACATGAAGCCCCTCGCGCCTGGTTTGTTATCGACGCCGAAAACAAACCTGTTGGACGTGTTGCCTCAAAGGCTTCGTACATGCTGAGAGGTAAGCACAAGGTAACTTATGCGCCTCATCAGGAAACGGGTGACTATATAGTCATTATCAATGCTGGTAAAGCTGTTGTATCCGGAAACAAGCCGGAGAACAAGATTTATTATCACCATACCGGGTTTGTCGGACATCTTCGTTCGATTAACTTCAACAATCTTATCAAACGCCATCCGGAAGATCCGATTCTTCTCGCGATCAAGGGTATGCTTCCAAAAGGACCCCTGGGACGGAGACTGATAACGAATGTTAAGGTATATGCTGGTGCAGAACATCCGCATGCTGCACAGAATCCGCAAGTTGTGGAAGTTTAACGAGGAGTTTTAATCGTGATCAAAAATATCGGAATGGGCACAGGAAGACGAAAGACTGCCGTTGCCCGCGTATTTGTTCGTGAAGGTACTGGCAAGCTTATTGTTAACGATAAAGACGTGGATGCGTATTTTACCACATCCGAACAGGTTCAAGTCGTTCGAAAACCTTTAATGTTGACATCCAGCGATACCAAATTTGATATACTTATCACTGTTTTCGGCGGCGGACTTAACGGTCAGGCCGGCGCCTGCAGTCATGGTATTTCCCGGGCAATCGCACAGGTGGATGTGGCAAATCATGCACCCCTGAAGGCCAATGGACTGCTGACCCGCGATTCGCGCATGGTTGAACGCAAGAAATATGGTCAACGCGGTGCACGCCGAAGATTCCAGTTCAGCAAGCGTTAATTCAACTGTTTGCATAGAAAAAATAGAATGGACCTCGGTCAGTATACTTAAAATATACCTGGCAGAAGGTCCTTCTTTTTTTGTCCGGGACGTGTACTTATCGTCCTTCCCGCCCGAGCTGCTGACTCCGGACAGCATTCTGGGCGAGGCAGAAACTGAAACGCTCGTTCATGCCGGACGAATCTACCTGGCCGAGCGTTCCGCAATGGAATATCTAGCCCGCTCGGAGCAGTGCCGTTTTTCCCTGTCTCCAAAACTCTACAAGAAAGATTTTACCCTGGATGAAATCAATCCTGCCCTTGATTACCTTGAGCAAAGAGGTATGCTGGATGACGCCCGTTTTGCGTCTGCCTGGCTGCGGAACAGATCTATCCATCAAAGCGAGGGAAGACAAAAGCTGCTTGCCGGTTTGCTCTCGCGGGGGATCGCAGGTTCGATCGCCCGGCAGGCTTTGGACGCATATTTCGAAGTTATGGATGAGAAGGCTTTGTGTAAAAATGCCGCTGAAAAAATGATACGTATAGGAAAAAAAGAGGAAAAATTGGCGATTGCATTGGCAAGGAAGGGTTTTTCCCTCCGAATCATCACAGAATGTTTAAAAAGTATAAAAAAACAATAAAAAAAGGTTGAGCATACGTACTTTTCGGGCTATATTTCTAATGAGGCAATATGAAAAAAGATTCGAAAACAAAACGTGTTCTCATATATTCCGCTCTTGAAGTAGCCAACATGTGCGGCGTTGTCAATCAGACTGCAATCAACTGGATCCGCAGCGGTTATTTGAAGGCATTCAACACGCCGGGCGGACAGTACCGGGTATATAAAGACGATCTTATCAGTTTTATTGAAAACCGCGGCATGAGGGTTCCCGAAGCTTTATTGAATCTGGACGAACCGGAAGCCAACTGGAAATCCGCGATTATTATCGATGACGATATCGGCCTCAACAATGCGATTAAATCATATATTTCTAAGAATATACCCGATCTGACCACACATCAGTCTTTTGACGGATTTGACGCCGGTGCACAGCTTATGGACAAGAAGCCGGGCTTTGTGCTTCTCGATCTGTCCCTGCCGGGAGTAAACGGCCAGGAAATTTGCAAACACATAAAAACTGATCCGGGCTTCGGGAAACCGTATATCATAATAATCACCGCGCTGGAAAATGCGTCCCTGGAGGCTGAAATGCTCGCCTTGGGAGCCGACAAGTTTTTCCGGAAACCGCTCGTAATGGCCGATCTGGTCGCGTCAATCAAATACGTGCTGGAGAACAATTAACGATTCTCCTTCATCAATAACCCCGCATTGTCTTTACAAATCCGATACGGTATAATGTACGCATGAATCGTTATCTTGCAACATTTGCCCCCGGATTTGAGGAGATAATCGGTTCTCTCCTTCTTCAAAGCATTCCCTCTGCTTCCGATATCCAGATTTCAAGCGGTATCCTTTTTTTCTCCCGGTCGGGTCCGCCCGATGAAGTGGTTTCCGCAGCGTTTTTCAATAATATTTTCTTGATTCTGCAGGAGTGGAAAACCAATACCTGCCCTTTTCCTGAAATGGTAAAAACAGCGGCAAAGTCTTCCCGGCTGCCTTCCGTTGCCCCTACCCTGACCGGCCTCGCAGAAGGCACCTTCCGCGTGCGGTATTCCAGGGAGAACCAGTTTTGCTCCGTGGACAAGAACGTGATGGAAAATGCCGAGCGGTATATCACCGCCTCGACAGGACTTTTGCCGGACCGGCTGAATCCCGGCATCGAGTTCTGGTATATTATCAGGAGGGAAGGATACTCCTTTTTCGCCGTCCGCCTTACCAAAAAACAATCAACCGAAAAATATCTCGCGCAGGGTGAGCTCCGGCCCGAAATAGTACAGCTGATTGTCGGCCTTGCGCGAGTGAGCGATCTTGACCGCACACTGCTGGATCCTTTTGCCGGCTATGGGTCCATTCCGGAAAGGCTGGCCCTTACCCAAAAAGACGCGGTTGTGTACGCCTCCGATATTGATCCTGCGCGCGAGTCTGACATGAAAACGAGATTTTCCGGGAACAGCGCTGTTTCGGTACGCCGCGCGGATGCCCTCTATCTTTCCCATATCGAATCGGCATCCATAGATTTGATCGTCACCGATCCGCCCTGGGGGTTTTGGGATGGAGACGTGTACGCCGGTGCTAATTCGATAAGTTCCCTCTATACCAAAATGCTCGAAGAATTTTACCGTGTCCTGAGCGGGCGGGGCAGGGCCATTGTCCTGACCGGGGCCAAAAAAGAATTCGAGGAAGCCGTGAGCCAGTCGAAAGGTTTTGTTCATTGTACGCAGGCCAAAGGTTATCGAACCGACATTCTGGTAAACGGAAAAAAGAGCGCGATTTTTTGTCTTATGCGATAAGGGAGCGATAAATGAATGTGCTTGACTTGAACGGCAGCTGGAAAGTGCGCTGCACGGATACCGCCCTTTTCGGCGGCATGACGATGAGTGCCGTAGTTCCCGGCTCGCTTTACACCGATCTGCTTCGGAACAAAAAAATAGATGATCCCTTTTACCGCGAGAACGAGCTTTCCGCTTCCGCTCTTTCGGATCATGATTGGGAATATTCCCGCACCTTCACCGTTACCTCCGATATGCTCGCAGGTAGAACGGTCGAGCTTGTGTGCGAGGGACTTGATACCCTCTGCGAGATATCGGTGAATGCCCGGATTCTTGCCCATACCTCCGATATGCACCGCACCTTCGTTTTCGATATCCTTCCCTTTTTAAAGGAGGGAGAGAATGTCATTTCGATTTTATTCCGTTCTCCCTCAGCGTATATGGCTGCCGCGCATACAAAGCAGCCCCTCGTAGGCGGTTCAGGCGGTCAGTATCCGGGATTCAATTATCTGCGGAAATCCCATTCGATGAGCGGCTGGGATTGGGGTCCGGTCCTTCCCGACGCGGGTATATGGCGGAATATTTTTATCCGTAGTTTTGATGACGAGCGCGTTAAGGACGTGTATATCACGCAAACCCATGCCCCTTCCGCCGGCGGTCGTACGGTGCGTCTCGACATTCGCACAAGGATTTCCGCCGGTCAGTACGAGGGGCCGAGCCCGTATTCGATCAGCGCATCCCTGCGAAGTCCAAGGGGAGTCGAGCTCAGCGTCTCGTGCGCGGTAGAAGGGGCGAAGCACAGGAAGACATCGCTCGGGTATGATGATAAAGGAAGCGTGTATATCGAGGAAATCCTGTCGCTTGAAATAACCGATCCGCTTCTCTGGTGGCCTAATACATTCGGGGCGCAGCCTCTTTATCAGGTAACTGTTTCCCTCCACCGCATTGACGGACCGGGCTGGCCGGGCGTCTGCCTTGACGCTTGGTCGAGAAAAATAGGACTGCGCACGATAACCGTCGAGCAAAATGAAGACGAGTGGGGTAAATCGTTTGCGCTTACCGTGAACGGCATGAGTTTTTTCGCGATGGGCGGCGACTATGTTCCTGAAGATGCGTTCCTTTCGCGCAATACGCGGAAACGGACTGCGCGGCTGATCAAGTCAGCCTCTCAGGCGAATCACAACTGCATCCGTGTGTGGGGCGGGGCGAATTATCCCGAAGACTACTTCTACGACCTGTGCGACGAGTACGGGCTCGTGATCTGGCAGGACCACATGATGGCCTGCGGAGTCTATGAATTGAGCGAAGCCTTCCGCGAAAACATCGTAGCGGAGATTGTCGACAACGTGAAGAGAATCCGCCACCATGCTTCCCTCGGCCTTTGGTGCGGGAACAACGAGCAGGAGGAAGCCTGGTGCTCCTGGGGCTGGACGCAGAAGCTCAGTCCGCGCCTGAAGGCGCACTATATCCGTCTCTACGAGGAGCTGCTTCCCGCGGTGAACAGGGAGCTTGACGGGCAGACTTTTTTCTGGCCGTCGTCTCCCTCGTCAGGCGGATCATTTGACAAACCCAACGCCGAAAACTCAGGCGACATGCACAACTGGTCCGTGTGGCACGGGCTGAAGCCTTTCGCCGCCTACCGGGAATGCCATTCGCGTTTTATGTCCGAGTTCGGGATCGAATCATTTCCCTCGATGAAAACCATCGAGTCATTCACAATTCAGGAAGACAGAAATATTTTTTCCCCCGTCATGGAGAACCACCAAAAATGCGATTCGGGAAACGCGAAGTGCCTGCATTACATCAGCGAGACCTATCGGTATCTGAAAGACTTTTCTTCCCTCGTATACGCTTCCCAGCTGATCCAGGCCGAGGGCCTTCGTTACGGGGTCGAGCACTGGAGGCGGAACCGCAACGGCAACCGCTGCATGGGTGCCGTCTACTGGCAGCTTAACGACTGCTGGCCCGTGGCTTCCTGGTCGAGCATAGACTATTTCGGCCGGTGGAAGGCCCTGCACTATGTATCGAAACGTTTTTTTTCCCCGGTTCTGGTTTCTGCGTGCGAAGAGGGGACGGCAGTCGCGCTGCATGTGACCAATGAGACTCCTTTGCCCGTATCGGGTTCCCTGATATGGAGACTCTGCGACGATTCGCGCTCGATTAGCGGAGGGATAATTATCGAGAGCAGAAAACAGGTGCTTACGGTTCCCCCGTTCACGGACACCTGTGCGTTCGCGCGGGATTTCGCCGATATTCTCACGAACGTGAATGCCCTGCGCAATGCCTACTTGATGTACGAATTTTTACAGGACGACATACCGTGCGCGAACGTGAAAGGCTCGGTGCTCTTCGTAAAGTCAAAGCATTTCGAATACAAAAAATGCGGGATACAGCTTTCTGTCACGGATAAGGGAGACTCATTCGAGATCGAGGTACGCACGGAAGCCTTTGCACGGTTTATCGAGCTTGAAACCATCGGCTGCGATGCCCTGTTTTCTGTAAATTACTTCGACCTTGGCGCGGGCGACTCGATTGCCGTCAAAGTGATGAAGGATGAAATATTTTCCGATTCGCCCGCTCAGGGAACCGTCCATGAGGGGATGAGCCTTGAAACTTTCCGGAGCCTCCTGACGGTCAGGAGCATCACGGATACCTACTGATTTCCCTGGGAAGGCAGGAAGTCCTGTATCCTGTTCGTGATGATGCTCGTCACTCCGCCTTCAAGAAGGGCCTTCGCTTCAGGGACGGAGTTTACCGTCCAGACAATGACCGGCCTTTTTCCGCACTCGAAGTTTTTCGACTTGAGAGTGATGTCGAGGGCCGGTTTTTTTATGTCCGCACCCGAGAGATAGAGGCATTCACGGTGCCGCATCAGAAAGGGCACTGAATGGTCGGCGCAGTAGATGGCGGCGGTCTTGTGGGCGCCGTATTTTTTGTAGGCGCGCAGGGCGAGCGGGTGGAATGAGGAGACAATGCAGTTCGTCCGGTTATGCCGCGCGAGGCAATGCGCGGTTTTTTCCGCCAGGGGGCCGGCATGGACTGTATCCAGTTTCAATTCGATATCGAGAAACATGTCCGGTCCCACGGTTTCAAGAAGGGCATCGAGGGTAGGGATGCGTTCGGCGGAAAACCGCGCTTTGGCAGATTCGGGGAAACGCCCGTTGAAAAATGATCCGACATCTATCTGCGCAAGGTCGGCGAAACTCAGGTCCTCGATGCGTGAATGAAGGCCCGCAATGCGGTCAAGGTAAAAATCATGGGCGATGACGAGCTCGCCGCTTTTACAGAGATGTACGTCGAACTCGACTCCCCTGCATCCGAGCTTCCGCGCGAGGGCGAATGAGGCAAGGGTGTTTTCCGGCGCAAGGGAGGAGGCCCCGCGATGGCCCAGACAGGTCGGCCAGCCCTCGGGCAGTATGGAGCGTGGATTGATTTCCTTCGCACCTCGGTTGTTTTTTTGCGAAATCATTTTATTTATAACTCCCTTTTCATGATATAATACCATGAAAGGGGTTTATATGGAAACGAAGAAAACAGGGTTTAAATTGTATCTGCCGGTTACCTTTCTGATCGGTTTCGGATTTTTTACCATGGGTATGATGGACCCCCTGTATGACAGCTATGTCCAGATTTTTCTGGCCAAGTATATCCCCCTGAAATCGGTGATCGGACTCCTGATGTCCCTGGATAATCTGCTCGCCCTCTTTCTGATTCCGATTGTCTCTGTCTGGTCCGACCATACCCGAACCCGTATCGGAAGGCGCATGCCCTGGATCGTCGTGCTTCTTCCCCTGTCCGCCGTCTGTTTCGGCCTCATTCCGTATGCAGCCGAGTATTCCCTTTTTGCCCTGATCATTCTGCTGGTTTTCCTTAATCTCTTCAAACAATCGGCCCGCGGTCCTGTGGTCGCCCTGATGCCGGATATCATTCCCGGCGAATACCGCTCGCAGGCAAACGGGGTGATCAATACAATGGGAAATATCGCGGCTATAGTCGGAACGCTTTTTCTTGCCCGGCTTATGGATGTCGATATTATCCTTCCCTTTTTGGGTGCGACGAAAAACCGTCTGGCTTTTCCCGCCGGAGCCGTGTTTGTGCTCCTTGCAGTGATTTTCCTTTTCTTTTTTATCCGTGAAAAAAGCACCGCGGCGGTGAACGGCGAAAAAACCGGGATTGATCCGCAAGTACATTTTTTTCAGAGCATCAAGTTCGTGTTTACCGCAAAGGATAAAAGCGGTTTGCTGGTATTGATAAGTCTTTTCCTGTGGTTTGTGGGATATCAAGGCGTAGTGCCTTTTCTTACAGAATTCAGCATTCGCACATTCAGCCTTACTACAGGACAGGGACCCCTTGCCATGGGTATGGTCGGCATAGCGTCCGCCCTAGCCGCCATCCCGATGGGCTATGCGGCGAGCAAATGGGGTAGAAAGCGGATAATTCGCATCTCGCTGTTGGCTATCGCTTTTCTGACGGTGTGCGTTTTCTTTCTTGAGCCCTTCGGCGCGATGCTCGGGGCCGGCAGCGGTGTCCTGAAATTTTATTTCTGGGGATTGATGTTCGGCTTCGGTGTATTCTGGATAGCGGTGGTTGCCAACTCTTTTCCCATGCTCTGGCAGATGGCGCATCACAGCAATATCGGCGTATACACCGGGCTTTACTATACCTTCTCCCAGCTCGCCGCCATCGTCGCCCCCGCTTTCGCCGGCGCGATTATCGATATCGCGGGATACCGTTCTATGTTTCTTTTTTGCGCGGTGTTTTTCGTGCTGGCCTTTGTCTCTATGGGCTTTGTTACCGGCGGGGAAAAGAATGACGCTCCGGTGGAATTCAGCTGACCCCGCATTCGCGTGCAGGGTAGTATTATATTGTGCATAGGAATAATTCTGCAGACCAAAATAAAAAAAACTCCGGTATAGACTGGCGCCAAAGCATTTCTCAAGGAGGTTCTGGTAAAGCACTTGCAAGCAACACCAGAAAATTAATATATGCCTTAGCCGTTTTGTCTGTACCGGAGTGATACTGTAAATATAATGCATATCAAGTCCAAAAACATTACAGTAATGTAAATTCGAATGTTAAAAAGCGCCCTTGACCTCACTTATGCATTCAGCTAACATTAAAAAAGTATGAAAGATTTAACCAAAGGTCATGAGGCGAAGGTCATATTGTTTTTTGCCCTTCCAATGCTGCTTGGAAATGTGTTTCAGCAGTTTTATAATACAGTGGACAGTATAGTGGTCGGCCAGTTCATCGGCAAACAAGCCCTTGCCGCCGTCGGCCAGTCCTTTCCCGTCATATTCGTTTCGGTAGCCCTGGTTATGGGCTTCGGAATGGCCAGCAATATCCTTGTAGCGCAATACTTTGGCGCAAAAAAAATGGATAAAGTCCGTGAGGTGATAGACACCACTATTTTCGTGATGGTCGTCTTTTCCCTTGCGGTAACCATTCTCGGTCTGATAGGGGCACCCGCCATTCTGAATCTGATGAATACGCCCCAGGATGTGTTTGAGGGTGCGGTGCTGTATTTGCGGATAATTTTTGGCGGTTCGCTGGTGAGTTTCGGCTATAATGCCATTGCTGCTATCCTGCGCGGCCTCGGCGACTCGAAGACACCCTTATACGCGCTCATAATTTCCACGATCATAAACATCATTCTTGATCTTGTTTTTGTCGTTTTTTTCGGATGGGGAATTGCCGGGGTAGCGATCGCAACCGTAATAGCACAGACCGTATCTCTCATCTGGACCATTTTGTACTTGAAAAAGAACAATCCCGTTTTCGCCATAAATTTCCTGAAGGTTGAATTTAACAGGGAAATATTCGCGGAAATCATGAAAATCGGATTGCCTTCCGGTATTCAGCAGGGTTTGGTCGGTGCCGGACTTATGACAATCACCGGCGTCGTGAACAGTTTCGGCACCAATCCGGCCGCCGCGTTTTCCGCAGCCAGCAAATTCGACAGTTTTGCGATTATGCCCGCCATGAATATCGGCATGGCGATTTCCACGTTTACCGGACAAAATCTGGGAGCCGGTCAAATGGAGCGGGTGAAGAGGGGCTTGCGGTACGGCCTCATAATCGCACTTGCGATTACCTGCACCCTCGCTGCGGTTTTTCTTCTGTTCGGAAATATCCTCATCACGCTATTCAGCTCGGACAAGGAAGTCGTCCGTATCGGCTTTGAATATCTCAGAATCGTGGCCCTGGCTTATATCGCGCAGACAATCATGTTCGTTTTCTCGGGTGTGATCCGAGGCGCAGGCGAAGCCGTGTTCCCGATGCTGATGACGCTGACCGCCATGTGGATTGTGCGCATACCGCTTGCGCTCATTCTGTCCGGGATCTGGGGTACCAGCGGAATATGGTGGTCAATAGATTTCGGCTATATTGTCGGGATGGCCGGGTCTGTGTGCTACTATTTTTTCGGCACTTGGCAGCGCAGGCATATAACCAGTTCTATTGCTGACTTATAGAAGCGAGCATGTCTGTATAAAAACGCGCCTCTATTGCCGATTCGGGAATGCCGCAACGGGAGAGGGTTGATTTTAGCAGGTCCCGATCGCGCGCGATTTCGCTTTCGTCAGGCGAGTCGGCCAGGATTTCAATCTCGATAAAATTCCCGAGCCCGCTTACAAATGAAAGCTCGATGGTTATTTCGACACCGTCAGGTGAAACGAAGGAAAAGGTCCGGGTTTTTTTTTCTTTGCATATCGCCTGAGAAAAATCGAGATCGGAAAGAAGCGCCTCGAAATCGCTTCGGTTATCAATCGAAAATTCCTTCTCGTCATTCACTTCGATGCGTCCCTGCAATTCTTTGCGTTTGTAGGTAACGAAGATCTCTCCCTGTCCGCCTTCATCATTTTTTTCTTCCCTGATGCGGATTTTGAACGAGGGATTCCCTTCTTGGGGCCTGCGGGAACGGAGTCTTGCGATGAGGGCCGCGAATGCGGAAAGGAAGGGTGCTCCGCCGCACAGGGCGATGATGGTGAATTTCCCTGCGCCGGCTATAACGCAGACGACGGCGACAAGAGCGACTATCATGGTGAGCGCGATGGAAACCGCCGCGGTAACAACACGCTTGTCCGAGGAAATATCCGAGGACGCGTTTCCACCGGGACCGTTGCTGCCCTTTTTCCAGTACACATCGCTCTTGACCGATTCCTTCCGGAATTCGGCAAAGGCCCGGATGATTTTTTCGGTTTTTGCGGGATCCGATACATGGGCCTTAATTTCGATTTCTGTCATTTGATACTCCGGATGGCTTAAGTATCCGTGTTTCCCTTTTTTTGTCAATCGCTGCCCCGAGGATAGGCTCTTCAGTAAAGTCCGGATGAAAAAAAAAGCGCCGTACAGGAACGGCGCTTTTCATTTCTGTGATAAAAGAACTTACTTGAAATTCAGTACGGACTGATCATAATCGGCGGGAGGCTTGTAGCCGATCAATTCGATGCAGGTCGCGGCAAGCGAAGAAATCCCGAGACCTTCTTTCAGATCCTTGGCATACTCTCCTTTCGATGAAGGATCATAGATTATGCACGGAACGGGATTGAGCGAATGGCTGGTTTTAGCCTGGCGGTTGCCGTCTTTCTTGATGGTTACCGCTCCGGTTTTTTTATCATGCTCGAACATGTCATCTGCGTTTCCGTGGTCGGCGCTCAGCAGCATGATGCCGCCCGCGGCTTCGATGCCCTTGCGCAGCCGGCCGATCTGGAGGTCCATGCCTTCCATCGAACAGATGACAGCCTGATAGATTCCGGTGTGCCCGACCATATCTCCGTTGGGAAAGTTCAGTCGGATAAAATCATATTTTCTGGAGGCAATTGCTTCGAGGACATAGTCCGTTATTTCCGCGCATTTCATCCAGGGGCGCTGTTCGAAGGGTACCACGTCGCTCTTGATTTCGACGTAGGTCTCGAGCTTCTCGTCGAACTTGCCGAGCTTGTTTCCGTTGAAGAAGTAGGTGACGTGTCCGTATTTCTGGGTCTCGCTGATGGCGAGCATCCTCGTGCCGGTCGCGCACAGGTACTCGCTCATCGTGCGGTCGATCGCGGGCGGGGTTACCAGGTACTGCGCGGGTATGTGCAGGTCGCCGTCGTATTCCATCATGCCAGCGTATTCCACGGCGGGTACGCGAACTCGGTCGAACTTGTCAAACGACGGGCCGGTCTCGAAGGCCGCGGTCATCTCGAGGGCGCGGTCGCCGCGGAAGTTGAAGTATATGACCGAGTCGCCGTCCTCGATAGTACCTACCGGTTTGCCGTTTTCGGCGATGACGAATTCCTTCAGATCCTGATCAATAATGCCGGGAATTTCTTTTCTCCATGTCTCGATAGCTTCGTGGGCCGAGGGAAACTGGCGGCCCTTCCCGAGTACATGCACGCCCCAGCCTCGGTCAACCATAGACCAGTCGGCTCCGTAGCGGTCCATCGTGATGAACATGCGTCCGCCGCCCGAGGCAATGCGGAAATCGGTGCCGTTTGCGCCCGGCTTTCCGCCGTTCAGGCTTGTCAGGTATTCCTCGAAGGGATCGATGAACAGAAGCGCGCTGGTCTCGCCGACATCGCGGCCGTCGAGAAGGGTATGCACACGGGCGGTCTTGACTCCGTCTTTCTTTGCCTGTTCGAGCATAGCCTTCAGGTGATCAATATGCGAGTGTACATTCCCGTCCGAGAATAGGCCTATAAAGTGAAGCTTTGAATTGTTATTTTTTACGTTCGTGATCAGCTTTGTCCAGGTACTGCCGGTGAACATCGCGCCCGTCGCGATCGAGGCGGTCACCAGCTTGGCTCCCTGGGCGAATACCCGGCCGCATCCTATCGCGTTGTGGCCGACTTCGCTGTTGCCCATGTCCTCGTCCGAGGGAAGGCCGACGGCGGTTCCGTGGGCACGCAGCTTTGTCACCGGGCTCACCGAGGCGATTGCGTTCAGCGCGTCCATGCGCGATTCCTGGACTGCGTCCCCTTCCTTATATTTACCGTATCCGACTCCGTCCATGATGACGAGAACCAGCGGTCCCTTTCGTCCCTGCCATTTGGTGTTTTTCTCGAGTGCCTTCAGCATATGTTCTCCTTTTAAGCTTTTACCAGTTTTGCGAGTTCGCGGCCTTTTTCTTTCAGCACTGCGAGGTCTTCTTTTGCGGGCACTCCCTGCCATTCATAGGACTCGATGCTGGTCCATTTGAAAGCGGCGATCTTTGCTTCGTATTCTTTTTTCGCCCCGCCGACCCAGCCCCAGCTGCCGAGACGAAGCACCTTTTTTCCGGTAAAGTGCTTGCGTTCGAAAAGGTCCAAGATGTGGGCCATAGGGGGGAACATCTGATACTCGTAGGTCGGCATCGCAAGCACGAGAGCATCGGCCTTGTAGGCGTCGGCGAGCACGAAGGACGCGTCCGTATCCGGAATCTGGTG
>JAYVSC010000159.1:0-17609 GCA_043775705.1 Spirochaetales bacterium | reverse complement strand
AGTGAAAAAGTGCAGATGTTCCATAAACGAGAAATATATGTGGATAAATTGTGGACAACCTTCCTTTTTTCCATGTTCAATTTAAGACGATAAAAATCCTTTTGGATCTTATGAAGATCAGCGGTATATTGATCTATTGTAGTACCGTAATTTGCTATCCAGGATAGATCCGTCTTGCTTTGCAGTGCAGAAATATAACGGCCGGCTTCTTCGGGGTAACCCGCTTGAAGCAGCGTGTCGGCAAGACCTATAGTCGCCAGCGGGGTGGAATCAAGGGAAAAAGCGCTGATATATTGGGTAAACGCCCCCTGATAATTCAGCCTCCGCAATTCCAGTTCTCCCTGCATCAGATAACCGGATGAGCGGGCGGATGATGAGAGAGATTTTGTCGTGTCTTTATATGCATCATCAAAATTGTAAAAAACCTCCTCTAAAATAGAGCGGTTGTAGTAATAAATCGAAGATAAATACGGCTGGGCTTTTTCTTCCGCTAATTTGATAGCGAGAGTATAGAATTTTTTAGCCTTTAAATAATCAAACGAAGCTGTATATAGGTTTCCGAGCCCAACATAAATATTACTGTCAGGGCCATAGGTCTCGGTAACCTTAAGAAGGGATGTTATTCCCTCATCAAGCCGGTGTGTTTTATAGCAAAGCCATCCGTAGTTTGACCAGGAAAATAAATCATCGGGGCTTGTCTGAAGAAATATTTTTAAATAGTCCAGCGCCTTTTCATCAAGATTAAGAGAACTTGCCGAATCGGCAAGCCTTGAGTATATCTCGTTATTGGTATAGCCGAGGGTATTCGCCCTTGTAAATTCCTTATAGGCAGGAGCAAACAGGCTTTTTGAGTAGTAGAGATCGCCAAGCATAAAATGAAACACCGGGTTTGAAGGATATAAGCGAATACCATCGCTTAGAATTGAAATAACGGCTTCCCAGTTTTCGACCGTAATCGCTTCCTGAGCCTGGGAAACAAGCAAATCTGACGTTTCAATGGTGACGGACGAATCGGGAATTGTTTGCGCACTCAACTGTGCCGGGGAAATGCTGGCGGAAAGCAAAACAAATAGACAAAAGAAATAAAAATGAGGCGAATAGCGTTTTAAAAGCGCCTTGATTATATCCTTTGCGTTCAGAGTGTCCTCACGGTTACAGACGGGGGCGTACCGGGCTTTCTGTTCCAGGGCAAAGAGGAATGATAAGTCATCATCATGCAATGAATCGATAAAATCCTGCCGGCTTTGGGAAGGCTGCATCTTTTTCCCTTTTCGGCGTAATAGGCGGTACATTTTTTTTGAAATCATGAGTATTACCTTTCGGTTATTTTTGGAATAATGTATCACATACGCGGAATAGGCAACCCGCGAAACAGGGATCAAGCACAGAGCTATGATAATACACATAAAGAGGGTATTGCGCGCATTCAGTATATACGAAGACAGGAAACGCAGCAGTGCATTTGAAGATGAGAGATCGGATTCGGTTTCTGAATCCGGCATCAGAAGATTTCGTTTGTCGATGATTTCATTCAATAGCTGAATAAATTCGTCTCCTCCGGGATTGGTCGAAAAAAGATGGTCTTCACCTTCCGCGAATTTACTGGTAGTGGGATCGAAGGAAACCCAGCCGTACTGTGGAAAAAACACTTCAACCCAGGCATGAGCCATATTTGCACGTACGGGATAATAATCAAGAGCTCCGGAATCGCTTTGAATGAAAAAACCTGCGGCCACTCGTGCAGGTATTCCAACGCTCCGCAGCATCAGGCAAAGGGAGAAAGCAAAGTAAGTACAGTACCCTTTTTTTGTTTCAAACAAGAAGTAAGTGAGCTGATTTCCGTTTGGTGCGATTCCGGGTTTTAACGAATAGCGGTAGTCCCCATCACGAAGGTAAGAGGTGAGAGCCAACACACGATCATAATATCCGGGAATATTTTCGATCAAAGATTCCGCAAGCGGAGTAATGAGTTTTTTATTCTCGGTATCAATTTTTGTGTAAAACGACAACCCGTCTGCAGAAAGGCCTTCAGTAATTTCGCCTGTTGGCGCTTTGCTGTCATATAATTCAAACGGCATAAAGCCGGTACTTTGACTGGTAACTAAATAGGCTCCATTAAATGCCGTCGAGTTCCAAATCCGGTATGGAGTGATAGAGACGGGATAATCCATTGCGATCAGGGCGGAAGGGTCGAAGTTGACGATAAAAAATTCCTGCTCGGCAGGACTTCTGAGCTTAAAGGGGAAATGGGTGAGTGTGGTATATTTTGAGGGGACCTGCTTGATTTGAGGATCTTCTCCGGGAGCATTTTCTTCGAAAAATCCTTTTCGCTCATTCCATCCTGAAAGGTAGACCCGTCTGAGCATATTATTGGTATTTTCCTGTTTTGTATGAACTATCAGTACAAGTTTGTCATTCAGTTTTATTTCGTTTTGAAGTGATAAAAACGGGGAAAAATCGAATCTGAATAAGGTCGGCTGAATCAATCCGCCATTAGTCGATACAGAAAGGGCATTATAGGTTTGCGATATGAAATATACGCATATCAGTAAAACAGGCAAAAATAAAAAAAATGAACATAAAGAATGGGAGGTATTCCGGGAGAGCAGAAGCGCTTGAATCAATTGGATGCTTATAAAAACGAGAATATAAATTGTTGCCTTGATCGGATGTGAAAACAACGTCAGCGTATGATTGCTTTGCGACCAAAAAAGCAGACAAATGATTAGAATGAGCAGCAGCGGTTCAAAAACTTTCCATTTTTCGGATCGTAAATAAAAAAGAGAGGAAATAAATGAAAAAAGAAATACGAGAAAAAAAATCCACATGGAAAGACCGATATGGAGAAAAACACTGTCAGATTTGGTGGTGTGCAAGGCACTGAAAACAGACTGAAGTAGAAAAAACATTACAAACACCAAGACTATTGAAATTAGTAGTGAAGGAAATAATCGAAGGTGCATTTTTTCGAATAGAACTGACAAAATAATAATACAAAAAGTAATAAGGGGTAATACGAAGACGGGAAGAATCACCGGAATATAAAGACCCGGAATATAAAAAAGCATTGAAAAAGATAGCAGGCGCAGTATAAATGAGAGGTTAAATTTTTGCAACATTCACCCCCCTTTTTTTCAAGGAGGCCGTATTTTGGAGTAAAGCCTTTTGAAAAACAGGTGAGGCAAAAAGGGGTTTTTGAGAAATTCCGAGAAATAATAAGTGTTGAAAAACGGAAAGGACTGAAGGCTTTCCAGCTTCAGGCAGCAGAGGCCCAAGAAAAAAAGAAATTTTATTTGAGGTGAAGGTAAATGAATTGATAATCGAAATAGGCTGAGGCATGGTGAAAAAGAGAAGAGTGGAATTATGCGAAAGGCTGGAAAACACTTCCTTCCAAGGAATTTCGGTATTCGTTAATTGAGGGATTGAAAAAAGAGTAAGGATAGTTGTCTTGACGTCAGGGTCCAGGGCACTGATACGGCTTTGTTGCATTTTTCCTTCGGAGTTCAGGGTAATGAATGATATGGTTTTTTGTTCATTTATCAATTGAAGCGCAATGAAGGATGCGCGATTGATCAATATTTCAAACAAGTTTCGATTGTATTCCGAAATAAGACCCGGATTGTATGTATTGAGTACAAGGTAGAATTCTGTCGCCGGCGGGGGAAGAAGATCCCCTTGTCTTATCGATAATTCCCCTGTATGAGCATAAACTCGCCAGTTGATTTTTCGTGGATCGTCTCCGGGACTGTACGCACGGGTTTCAAAAAGATCGTCAGAGCGTCTGAATGTGCTCTTTCCCCGTGTTCTCCCGACTTGACTTGAAGGAAAAGCAAGGATGTCAGGATTTTCGGGAAACGGA
This sequence comes from Spirochaetales bacterium, assembly GCA_043775705.1. Classification (GTDB taxonomy): domain Bacteria; phylum Spirochaetota; class Spirochaetia; order Treponematales; family Treponemataceae; genus Teretinema. Next base: position 13,750 of record JAYVSC010000159.1, on the reverse strand, counting down.
AATATGGTTAGTGGCTCCTGTAAATCCGTTCGGCTTTTCCGTGCTGAAAAAGAGAAAAAATGCGTAAAGTCGCGAACAATCAATTGATGTCCAGAGGGATAGTACAGACCACGCAGGGCAACTGGTATTTGAAAGACAGTAGAAATTTTTGAAAAGGGGATGCGTAAAATAAAAGAACGGGTTTCGCTGTCATTTTGAGAAACTGAATATCTGATAGAGTATGAAATTTCTGACAGATAAAATATACTATTTACTAGGCGCTGCCGTTCGCCGGGAACGAAAATATGGATATATTCTTTATTTTTCCAGGAAAGTTCCAGTGTTTTTTTCCGCCAATAAAATAACGAGATGATGGCTAGAATAAAAGAAAAAAGCGCATATATGAGAAGCGTTGATCCGCAAATCGTAGATATGAGTTCTCCCCGGATCAATCCGCTAATAAGGAAAACGAGACCTCCGAGGATGTATGCAATACCCCTTCCTGAAACAAAAGGAATTTTTTCTGATTTAGAGAGACTCATCTTGCACTGAACCTTTTGTCCAATCTATTTTATTGTCGATTTTTCGTAACGTCTCCGCGGTGATCTTGCTTATCAAGGCAGGGATATCCATATGCGATTCTTTCGGAATGATTCGATGGCAGAGAACAGGAACCGTCAAATTAATTATATCCTGGTCTACAATCCATGACCGTCCCTTGATGAGCGCAAACGTACGGGCAATATGAAGTAGGTGAAGAACACCGCGGGGAGAAACGCCGAGCGCAAATGAAGGATGTGTTCTTGTTGCGCGCACGATTGAGACCATTGCCTGTTCGAGAACAGGGTGACAATAAACGTTTTTTTGTTCCTCTTTCGCCGAAGAGACGTCAGCGGAAGCGACAACCGGCCGAAGTCCGGGAAGAATTGATTGTGACGGATCCTGATGAAGAATAGCCAGTTCGGATATTTCATCGGGGTAACCCAGGGAAAGACGTATCATAAACCAGTCTAGCTGAGCCGCGGGTAATGGGTAGGTTCCTTCTGTTTCAACGGGGTTTTGCGTAGCCACCACGAAAAAAAGGTCGCTCACCTCTCGGGTAATTCCGCTGGAAGTGATTTGTTTCTCGGCCATGACTTCAAGAAGGGCTGACTGCACCTTCGGGGTTGTTCGGTTTATTTCGTCCGCCAGGAGAATATCGCAAAATACCGGGCCTGGCATGAATTCAAAACAGTGTTCCTGGGGATTAAACACATCAACACCGGTAATGTCATAGGGAAGGAGATCGGGGGTAAACTGAATTCGCTTGAACACGGCCGAAGTTTTGTCGGGATTGCTATTTGAGCTCACAAGATGGGCAAGGGTTTTGGCGAGGGTGGTCTTGCCGAGACCGGGAAAATCTTCGACAAGCACATGTCCGCCGGTCAAATACGAAGCGACGAAAATTTCTATTTGCTTGTTTTTTCCGCGAATAACGGAGGTCAGCCCGGATATCAGGGCATCGGCGGTTTCTTTTGTAGTCATGTAAAACAAGTATAGCATATCTTTTTGTTTATTGGTGTCACTTTTCTGCGGACCTATCAAACGGTGAAGAGACAGGACGGGTTTGAAGGGTTTTATGTGATACAATTGCTCATATAATCCGGATAAAAATGTGGTTATTCGTGAAAAGGAAGATAGATGGTTTTTATTTTTTGTGTAGTGCTGGTTTTTTCCGGTTGGTGTGTTTTCTCTGCAGCCGCGGGACTGATCGTTTATCTTACTACTTTGACAGTTAACCGCATTCCGCTCGAGTCGAAAACTGCATCCGGTTCCAGTGGAAATTCGGTAATTTTGGCACATACAAAAAATCCCCGCATAATGGACGCCCTGAATGAAGCAAAAGACCGGTGGAATGGACGTCGTGAAAATCACGAGTTTGAAGAATTGTCTCTTGTTACCCGGGAAGGCCTCCGGCTTGCAGGTTATTATTGGTCTTCCTCCAAAACAACAGAAAAAGGACAGTACGAGAAGACGGTTATTTTGGTGCATGGGATGATGGACTCAGGAGCCGGGATGGGATATCTTGCCGAGGAATACCATGAGCGGTATTGGAATGTGCTATGCATTGATCTGCGTGCGCACGGTGAAAGCGGGGGAACGAAGATGACCATGGGTTATCGTGAGGCCGATGACATTGCCCTGTGGGTAGATCTGATAAGTGTAAACTATCCGTCATCTTCGGTGTTTTTACATGGTGTTTCGATGGGAGGCGCGGCGGTGCTTATGTACTGCGGATTGTCCAGTAGACTCCCCCCATGCGTGAAAGGTGTTATTTCCGATTCATCTTATGCTTCATATACCGAAACCTTTATTCGGCTTCTGTATCTAGTAGTAAAAAATCAATTTGTATCCCTAAGCATCGTACAGGGAACCAGTCTTGTATCCTGGCTTTTATCCGGAGTTCGCTTTGGATTAATGAGTCCGATAAAAATGATAAACCGAATTACGGTTCCCATTCTGTTTTTTCATGGACAAAAAGATGTGCTGATACCGCCGGGAATGGTGCAAAAAATGATGGAAAAGGCATCTGCTCTGGGAGCAGAAAGCGTCATAATACCTGAAGCTCCGCACATAGGCGCATATTTTTATGCGCGTGAATTATATATGCAGAGAATTGACGATTTTTACAGGAGGAACAAATGAAAAATGAATCAGGCGCGCGTATACGGTATGTATCCGCGATTACAGTGCTTCTTTTAGGTGCCTTTTGGCTTTCTGCTCAAAACGCGGCTGTAACCGACATTCCGGTGACCCGAATTGCCCTTTTTTCATCCGGCGTCGGGTATTTCGAGCACACGTCAGTGATAGACGGTTCTGTTTCTGCGACACTTCCCTTCAATGTTTCCGCCGTGAATGACGTGTTGAAATCCCTGGTAATCAGCGATCCTTCCTCTACGTCTCCCTCGGTGACCTATCCGTCTGAAGACACCCTTCTGAAAACCCTGAAAAGTTTGAAGATTGATCTTTCGGGAAATCCCGGTATAGCGCAGATTCTTGACAGTTTGAGAGGCGCCGAGATGCAGGTTTTTACTCCGAAGGCTATTGTCGGGCGTATTATCGGCGTTGAGCAGCGGCCCGGAGCGGAGAACCAGCCTTTATCCGCATTTGTGTCTCTTTCCACAAAAGAAGGGATAAAAGTGATCGGTTTGAACGAAATCGATTCTTTTACCTTCACTGATAAAAAAATTGCTGACGACTTGAACCGGGCACTGGATTTGATTGCGTCGTCCAAGGATGCTCAAACACGAAAGCTGCAGGTAAATCTGAACGGCAAGGGGTCCCGGTCTGTTACCCTCGGTTACGTGATTGCTTCTCCCGTCTGGAAGGTTTCCTACCGGCTTGACCTTGCGGGAGGGAAACCCTTTCTTCAAGGCTGGGCAATAATCGACAATACCGGTGACATGGACTGGAACGGGGTTGAATTGTCCCTGGTAACCGGACGGCCTGTTTCTTTTATACAGAATTTATACCCGCCGCTCAATCTTACCCGCCCTGTACTGCCGCTTTCAATTGCAGGCATCGCGGAAGCGCAAACCTTTGACTCAGGGTACGGCAGGATGGATGCCGAAGAATCCCTCTCCGACTATGCGCCGGCTCCTTCCCCTTCGATGCGGGCAAGCGCAGGCAGTATGGCGAAAGAAAAGAATCTATCCGAGATGAAACAGGATTTCTCTACATTGACAGGCGGGGTTCTCGAGACAACCCGTACCAGTGCGGCAGGCGATCAGTTTGCCTTTACGGTAAAAAAACCGGTAACTCTGGCCCGTCAGCAGAGCGCGATGATTCCACTTGTGGAAAGCGAAGTGAAAGCCCGTAAGATATCGGTGTTTTCTATGGAAAAAGGGATGACGGGAAAAAGCGAGCATCCCCTCCTTTGTGCGGAATTGACCAATTCGACAGGGATGAAGCTGCCGGCCGGACCCATAACCGTGTTTGACGGCGGAACGTATGCGGGGGACGCGCTGATAGAATTTTATCCGGAAAATGAAAAGCGGATAATCGCTTTCGGCGAGGATTTATCGGTAAACGGCAGCGTATCCGGAAACACTTCCAAGGAGACGGCGTCTGTGGTAATGACTAAAGGGGTAATGACAATAACCCGTCAGTACACCTATACCAAAACCTATACCTTCCGGAATGCTTCTTCCCAGGAACGTACCATGGTTATCGAGCATCCGATTTTGTCCAATTCCCAGCTCATTCTTCCGGTAAAATATGATGAAAAAACCGATACCCTCTATCGGTTCAGCCTTCTTCTTGCTGCAAACGCAGAAGCGTCTCTCGATATCAAGGAACGCTCCCCGGTACAGGAACGGGTAATCCTTTCACAGCAGAAACTGGATACTATTTTATATTATTCGTCGTCCAAGGACATTCCTGCCAAGGTAAAAGCCGTTCTTGAAAAGGCTGTGGAGTTTAAACGCAAGGCAGATACAGCCTCGGCGGCTCTTGTTTTGCTGGAAACAAAAAAGACAGACAAAATAAACGAGCAAAGCCGTATCCGGCAAAACCTGCAGGCAGCAGGAAACGATACCCAGCAGGGAAAAGATTATTTGAAAAAGCTTACCGTTTCGGACAACGAGATAGATGCGCTATCCGCTCAGATAGATACCGCAAGAAAGGCTGTACAGGATGCGCAGGGTTCCTATGATGCCTATCTGTCGACGCTTACGCTTGAATGAGGAAAAGAAAAAAGATCGGGGAACTGCTTGGCAGCTTCCTCTTCATGTCGGGTTTGCGTGCAGGACTGCTGGAATTCGACCATTTGGTGAAAAACGTTCATAAGGCCTGATACATCGGCTGCCGGATTTGCGATTCCGGCAGATTTCAATTCCTCGATCAAATAAAAGGAAGATTCGATTGTTGAAAGGCAGGCCGGAGCCGGCTGTTTTTTTATGATGAATTGTGAGCGGTATTCATTTTTAAATGAAAGTTTCGGCAGGGGCTTGAGATTGGCGCTTGCATTGACCATTTTTTGGGCGAAAAACCATGTTGCGTCCACCAGAATTACCAGCAGTTTTTTATTGCCTATTGCCTGCCTGAAGGCGGGGGTATCTGTAAAGTAGGCATCCTTCGATGGGTAAAGCACGACGGGAAAATACTGTGCATATTCCCCTTCTCCGCTTATAAGGGCATTGAGGCGCTTATTATAGGTAAAGTCGATTCCGATTATAATTTCGGAATCGATAAGGGACAGGGAGGCGAGGCGGCCTGTCCCTGTTTTTTGCCGGTAAGCCTCTTTCGGATGCATCAAAAAAACGAACTTGATGCCCGTATCTGCCTGAACAAGGGATGAGCAGTAACAGGATTTTACCGGGCGGAAACATTTATAGCATTTGTGAAACTCGGAATTATTTATTTCGTTCATCATATTATTTTGATTTTTTCTCGATCCAGGAACCCGTCGCTTTCGCTGCTTCCTCGGTGGTTACGATAAGTGCCTTCATCAGTTTTTCTCCGCCTTTTCCCATCGATATGAGGCCCTTTGCCGCCTTGTTTTTGGATACCTTCGCGGCTTGTTTGACCGTATTTGCATATTCCGTCGCACTCATATGTTTGGCGGCTTTTTCCGGCGTGATATCCCTGACTTCGTATCCGTAATACGCATTATAAAAGACAAATACCGATGCAGCAATATCTTTTTCTTCCTCGGTGAGAGGGCTTCCTGCTTCCTTTTCCACATCGCCGAGATAGCTTCGGCCGTCCTGACCGCCGGAAGCAAAAACGATGGGAGCCGAGGCGAGAAAAAGGATGCACATAGCCAATCCAGTACTTAAAAAACGGTTGTGTCTGATAAAAGGCTCCTTACAAACTGCTGTAAATAAAATACTACAAAAATGAGTATTAAGCACTATACTGTAGTTGCAAAGAGAATTGTCCGGGAGGCTTTGTGAAAGGTGATTTGATTAAGGTCAATGATTTGATGCAGTGCGGGTATGAATATATACTGAGCGAGCAGGAAGGATACAACTTTGATCCCTCCTTTAAGCCGGAGTTAACGCCGAAAGAAATGCTCGAGCTCGGCGTGTTCGGCGGGAAGTATATGACGGACTGCCGCTCCGAATTCCCCTCCTCCTGGTTTGAAAAAGCCAGACTTTGCCATGAAGAACATAAAAGCGAGTACAATTACTTCCTGATAAACGCATCAAAACCCTTATGGTACTGGAAGGCGAAGGGATGGATTTACGAGGATGATCCGCGCGGCTGGTTTCAATGGTATTGCCGCTATTATAGAGGAAGAAGGGGTGCAGATGACACGCGGCAGATCAAGCGGTGGAAGGCCATGACCAGGCATGTAGCGCAGATCAGGAAAAACTGTGAGCCGGGAGATCTTGTTTGCAGAAGACGCCAGAGGCAGGCCCTTTTGCACTGGGCATATGACAGTCGAAAAATCTAGGAGCGAATAAAAGGGGGGAAAATGAATTTCTACACGAGCATTGCGCCTTATTATGATTTGCTGTTTCCCTATGATGAAACTCAGATCAAATTTCTTGAAGCAGTTTTAAGTCCGTCCCTCTCCAGGATAGATATAAGAAAGGGCTCAGCCAATGTCTCTACCCGGGGTTATCTTGATGTCGGCTGCGGTACAGGAACCATTCTTTCGGCATTCACCGATCAGTTTCATAGGCTTGCGGGGATAGATCTGGATGCAGAATTGCTGAAACTGGCAGCTGAAAAAATGTATCCAGGAGAAGAAGAGCGGGTTGAGCTGCTGGAAGAGGATATGCTCGAAATAAGAACTGTTTTTCGTGAAGAGACATTCAGCTTTATTACGTGCCTCGGTAATACTATTCCCCATTTGGCCGGGGAGCGGGATGTATTCCTGTTTTTTAGTACGATTTTCGATTGTCTCGATGCAGGCGGCGTTTTTGTATTCCAGATGATCAACTACGACAGGATTCTCGATGGTGATATCCGAGGCCTCGATACAATCGACCGGGGCAAAATTACGTTTGAGCGGCAATATTCGGCGCTCAAAGCTGACGGGCACATCGATTTCGATACTATACTGAATGACGAAGCGAACGACATCATAATCAAGAATTCAGTCGAGCTGTACCCGATCCGAAAAGGACAAGCTGCGGCTTTTTTGAAGAAGGCCGGATTTTCGAGTACCGCTTTTTTCGGCAGCTTTGATGGAGAGCCGTACGTGAGTGATTCACTATTATTGATAGGAGTATGTTCAAAATGAAAATAAGCCATGTCGCCATGTGGGTATCGGATCTCGAAAAAATGAGACTTTTTTATTCAGAATATTGCGGCGCTCAATCCGGAAAAAAGTACACCAATCCGGCAAAAGGATTTGAATCATATTTTTTGTCGTTCGCTGACGGTGCACGACTTGAACTAATGAAAAGCAACTTGGTGGAAGCTGTGCCCGAGAGGCAGTACCGGGGTATCGCGCATTTTGCTTTTTCTGCGGGCAGTGAGGATGAAGTGAATCTTCTGACTTCTGTTTTTAGTAAAGGCGGTTTTTTGGTGCTCGATGGTCCGAGATGGACGGGAGACGGGTATTACGAAAGTGTAATTCAGGACCCTGAAGGGAATAAAATCGAAATAACGATATAACTATATTAAAACAAAAAAAGCGTTGCAAAAGCAACAAAGTGTAGTCCGGCTTTGATATATACTTACAATATCAAGAGGAGATACAAAGATGTCTATGTTTTGTTTTCAATGTGAACAGACTGCCGGCGGCAAGGGCTGCACAGTCAACGGAGTTTGCGGTAAAAAAGAAGAAACCGCAAATTTACAGGACAAATTAACCGGAAAACTCGTCGCACTTTCGCGGCGTGTTGCAATAAAAGGCTCGACGTCAAAAGCGGACGAGCTTGTCATCGATGCTTTATTTACCGCGATAACGAATGTCAGTTTTGATGACAAGGCGATTGCTGTACTGGCAAAAAGAATCGATGATGAAATCCTTGCATTGGGTGGAACCGCTTCTGCTGCGGATGAACTGGATATGAATACGTTGTGGCACGGCAGTAATGAAGATATCCGCAGCCTTAAATCTCTTTTGCTTTTCGGCCTTCGCGGAATGGCAGCTTACTACCATCATGCCGCCGCTCTCGGAAAAAAGAACAGTACCGTGCTCGCCTTTATCTACAAGGCCCTTTTAGCTCTCGGTGCCTCGCATACCGTTACGGAACTGCTGGATCTGAATATGGAATTCGGTCAGGTAAATCTTACCTGTATGGCCCTTCTCGACGAGGCTAATACCGGAACCTATGGAACTCCCGTTCCGACAAAGATCTCCACAAACATTGAAAAGGGACCCTTTATTGTCATTACAGGCCATGATCTTCACGATCTCGCCGAGCTTCTTGAACAGACCAAGGGGAAGGGTGTTGATGTGTATACCCATGGTGAAATGCTTCCTGCCCAATCCTATCCCGAACTGAAAAAATACGGGCACTTGAAGGGGAACTTTGGAACTGCCTGGCAGAATCAACAGAAAGAATTTGATTCAATGCCCGGCGCCGTGCTGTTTACGACAAACTGTCTGATGCCTCCCAAGTCAAGCTATGCAGACCGCATATTCAGCACCTCGGTGGTCGGCTATCCAGAAATAGTCCATATCGCAGAAAAAAATGGAAAGAAAGATTTCACACCGCTTATTCAGAAAGCCCTCGCCCTCGGCGGCTATCCTGATGGAAAGAAAATGACAGGAATCAACGGCGGGAATGTGCTGACCACCGGGTTTGGGCATGGTACGGTGCTTGCCGCTGCGGACACCGTGATAGGGGCAGTAAAATCCGGTGCAATCAAGCATTTCTTTCTGGTCGGCGGTTGTGACGGTGCTAAACCCGGCCGTAATTATTATACGGATTTTGTGAAACAAACCCCGAAGGATACAATCATTCTGACCCTGGCGTGCGGAAAGTTCCGTTTTAATGATCTTGATTTGGGTGAAATCGGAGGGCTCCCCCGGATTATGGATATGGGCCAGTGTAATGACTCCTACAGCGCAATCCGCGTGGCGCTCGCGCTGGCTGATGCCTTTAAATGCGGAGTAAACGAGCTTCCCCTCAGCATCGTTCTTTCCTGGTATGAACAGAAGGCGGTCTGCGTTCTGTTGACCCTTTTGTCCCTTGGTATCAAGAATATATATCTTGGCCCGACATTACCCGCCTTTGTCTCTTCAAATGTTTTGAAAGTACTGGTGGAAAAATGGAATGTGACCCCGATAACGACGCCTGATGCGGATTTGAAAAAAATACTCGGCTGATTATTGGATTTAATTGACTAAAAGGAAAGGAGGGGGGATAACCTTCCTTTCCTTTTTATTATCTTGGGAATATCGGAATTATGTATTATAATTATTTTTATGGCTTTACAACGATACAAGATAATCCTTAATCCCACAGCGGGAAAAGGCGCGGCGGGTGAACGTATACCGGAAGTGAACACGCTTTTAAGGCAACAGGGACTCGATTATGAAATATTTCTTACCCAGCGCGTGTGGCACGCGGCAGAACTTGCCCGTGACGCAAAAAGCGAAGGGTTCGATGTTGTCGTATCCGCCGGCGGTGACGGGACCGTGAACGAGATTATTAACGGCCTTATGATCGCAAAGGAAAGAGGGGAAGCGCTTCCGGCAATGGGCTGTTTGAGCCTCGGCCGTGGCAACGATTTTTCCTATGGTGCGGACATTCCCGGGAATCTCGCACCTGGAGTTGAAGTTCTTGCTCGTGATCAGCGCCGCCCCATGGATGTCGGCCGGATAACCGGCGGGAATTTTCCTCAAGGACGCTACTTCGGGAACGGCATTGGTGCCGGATTTGATACGATAGTCGGCCTTGAAGCTGCAAAAATGAAGCATGTGCATGGATTTATGGCGTATGTTTTCGGCGCTTTGAAAACCTTTATTCTGTACCCAAACGCTCCCGATATAATACTTACCCATGATAAGGGTGTTTTTACGCAGCCGAGTCATCAGATTTCTATAATGAACGGTAAAAGAATGGGCGGAACTTTTTTTATGGCCCCTGACGCGAAAAACTATGACGGTTTGCTGGATTTGTGTCTTGCATCCCGGTTAACCAGACGGGCAATGATTACCCTTATGGGACACTATATGAAAGGGACACAGGCCCTGCATCCGTCAATCCAGATTGAAAGATCTGCCACATATCAAATCAGCGCGCCTCACGGCGGGCTGGTGGTTCATGCCGACGGAGAGACCATATGCACGGACGGCTATTCGCTTCTGGTTGAATGCCTTGCCTCACAGATCCAAATGATTTGCCAGGCTGGAAATGCATGAAGGCCCTGTCGCGTATAGTCAGTCCGCTGGTAAGGGGAATAATAGGATTATTTTGCGATGTGGACACTTCCGAGATGAAAAATGTCCCCAAAAAAGGTCCTCTCATAGTAATCTTGAATCATATCAATTTTCTCGAAGTACCTCTTATTTATACTTGTTTATATCCACGTGATTTGGCAAGCATAGTCAAGCGGGAATCCTGGGATAATCCCGTGCTCGCCTTTCTTGGAAATACCTGGGAAGCTATTCCGCTTGACCGGAATACATCCGACATAAGTGCTATGAGGAAAAGCCTTGAGGCACTGCAGTCCGGGAGGATTCTGATTATCGCACCCGAGGGAACCCGAAGCGGAACCGGACAGCTTCAAAAAGGACATGCCGGGGTTGTTCAAATAGCGCTTCACAGCGGAGCGCCGATTATTCCAGTGGCCCATTTCGGCGGGGAAAAAATATGGACAAATATCAAGTCATGGCGCAGAACACGTTTTAAATTCCGGGTAGGAAAAGTTTTTTATATTAAAAAGCCGGAGAGCGCCTATTCCAGGGCAGACCGGAATTTGATAGTTGATGAGATCATGAATCAGCTTTCGCTGTTACTGCCCGCTCAATATAGGGGAGTATATCCCGATCCCGAGAATGCAGGGCATCGTTATCTTGATTTTAAGGAAGCAGATTAAATGCCGGCCAAAATCTGCTTTTTCGATGTTGATCATACGCTTACCCGGAGGTCGGCAGGATATCATTTCGCTCTCGAGGCAAAGGAAAGAGGCCTATTCAAGGCAAGACATTTTACTTCCATTCCTTTTACCTATTTGTCGTATCGGTTCGGACGAGCAGGTCTGGATGCGCTGGACAATGGATTTACCGCGCTGAAGGGCTTTTCCCGGGAACTTCTGGAGGAAATAGCGGTAGACGCATTTGACAAGCGTACGCGTTTGGATTTTTTTCCTGATGCCCTGAAGCTCGTTTCCCGGCTCAAGGACGAAGGAAACCGGATTATTCTTGCAACGGCTGGACTGGATTTTATCGTAAAACCGCTTGCCGAGTATCTCGGCGTTGATTCGTATGTCGGCAGTTCCCTTGAATTTACTAAAGGCCTTTCAACAGGATATTTTCTGGGTCGTCTGGTATTCGGGCAGATAAAGCGTGATGCAGCCTTGGAGGCCGCATCACGCTATAATCAAACGCTATCTGAGTGCTCATTTTACAGCGACAGCATTCACGACCTTCCTCTGCTTCTCGAAGCTGGAAATCCGATCGCAGTAAATCCGGACCGGCGTCTTGCCAGGGAAGCCCGGCGCAGAAACTGGGAAATCCTGCACTTTCGGTGAAGCTGTCCCTTTATTGACGGACGGCTTCCAGCAGAGGCGCAAGACTATTTTTGTCAAGAAATGAAACCTTTTTTCCGTAGGTTTCAATAATTCCCGCTGTTTCGATATCCCGCTCCGCTTCCGGTTTTCTTTCTTGAATTTTTTTCAGGCAACACATCGCAAATCTGTCAACGGGTTTCATTCCAGGGTAATTCAGCCCGCCGCGGAGATGGAAGTATTTGACGTTGTTCAGCATTTCCCCTGTCAAATTAGATTTTATGATCGCCGTTTTATTTGCTTCTGTATTGAAGGAAGCGCCAACGGAAAAGATAATAATTTTTTTCCCTTTCAGGGAATTGAAATGCCTTTTGAAAAAGGAAAATCCCAGTATTCCGCCGGCATATAATCCTCCGCCGATTATGACCGTCTCATAGGGGGCGAGCGCTGCGACCGATACACCTGGGAGCTCGAAAAGGTCACCGCCCGTCATTTCAGCGATCCACTCTGCATATTGTTTTGTCGTTCCATATTTTGATTTATACAGTATTGCGCACTTGCTCATTTTATTTCTCCTTTTTGCGTTTCAGCCTTAGATACCGCGTTTTCAATTGCTTTAAGAATTACGCGACTGCTTGCAGTGGCTCCGCTGATCGCATCTACATTCGTCGTCTGTTTCTCGATAACACGAGCAATGATTTTTTCAGCTTTTTTGCCCATTCCATTCTCATGACGGGTAATTTGAATATCTTTTATTCTATGATCCTGGATAACAACCTGCACCGTTGCTTTTACCAATGATGTTTCATACACACCCTCATATCGACCGTCATTTGAATTTATCAGACTAATTCCTGTGATTTCAATTGACTTGAATTCGTCGGTCAGGCAACCGGTTGCCATGCATATAACACTTAAAACCCCGACGAGTTTTAACCAGTAACTTAATTGTTGCTTTTTTCGATTCATGTAGAGCTCCTTATTTCCTTCGAAGATTGTTTCTTTTGTAAAGCGATGATATTTATCTCAAGCTTGTTGAGTGTTTTTATGGATGAATCTATTTCTTCGTCTGAAAGACCGCAAAACAGGTCATTTAAGAACGAAGCATCTTTGTCTTCCCTGTTTTTCCAGTATACCCTGCATTGTTCTGTGAGCGATAATCTGACGGCGCGGGTATCGACAAGATCATCCTCGATATTCAAAAATCCTATTTTTTTGAGTTTTAGGGCAAGCTGTTTGATATTTTGCCGGGAGCTCCCGACGATCGGGACCAAGCGGGTAAGAGTCGGAATCTCGGGCTCGCAGCTTTGTATTGCGGCGAGGAGGAACCATTGTTTTGCCGAAAGCTTCTCCAGAAAACTGTCACCAAATGTCTGAAGTTTATTTGAGGTTGAAAACAGGGTTCCGAAAAGAAGTTTTTGTTTGTCCACATAGGTAATATATTACGTATATATAGTAAAAGCAAGGGGGGGGTATTTCTGGGGATGATATATTGATTCACCTTGATGATTCCGTTTATTCTGCAAACCGGAGAAAACATGCTTACACAGTTTTCGCGGAGCGAGCTTTTACTGGGTCCTGACTCGACAGAGTTTTTTAAAACTACAATGGTTGCGGTTTTCGGGCTTGGCGGCGTGGGATCATTTGTCGTCGAATCCCTTGCCCGGAGCGGGATTGGTTCGTTTGTGCTCTTTGATGCGGACATTGTGTGTCTGTCCAATTTGAATCGGCAGCTTATTGCGACGCATAAAACACTTGGACGGCCGAAAGTAGAGGCGATGAAGGAACGTATTCTCGACATCAATCCAAATGCCGAAGTGGTCATTCATCAGGTCTTTTATGACGCGTCCAGGGCCGGTTCGTATGATTTCAGCCGGTATGACTATATCGTGGACTGCATCGATACGATTTCAGCTAAGCTTGTAATAATCGATGAAGCGAAACGAAAAAAAATTCCTATTATCAGCTGTATGGGAACGGGAAACAAACTTGATCCGACAAGGCTGGAACTTGCGGATATCCACAAAACAAGCGTGTGTCCGCTTGCCCGGGTTATGAGACAGGAAATTAAAAAGAGGCGGATTAAGAAACTGAAAGTGTTGTATTCCCGCGAAGTGCCTATTATACCGGGTCCAGGCGAGGAAGTGCGCGG
>JAYVSC010000158.1:0-24994 GCA_043775705.1 Spirochaetales bacterium | reverse complement strand
CCGCCGATCGGTTTCGAGGAAGCCGAAGCATCCCTCGTCAGCCAGAATCTCGGTGCCGGCAGCACGAAAAGAGCCCTGGGAATTTTCAAGCGCACGTTTGCGGTGAACATGGTTATCGGCGTGGTTTTTTTCGTTGCGATGAGCGTTTTCATGGATCCGGTCATCACCCTCTTCTCGCGGGGCGACACCGGCTTTGCTTTAGAGATACGCAAAATATACAATTACGAGCGCTATGCGACGATCCTGCTTGCGGCCTCTAGCTCGGTCATGGGCCTGCTCTACGGATTCGGTTATACCCGCACCGCCATGATACTCAACATCACCCGGCTCTTCCTGTTCCGCATACCGCCCCTGTGGATCATCCAGAACTGGACGGATATGGGAAGCGAAGGCGTCGGCATCGCCATGATGGTCAGCAACGCGCTCGTCGGCTTATCTGCGACGATTGTCGCCTTTTTCCTGATCCGAAAAATCAAGGCGCGAAAAGAAGCCGCGGAATGTCCGCTGCCGGACTTTCAATAAAGATGTCGGGACCCACCTCGGTAATCCGTCGCTTGTCCTCGCCAAGCGACGGATTACCGAGGCCTGCTAGAGCTTCATTTTAAAGGTTGAGGTCACCACACCGTTATCCAGATTTTCATCTGTGCCGAACGCATCGGTTCGCTCATACCGGATATCGATAGAAAAGCGCTTGACCGGCATGATAATCAAGCCGACACGGCTTGTCACCTTATCGGTATCAGTGAGTTTACCCGATTCATAACCCTGAGCATATTTACCGAAAAGATAAGGCTTGATTTTTTTCTGTATCAGGTATTCTACCTGCGCCGCGGCTGCGAGCGCGCTGTCCTGACCTTCAACGGCTAAAAGATTGATGCCTTCCACTTCAATAAAACCGCCGAGGTTGGCGATCAGCGCATCACGGCCTGTCTCCTCAAAAAGCGAGAATATCACGCTTGAATATTTCTTGTCGTCAATATTTCCCGAGAGGGAAAGACCAACCGGGAATGTTTTGTTCCAGCGGTGAATTTCATCATGAGTGGTTTTGTAGTCCGGCCCTTTCCAGTAGAGAAAAAATCCGCCGCCGGCTTCCCATGTCGCCTTTTCGGAAACGGTTTCATATTTACCGTCAAAGCCGACAAATGGGCGAAGCGCGACCTTATCCGTAAAAGAGACGAGGTAATCCAAACCTGCCCCATATGCGACCGGATTCGTGCCCGGCGCGCTCTCGTCATAATTCATCGCGGCGAGGCTGCTCAGGCTGAACGTGAGTTTTTCCGCGGGCGAAAAGGCGACGTCGCCTCCGACAATCCAGGCGTCGCCGGTGTTCGTCTTCCAGGTACCCTTTGAACCCGCACGTACATTGTACTGCAGGCGATCGTAATTGGCGCCGGCGCTCAGCATGCCCGTCATCGGTATTTCCATATCGCTGACGGCGACAAGATTCTGGCCCACGGGGAGCATTGATATGGGAACATTGCTATTCCCGCTATCCTTGATCACATCGTCGAAAATAGATTTGAGCGATGCACGGTTCGTGAACATTGACGGTTCCGTGCCCGCAATCCGGAACCAATACTCCTTGTACAGCAGCTCTGCTATAATCCGGTCAAATTCGAAAGCGCTGACAAATTCATCGGAAGAAGTTTTTTTCTGGCCCGGAAGGTTCTCCTGCTTCGCGAACCACTTGAATGCATACTTCGAGCCGTCAACGCGGATAGATGCCATTACGTCCTCGCTTTCCTTTGCTGGAACGCCGCGGGTCGAATACGGAAATATCTCAAACCAGATCTGCATCTGGTCTATCACGGTTTCCATACCCGACATATTATTTTCGATGTCATACCCGACCGTCGTGTGGGCCTTGAGGTCAAAGGTTGCGATATTTGCGGATTCGATGGTCATCTGCGCCCAAAGTCCCGAAATGATAAAAAGCAAAGCCGTACTGAAAATCAGTTTCTTCATGATAGTTCCTCTCTTGTCGGTTAATAGTCCGCCGGCAATTCATCCAGCGTTATGACGTTTGCATGGCTGTATACTTTCCTGGCCAGCGTCGGCGTATTCCAGGGATAGTTGCTTGTGCTTTCTGATGCGCTGAAATTTCCGCTCCAGAAATTATTATCGGGGTCGCTGCCGTTTCCGTCATTCCAGGTCACAAACCAGACAAACGCGGCCGAATCGGAGGCAAGATTATCCGGATCAGGCATGGAACCGACTTCGGTCAGGGCGGATAGTTTATTTCCGGTAATAGAACGCAGCGCGGTCAAGGTGCTTTTCTGCGAACCATGATCGCCTTTGGAATATATATCCCAGCCGCCGATATCGGCATAAGATGATCCCGGATAAAATGAAGACCCTTGTCCGTTCCATACCCAGATCAAATTATCGAGGCCTTTTACATTCGTGAAATAATCGTGCATCCACACATACAAGGCGTTATACGCTGCCCCTCCGTCCTGTCCCCACCAGAACCAGGCGCCGCTTCCGCTGCCGGCGCCGCTCCCGCCACCTTCATGGAGAGGCCGCCATAGAACGGGAACTCCGGCATCTTTCATTATTTTCAATTCCGAAGCGATAAAATCCATATCAGCTTTCATCTGGGCGCCGATTGCCGTCGTCGGGTCGAAAGCACCGTTTTTCAGGGGTATATGCATGGTATCGCCAACGCCTTTCGCAACTGATCCTTCATAGTTGTACTTATAAAAATTATCCGAAGTCCTGCCGGGATCCCGCCAATGCCAGCAGAAAGTCACGAGACCGTGTTTTCCGGTTGCTTTGGCATTCGTCCACCATTGAATTGCAAGCACGGTCTGATTATCGGCATTGGTATGCGTTCCCGTTTTATTCACGTAGTCCATAAAGTCAAAACCTTGAATTGCCGGATATAATCCGGTGGTGCTCTTTACCCGCTCTACCATATCTATGCTCTGATCCCATGTAAGGTTCTGCTGTCCGGAAAGAATTTTGCCGCCGGATGCAAGTCCGCCAAGGTATGTCAGTACCGATCCGGCAAGGACTCCATTCGCGGAAGGATTGTTAGTTTCGGGAGGTTCAGCATAATTCTTGCAGGCAAACCAGAATTGGGAAAGCAAAACCAATAAAACATATGAAATAACTTTTTTTGCATTGTCCCCGCTGGCTGTCTGATGTTTCATGGCGTCCTTTTTTCAGGTAAAAAAACAGGCGTTCACAGTAACTGACGAACGCCTGTTGAAGATCCTATCGTATTTGCTTTATTGAACGCTGATATAGTCAATCTCGATATCATTGATAGAGGTTGCCTTCGAAGTATCCGCGACGAAATCACGGTACATGTCAAAGGTTATCGCCCGCAGATCGGCCAAACCTCCTGCACCGTTGGTAAATTGGGCAGCGGTAAGCACAATGGTTTTCCAGGTATCGGCGGTGAAAGCTCCCATGGATTGCCCCGAGTCGGGGAATTTTATGTCTGCCGTGTAGCTTTCTGTCCAACCAGCACCCAATCGGCCTGTAATCTTGAATGACTGAAACCAGTCATTCGCCATGCCCGCAGGCACGCGGATTTTAATCGTGATGCTCGTCGGGCTCGCGATCGGCGCCGCCAATGCCATAGTGAACACGGATTTCAGTGCGGATGTCGGAGCGGTGCTTACACCCTTTACCACAAGTACCCCGTCACTGCCGGCAACAGTCTCTTTTGCCCATGCAAAACGACTACCCGAGATTCCAAAGTCGCTCAAATCGTCATAACCCGCATCAATGTTTGATGCAAAACTGAATGTGGTGCCTGCGGGATCGACAGTCAAGTCCGTTGCTGCGGAAAAGACGCAAAGCTGTGAAGCAACCGGCGAGTTGTCATAACCGCTCTGAACTGCGATTGCCTTGACCGTGGTATCGGCGGTGATCGAGAAAGCCGCATACGGCGTACTTGCCGCAGTCGGAGCCGACCCGTCAACGGTGTAATAGACAGATGCGCCGGCTGCCGCAGTAATCGTCACGTTATTCGCGTCGCAGGAAATTACAGGCGCAGAGAGAATCGGATTTGAAAAACCAGAAACGTCCAGATAGTCGAGGTAGAACGCGCCGGTCATTGCGGTCGGCAGGCCTGCGCCATAGAAACCGATAGTTACTCCGTTTGCGGAAGTCAATGCGGCAAGGTCTGCGTCAGCGAAGGAAATAATTTCTCCGGTACCGGCGGTCTTCACGACCGAATCAACCGTAAAAGTCTTGTTGACAAAGTCAACCGCGATCGTTTTCCATCCGCTTCCGATATTCAGCGTATTGAGTTCGGCAAATTTTCTCCCTGTCCAGCCGGTTCCGGTTTTCGCATAAAATTGAATAACCGGATACGCGGCAGAGCCAGCTTCGCTGTAGACAGCGGGAATATATACTTTAGCGGTAAATACAGTACCTGAAATATTCTGGGCGCTTCCGAACCCATATGTCATTTCATACTGTTTAAGCGCTCCGGACATGTCGAGATCAATCTTGACCATTTTATCGCTGCCCGCGGCTTCCAGGGACAGAACGCTTGACGAGATGTTTGCGTTCCAGTCTGCGGCGGATTTCACTTCAAATTTCCCCGCGCCGGCAAGACCATCAAATAAATACAGGGTACCATCGTCACCGGCTTTCATTTCTCCATTCAGCAAGCTGGCGGTTTTCGAGCCGTCGTCATCGGATGCGCCGTCAATAATTGCGCTTAAGTCGGAGGCGACCCCTGTTTCATCCGAGGAATTTTTGCATGCGGAAAAGCACCCGATCGTCAGAACGGCTGCCGCCAAAACGGCACCAATAATCTTGTTCATATCTGTGTTCATTGAAGTCTCCTTTTAATTCATGAGTCTGATATTGTCGATATTGACTGTTCCCGAGAAACCTTCAGGACCGAAAAACTTGACAGCCACACGAAGGACGTTATCCGGACTTTTCAAATCGGACGTGAATTTCCAGCCGGTTCCCGCCGACTTGAGGGAGCCGTTGAAAAGCTCAATGCGCAAATCCTTGTTTTCTCCCGCAACGAGATCAAATACGTTGCTCTCGAACCATTCCCATCCGTCACCGGTAGTAACTGCGACTGAGGCCTGCATCGGTTTATCCGACGGATTTAAAACATCAAGCACGATCGCCTCATAGGAACTGAAATCGGTAATGCCCAACATTTCAGTAAAGCAGGTTGCTCCTTTATCTTTAACCAGCGGATTAAACGTCAAAACGAGAGATTTTTTTCCCTCTGTTGCCCAGGCTTCGGATACCGCGACCGACTTCGAACAATCTCCATCGCCCCAATTCTTTCCGACCGCAATCCAAGTGGACGGACTTTCAAAACCTTCCAGCAGCAAAGCCCCTGTTTTTTGTGCGTTCTTTTTTACCTCGGTTTTTTCTGCTACCGCTTCAGTTGCCGTAGCGGGAACCTTCGCGGTCTGGCATCCCGCAAAAAACACGCAAAACATGACAAGCATTACAAAGATACGAATTCGATTCATGATAACTCCTGTGAAATATAACCTTTAAAAAGAGAAACCGGTTTCCCTTTCAAGGTAATTTAATCACGCCTTTTTACGGTTGTCAACATAAAATTTTGCAAAAAATGCGATTTGCAGTACGCTAAAGCAGTGGATTTCCGGTCAAATTCATAATAACCCCTCAAAAAAGAACCTCATAGAAAAACCGGTTTCCTATGAGGTTAATACCAAATGAGTTTTTTTTTACTGTATTAACTTACATTAACCCGAGCGACCTCTCGTCTCCTAATCTTTTTTATACACAATCAGATCGTCGATATATACCGATCCGGAATACTGTACAAAGCCGAGAGTAGGACAGATACAGATTCCGATGTACGCCGGATTCTGAAAAAATTCCAGAGCAGTCGTCTGCTTGTAATACTCCTTTCCGTCATCAAGTTTGACGACTTCAAGATCCTTCAGCAATTTGTTGTTCATCGCGAGGCCTGTCTTTACCCATCCCGGCTCAAAGGCGATATACGACTGAATGCCGGGAAGATTTAATTCTGGTTTGGACTTTGTCGCGGAAGGAATTGCCTTGTTTTTTTCCAGATATACGGTGAACTGGATCTTTGCTCCTTGGGCAATTTCTTTTAAATCCTGGAACTTCACTTTCATTTCTTCCCATTCATTCGTTCCCGGAAATTCCGAAACAACCTCGATCATTCCGCCGTTCAGTTTGGTATGTTTTATCTCGACAAGGGTAGCCTGGTACGCCCCGAGCGACTCCGCTCCGTGCACATCTTCGGCGAAATCGAATTTCTTGTACACACTATACGTAACGACGTTCGCGATTGTCAGGGAATTTTCCTCTGTCTCGACGCTCGTTCCGTCGGTAAAGGTAAACACGGCCTTGATGCGGACGTTCGATCCGTCCTTTATGGGAATGGTATCAAAATTAAACCGGTAGACATCCTGTTCCTTGTTATACTGCAGAAGATTCGCCTCATTTCCATCGACAAAGAGGCGCCCTTCCTTGACGGTCTTGTCCACAGGAATTACCTGCGCCCGAATCCGGTAAAAGCCCTTTGCTCCCTGAGCCTTCGAGGGACTTAACAGATAGGCCCGCGGCGTTTCCACAACCTGCTCCCCGGCCATTTTTTTTGCGTACATCCGCAGCATATTCGAGACGGGGCTCGAATCGTTCATCACGCGGTATCCGTCATAATCGTCATAAATTCCGTCACCCGGGGGAGTGTCGCCAAGCTCCCTGTCATTCGAGGCCGTGAGTATCCAAACCATCGTACCGGCGCCGCCGTTGTCGAACACGGTCTTGTTCCAGGTGTCATAGACCGCTAGACGATTCTGCATTCCCGTGCCGACCGTACCGTATTCCTCGAGCACCACCGGTTTTCCGATCGTCCGCCCGGCTGCGATATGATCTTTTATGTATTGGACGCCCCACCCTTCAACAGCCTCATTAACGATGCCCCAGCCTTCCGGATACATATGATAGGTTCCGTAATCGATATTTTTTAATTTAAGCAGTGCGTCAAAGTCCGTCCCTTCGGTACCAATGTACATATGCGACCCTTCGTTCATGAAACCGGCGGCGCCCGCACGGTTGAATCCGCCTTCATCACCGACCGAGCACAACTGCATCGGCGCAAGTTTCTTTATATAGGCGCTCATCTCATCAGCCCAGGCAGTTACAACTTTTCCGGTTTTATCATCGGGATTACGCGGCTCATTCATCAGCTGCCAGGTCATTATGGTCGGATCTTTACTATACGGGATTCCGGTATAGGAATTGACGCGCGTCAGCATGAAATTGATATAACTCTTGTAAGCCTCTTTCGCGCGGGGGTCGCTATAAAAGTCTGTAGGCTTTTTCAGGCCGAACCATTTCTGCCAGGTAGAAGCCTGCTGGAGACCGCCGAAATCCGCCCAGTAATTGTTGAGCGCGACGACCAGCTTGATGTTCCGCTTGCCCGCCTCGGCGACGGTAAAATCGAGACGCTCGAAGGCGTCCTTGACGCCCTTCACGCTTTTTTTGTTTTCGGGAATTCCATAGCTCCCGGGAGCGCCGTCCATCGCAGGTTCCGTCATGCCGTAGACATTGTGGTCGCGGTTTATGCTCGTCAAGCCATTGAAGAATCCCCATATACGGAGAACTTTAAAGTCCATTCCAACTGCAGCATCCAGGACATCTGTCTGCATTTTGTCGGATGAATAATGCATGTAATAATTATTTGTTCCTGCAAAACGGAATTCTTTTCCATTCAGCATGAATTGGCCTTTTTTCACGGTAACAAAACCGGAGGCCTCGGCTTTGGCATCGCTTTTTCCGCCCGCTTCTGCGCACAAAACGAGAAACACCGCACATACAATTCCTGCAAGTAATTTTTTCATTTCAATACTCCTATACACAAAAGAGAAACCGGTTTCCCTTTCCTCCTTTATTTAACCACACGTACCATGACTTGTCAAGGAAGAATCGTAATAACGGTGTGTAAAAAATTCACCTGCGCACCTCTCAGTGTGCCCCTCCCCTCACCTTTCAAACTGCTCTTAATATTGTGCTTTTTCTTAAAACCCGGACAAAACACCTGATCTGTACAATTACACTCAGCTGAGGGTTTCAGAAAAGTCGACTGGTTTTATAAGCACAATATTAAGAGCAGTTAACTCGCCTTTCTCCTGTTGATTGATTGCTTCCTTTTACGTTGACAGGCAAGTAAACCAAGGATATATTTATCCATCTTCTGATGAGCTGTGCATAAAGGCGGGTATGGTCTCCAATACGCTTCCGTTTCTGACAACAATATTTGTGCCTACGGTCGTAAGCACATTGAGTGTTTCTATAGCCCTGATTTGTCTTGCAAGATTAAAGACCGTAACGCATAAGATAGAAATTTGGTCAATCGTATTCATTTGTCTGGCGGTTATGAGCTGGTCATTTACCGATTTACTCAACGGCATTTCCTGGAAACTCGGCAAGGCTGCCTCGCTCAGTGTCGTCCTCTCCACGGTTGTGTACGGGTACAGAATACTCCCCCACTCCCGGGAAAAGCTCCTCTACGGGGTTTTATGGGGGAGTTCGGCCCTGTTGTTTTTTCTGCTGCTTATTCCCGCACCTCCGCGCATCCCCTATTCACTCTTTTTTTCGGCGGTAATTTATCCCCAGGTATTGTTTGTGCTTTTCATGCTGTACAAAAGCCATTTCAAGCGGTCCATCAGGTTTTTTATCGTTACCGCCGTGATGGGTACCGTAATGATTGCCGCAGGAATGTATGAATCATTCCATAGCTTTTTCTCGCTCCCGAAATCGTATGGACCGCTCATAGGCTCAATTGCCTTCGTTGCCGCAGGCTGGTACCTGGTCGTTGAAAGGGGATACCTGAACACAAAAACATGGACCGACTATGTCATCGAGGTCGGTGAGAAAGAAAAGCTGATGGAAGAGCAGAATTCCTTTCTGATGAAGGCGAACCACAGCACGATCACCATTCTGACGCAAACCATAGAAGCAAAGGATCCTTATACCCGCGGGCATTGCCTGCGCGTAAGCACCTATTCCAAGGCGATCGGGAAAGCGCTGGGATTGGAGGACGAGAGGATACACCTTCTGGAATACGGGGCGCTCCTTCATGACATAGGGAAAATCCTGATTCCCGGCAAAATACTGAACAAAAACGGAAAACTCGACGCGGAGGAATTCGATATAATCAAAAAACACCCCGACACCGGCGCCGATATTCTGAAGAACGTCGACTATTTCAAGTCCATCATTCCCATGATTCGCCATCACCATGAATCGATCGACGGCAGCGGATATCCCGGAGGACTTTCTGGAGACCGCATTCCGATCGAGGCGAGAATCCTGGCGGTATCGGACACTTATGACGCGCTCACCTCCGACCGGCCCTACCGAAACGCAATGGACAGAAAAGAGGCAATAGGGATATTACAAAATATTTCCGGCTCTCAGCTTGATTCCCGTATCGTCGGGGTTTTTATCGAAAAAAAAATCTATGATCTATCCCATACCCGCTCCGATCCCGTGTTTACGTATTCCTGAATCCGGGGAAGCAGCTGAATGTCTGTCCTTCTGTTATTGAATGCATTTCGAAAATTGGTAATGCATGCCGGCTCCCCCGCGTTCCAAAGTCCTCGCCGGGCGCGGGCACCCAAACGCCCGACTCCGGGCTTTTCCACTTCCCCCACTCCACCCCTTCCCGAAACAGGGAAGAGCGGGTAAAATCACTATCGTGCAACAACCAGTCAGTCTCGCATCCTTTAATGCCGAAAACTTCTATCTTCTCATGGACGCGGAGTATAGCCGAGCCGAACTCGATGCCCTTGAAGAAAGCGCATACATGGGGATGAACACCTCGATCTTCAATCCGAATAAAGGCCGGGACAAGATTGCCGAGATTGCCCGCATCATCCTGGAGGAGGACTTCGATCTCGTGGGCATGTGCGAGGTGGGCGGGATGGAAACCCTTGCCGCCTTTAACCGGCTCTACCTCGAAAGCCGCTATGACTGCCGGCTGCATGAGGAAAACTCGAAGAGGGGCATTTACGTCGGGGCGCTCGTCAAGAAAGGACGCTTTCCTTCTGCCCGCGCGCGCAATATGGGCGCATCCTTCTCGCGAAACCTGCTCCGGCTCGACCTCGGCCGGGAAGGCGGCTATCTTGAAGTCTTCGTGGTGCACTTGAAGTCACAGTACGGCCCGGATCGGGGCCTCGAGCAGCGGATCAGGGAAGTGGAAAGACTCAGCCGTCTGGTGCGGACGAGGAACTGCGTGGTGATGGGCGACTTCAACGGCATCCTGATCCGCGGAGAAAATCAGTTCGAGTATGAACCCTTCCTCGACCTCCCCTTCACCGATGTCCTCGAGGCAGTCGGCGTCCCGACCGAAAAGAGGCGTACGCACTACTACTTCGGGCCCGAGCCCCACTTTACCCAGCTTGATTACATTTTCTGCTCGAATGACATCGAAATCCTGGGGGCGGGGGTTATCGAGGGGGAAATTCCCATCAACCGGGAACAGCGCGCGCGCCTTCCCTCGGACCATCTCTTTATACGGGCAGTGATACAGACAGAGGGAAAACAGCCAGGCCGCAGAGATATACAGGAAGCCGCTGACGGGCCTGCTGAAATACCCGCTGAATTACCCGTGACTTGCGAAAAAGAGGTCATGCGGGGACGAAACACAAATCCTTTGTTCACCTTTATGAGAAATTTGCGGAACCGGATACTTAAAAAAATAAAGGGCCGGGCATTTGACGCGCGTCCGTAAAAGCGAACTTTTCAAGATCGACCATGCCTTCAGGGGACACTTCGACGCCTTCGGCCCGGAGCAGGGCTGCCTGCTCGTCAAATCCGCTTCCGGTCAGGGAGATCCGGGCATGGGTCAAGGACTTCCCCCGGCCCATCACCCGATACCAGGGAAGACCGGCGGCGGCGGTACGGGAATGGAGAACCCGCGCGACCTGCCGGGCGCCATTGGGCAGCCCCGCAGAGCAGGCAACTCGGCCGTAGGTTGAAACCCGTCCGCGGGGTATGGCAAGAATTGCCCGTTCAATGGCAAGAGTAACCGGAGAAAGCGTGTGCGCGCTGTTTTTCATATGCCTCCGTCGCTGTTCTATAGTATACTGCCTCTTCGGGGAGAAAAAAATGATTGTAAACGGATTCATCAAACTTATTTTTGGAAGCCATCCCATTAGTATTGATGCAGATACAATTTATTATACCATTCTCGCAACCTCTGCCTCCCCCTTCCGCAAAATACCAGTATACAAAATAGCAGTTCTGGTAAAAATAAGCGGCAGGGAGATAAACTTCTCGAAATTCGCGGACAGCATCATCGCTGATATTACGAACAGGAAAAGTACTCATAAATTCAGGATTATCGCTGACTGGTTTATCTGTGCGGAACAGGGCAGTCTGTATCTACTTGAGGCGATTTCAACTCGGGAGAACCGGAAATACCGGGGTATGGTGAATAAAATCGGGGTAATCAATTCATCGAACGGCGCCATCAGCTACAAGCCGGGATCCCTGGAAAATCATCTTGTATCGGAAAAGCTGGAATCCCTGAATGCGAATTATCTGCTTCCGGACGGCGACTCCTGGTACAGGGAACTTCAATCGGTGCTTGACGTGCTCCTGATGATTTTTTCCAGGCTACGGCGCTTTGACAGACCCGGCCTCATTTATCAGAAATAAAACACCTGAGTATGGAACCAAAAGGGAAACGGTTTCGACAAATATAACGGAGGAACTCTTATGAAAAAACAGCGAGCGGCGGGCATAGCCCTTTTTGTGTTACTGGCTTCCCTGTCCTTTGGCCAGGAATTGCAGGATATCAAGAGGGAAGTAAAGGCCCTCTCCTTTACCGAGGATGAATTGACCGCAGTCGAAACGGCGGTGCAGAAAGGGGAGAGCGATCTTGTCTCCGCACAGGGTGAAATAAAGGTTCTCCAGGCGAAACTCGAGCTTAAAATGACGGCAAAAGAACCCTCAATAGAGGAAATCAAAAAGCTCGTAAGGGAAAGCCTTGAATGGGAATTCAAAATCAGGATCGTCAAAATCGAGCGGAATATGGCCATAAGGAAAATTCTCGGCGATGACCGCTGGGCACAGGCATTCAAACTGGCGCGGCGGTATACCCTTATAAAGAAAGCGGGCAAAGAGAGTATGGCCCCCGAAGATCAAAAAGCCGGAAGGGCTTTCAAGATCCTTGAGTCCCTCCAGTAAATCAGAGGCGGAACTCGTCGCGCTTTTCCATCGCTCGGGTGACCATCAGGCGTTCGAGGAGCTCGCGGAAAGATATCTGCCCCTGATACGGAGAACGCTTTTTCTCAAGCTGAGAAACCGGGAAGAGGCAGACGAGGCGCTGCAGGACGTGCTGATCGCTCTTTACAGATCGCTCGGGAATTTTTCCGGACGCGCTTCCCTATCAACCTGGCTTTTCAGGATCTGCTGCAATGTCGCCGTCGACTCCATACGGAAAAAGAAGCGGCTCGAGGCCAAAACCGCCCGGCTGCGCCTTTTTTCGCGGGACGGGGAAGACACCGGGGAAGGCGACCCGCACCGCGCTGCCGAGAGGAATGAAGAGGCCTCATTGGTGCTTGCGGCCCTCGATACCCTCGGCGAGCCAGACAGAACGATACTATACTTGCGGGACGGCGAAGGCGCGAGCGTCGCCGATATCGCGAAGGCAGTCGGCATACCGGAGGGAACGGTCAAGAGCAAACTGTCACGGTCGCGCGAAAAGCTGAAAAATAACCCGGCGGTCCGCGGAATACTCAGGCCTTGAAATGAATAGTTCGGGAGGCAGATGATGAAAAAAAACAATGCGTCTCTTGACGTACGCGACGAAAAACTGGGCAAAGCGCTGCGGAAAACGCTCGACCGTGAAGGCGGAGCCGAAGAACGGGCTGTGGATTTCACGGCCGTATATGCGCGCCTCGAAAATGAAAACAGCCGGCTCCACAGGGATATTCACCGCGCGGCTTTTACTTTTCTTCCCGCAGCAGCCGCCGCCGCCCTCATCCTTGTATTCTCCCCTTTCAAAGCGGGCCCTTCCCCCGACTTCAAGTCTGCCGTCGCTATCCTGTCGAGCGAGTCCGTGCGCGATGACACCTGGTCGGCCCTCTCCGGCATCATCGAGAGCGCAGGTACGCCGAACGGAAGCGAAAAAGCGATTTCCGGTTTTATCGACGATCTTTGGAACCAGGATGATATTCTGTTCGACTAACAGTGCATCTTGAATTTCGGAGGTATTTTTATGAACAGAAAGTTTCATGGATTTTCATTGCCCCGAGCGCGGCCCCGAGCGCTACCCCGAGCGCTGCTCTTCGCGATGCTCGGCACTGCTCTCACTCTCTCCCTCTCTCTTTCCGGATGCACATCCGCGCTGAACGGAAGCGGCGCAAGCGAGGATAACATTGCCCTCGCCGCCGGCATCGCATCGGACTTTGCGGTGATGCGCGCGTCCGAGATGTCATCGGGAAACGAAAGCCTTCTGTCATCCGACTCCCAAACCATGTCCGCCGTATTGGCGGAATATGAGGCCTCCTCCGAGACGGCGAGGGCGCTCCAGAGCGGCGAGGACGTAACCGTTGAGGATCTCGGGGACGGAACGGTCAGGATAACGAGAACCTGGTCCATTGACGATGACGAAGTCGTCAAGAACGTGGTGGTGCGCCCGGTCAAACCGAAGGCGGACGACCCCCTCTTTACGAACGGAGAGCTCTCCCAGAGCGGAAGCGAGCAGCGGTTCGTGAATGACGTGAAAATCTCCGACATGACCCTTACGATCGTCTGGAAAACCGACGGGACCGACGCGTACCGCTACCACCTCGTCCGCGAAGGCGAGAAGTTCAAGCTGAACGGCGCCTTCACCGCGCGCACCGATTCGGAATGGGATGCGTCGGGCGCACTCGTGCAGGAGACCGTGTCATACGTCAAGACCGATGCGGACGGATCTCCGGTAGCGCGCACCTTCGTCTTCACCGAGGTCACGATCGACGGCATCGCATACCGGAAAATCGTTTCGAGCGACCGCGACGGCTGGGCAATCGTGAAGAGCAGGAATCCCCGGGTCGTCGAGTACTACGATGCGTCCGGTGAAAAACGACTCGTCGTCACCCATGAGCGCGTCCCCCTCAGCGGAATAGCCATCACCCGAGACTACTGGAAGGACGGCGTTCTAGTCCGGACCGAAAGCGGCACCATGCGCGTATCGACTTCCGGCGGCGTGATGACGATGAAAAAGACCGTCGGAGGAGTCACCGTTACGGCGGCGATCGAGGAAACGGGCAGCGGCTATACCGTCACCCGCAACGGAGTTTCCTATGCCGTCACCTTCAATCCTGACGGCACCGTCACCGTACGCACGTCCTCGGCGTCGTTTCTGGTGACCTTCCTTGCGAACGGCGAAACCACGATAACCGAGCTGTAGAAGGGGGTGTCGAAAGCCGCCGCTCTGCGGAGGCTGGAGACAGGGGGAAGGCCTTCCCCCTCCCCTTAACTTCAATTCTATTTTGCGGTAAAATCCTGCGTAAAGGAAACCCACAAATATGAAAGATCCCCTCCAGCTCGGTACCGACGGCATTCTGCTTTTCATAACCCGCTACATGCGCCTGTTCGGCTTCGGCCTCATTTCTTTTTGCGTCCCGCTTTACATGCAGGCGCTCGGCTTCAGCGCGGCGCAAATAGGGCTGCTTATGACGCTGACGCTCGCGGGCGATTTGCTCATAAGCCTTCCGATAACAAGCCACGCGGACCGCATCGGGCGGCGGCGCATGCTGATGATCGGAGCGGTCCTCATGGCCCTGTCCGGAGTCGCATTTATGCTGACCGGAAATTTCATACTTCTGATAATCGCCTCAACCATCGGGGTAATCAGCCCGAGCGGAAACGAAATCGGCCCCTTTCTTTCAATTGAGCAGGCATCCCTTTCCGAGATCGTCAGCGATTCCGGGAGAACCCGCGTGTTTGCCTGGTATAATCTTGCCGGCTCCTTCGCGACGGCGCTCGGCGCGCTTTCCGCCGGCTGGGGGGCCTCCCTTCTGCAGAAAGGCGGAATGACCTCCGTTGCCAGTTTCAAGGTAATCATCGCCTTTTACGTCGCGGTCGGCATTGCGCAGCTGGTGCTGTTCAGCCGGGTAAGCCCGCGAGTTGAAACCGTGCCATCCGCTCCCGTACGGGCGGAAAAAACGGAAACGCGCGGGGCGGCCTCGAACATCGCCCAAAAGCTCGGCCTGCGCACCTCGGGGAAAATTATACTGAAGCTCTCCGCCCTTTTCAGCCTTGACGCCTTTGCCGGCGGCTTCGTGGTTATGGGCATGATCACCATATGGTTCAAGACCCGTTACGGAATCGATCCCGGCTTTTTGGGCAGCATCATTTTCGGCGCAAACATTCTCGCGGGCATTTCGTCCCTTCTCGCGGTCAGGATCGCAAACCGTTTCGGGCTCATCAACACCATGGTGTTTACCCATATCCCCTCGAACATCCTGCTCATGCTCGTGCCCCTCATGCCGAACCTTTCCCTCGCGGTCGCGATGCTTTTCCTTCGCTATTCGATTTCTCAGATGGACGTGCCCACGAGGCAGTCCTACGTCATGAGCGTCGTCCCGCCCGGCGAGCGAGCGGCGGCGGCGGGGGTTACCTCGATTGCCCGTACCGTCGGGGCGACTATTTCCCCGGGGCTGTCGGGACTGCTCCTCGGCAGCGCGGCTCTTTTATCCTTTCCGTTTTTTATCGGGGGCGGCCTTAAAATCGTGTATGACCTGCTTTTATACCGAAGCTTCAAGGCATCGGAGCGGGGAAAAAAATAATCAGCGGAGGATTCAAGACTCAGGAGGCTTGGCCTTACTCGAAATAAATCGAGGCACCTCCCCCGATTGTCTTTTCGAGAGATCCGGAAAGGGCGGCGACGGCACCCGGAATATCCCGGCGCTCGATGCAGGCGTAAAGTTCGGCGGTGCCCGCCTGAAGGGAAGAAACCCCGTGCAGATGAAAATAGCGCTCCCACAGGCCGAGGACCGGGACGCGGAAAGAATAAAAGATAAGGGGCAGGAGGGTGTTCCCCGAAATAATGCAGAGCTCGTGATGGAAGTCGAAAATAATCCGGGCGGAAAGGGCGGGATCTTCGGAAGCGCCGAATTTTAACGCAAGGCCTTTGAGCGCATCGAGTTCCTCGGCGGTGATACTCGGGATGGCGAGCTCGAGGGCGAGAGTTTCGAGCACAAGACGGATTTCAAGCAGAGACTTGATTTCATTCTTCCGGAGGACGCCCCCGTTGTAGCGCATGATGGAAAGCAGGGTTTCGAAGGTTCCAAGGCGCCGGTAATCGGCAACGACTGCGCCCACGCGCGGCATGATTTCGATAAAGCCCTTGACGGCCATCTCGGCGAGCCCGGTGTTTACCACGGCGCGGCTCACCTGCATGTCGAGCGCAAGAGCGCGCTCGCTCGGCAGCTTGTACCCTACCGGCAATTTTCCGGAGAGTATCATGTTTTCGAGTTCCCTGACGAAGAGTTCCTTCAAGGTCGGCGAACTGAGTTTCGGAAAGTCCATCCCTCACGCTCCTTCGATTTGTTGTCTCTGGTTCAACCAGATACCACTACTCCATTATATGTCAAATAAGGTTATTATTTCAATACTATATATGGTTTTACAATTATATCGTCCAATTTTTATTGACAGGTAGAGATTACTGGTATAGCCTGAATAGACCGGCTTTTTTCATATTATTGTGACGGTATACATGAGGAGGAAAAAAACGGACAAGTTTAAAATTCTCGAAATCAAGAAGAGCGTTTTCGAAAACAACGACACACGGGCAAAAGCCCTGAGGGCAGAACTGAAAAAGAAAAAAATATTCATGCTGAACCTGATGTCCTCGCCGGGTTCGGGCAAGACAACGACCGTGGTGAGGACAATCGAGGCATTGCGCAGCGAGATGCGCATAGGCATCCTTGAGGCCGATATCGACTCGGACGTCGACGCCGTAACCGTCGCGAATACGGGTACGAAAGTGATTCAGCTGCACACCGGCGGCATGTGCCACCTTGACGCGGAAATGACCGCCCAGGGACTTTCCGGATTGGGCACGGACGATCTTGATTTTATCATCCTTGAAAATATCGGCAACCTGATCTGCACGGCGGACTACGACACCGGCTCCTCCAAAAACGCGATGATACTGAGCGTACCGGAAGGCGACGACAAGCCGCTGAAATATCCCCTGATGTTTTCAATGGTAGACGTCCTTCTGATCAATAAGATAGACGCGATTGAATATTTTGATTTCGACATGGAAGCGGTAAGGGCGCGCGTGACAAAAATGAATCCTAAAATAAAAATAATTCCGATCTCCGCGAAGACGGGCGAGGGAATCGGCGAATGGGCCGACTGGATACGCAAAGAGGTAAAAGCATGGTAAAAGAACGTGTACTGGATTTCGCGAACAAGATCTCGCGGACAAAACGCGGCGCTAAAGACGAAATAAAGCCGGAATATCCGGAATATAAAATTCTCGAGTGCGTCGTGACTGAAGAAATGGCTGAGGCAGGACTGTGCCTTGAATTGCGCAAACCTAAAAGCGCCGCGGAGATCGCGAACGAGTGCGGAAAATCCGCGGAGGAAACGACAAAACTGCTGTGGGATCTCGCGCTTGCCGGCGCCTGTTTTGTGAACAAGATTGACGGCGTGGATAAATACTGGCACGACATCTGGGTTCCCGGCCATATGGAAATGATGGCGAACAACAGGGAAAACGTCAAGAAATTCCCGCAGATTGCCGAAGCCTTCGACGCGTACGGCAAAAGAAAGGGACCGCCCGCTGCGGGTATTTTCCCCGTAGGCGCGGGTCCGATGCGGGTAATTCCGATCGAACGGGCTATTGAAGGCGAGACAAGACGGGCTTCGTACGAGGAAATTTCTACCTATCTCAATGAAAACACCCTCTTCTCCGTTTCGGATTGTTCCTGCCGCACCTCGCGGGAAGCGATGGGGGAAGGCTGCGGTCACCTGAAAGAAGACATGTGCATCCAGATGGGCCATGCGGCCGAATTTTATATACGTACCGGCAGGGGCCGCGAGATTACCCGCGAAGAAGCATTTGCGATAATACGGAGAGCCGAGGACAACGGATTGATGCACCAAATACCGAACACGGATGGTCCCGGCAAAACGCACGCAATCTGCAACTGCTGCGGCTGTTCCTGTTTCGCCATGCGCATCGCCGAGATGTATGTCAACCCCGATATGGTCCGTTCGAATTACGTCTCGAAAGTCGACAAAGAAAAATGCGTCGCGTGCGGGGAATGCGTCGAAGCCTGCCCTTCGAACGCGCTCAAGCTGGGCCAGAAAATCTGCACCAAAACGCCCATTGTCGAAAAGAAACGGGCTCTCCCCCATGACACCGAATGGGGCGCCGATAAATTCAATCCTGACTATCGACTCAACAAAAAAGTCGTCGTCGATACGGGAAGCAGCCCGTGCAAGGCCGAATGCCCCGCGCATATCGGCATACAGGGCTACATCAAGCTCGCGTCGCAAGGCAAGTATCGCGAGGCGCTCGAGCTTATCAAGGGCGAAAACCCCTTCCCCGCCGTATGCGGACGGATCTGCCCGAGAAAATGCGAATCGGCTTGCACGCGGGGCGACGTCGACGATCCCGTCTCCATAGACGAAATAAAAAAATTCATCGCGGAACAGGATATGAAACAGGAACACCGGTACGTGCCGGTCTTGCGCCATCACTACGGAAAAAAAATCGCGGTTGTAGGCGCGGGCCCTGCGGGTCTTTCCTGCGCCTACTATCTGGCCATTGACGGGTACAAGGTCACCGTATTCGAAAAGCAAAAAGCGCTCGGCGGCATGCTCACCCTCGGCATCCCTTCCTTCAGGCTCGAAAAAAACGTGCTGAATTCCGAAATCGACATTCTGAAAGAACTGGGAGTTGAGTTCAGGACCGGAGTGGAAGTCGGCAAGGATGTAAGCCTGAAAGAACTGCGGGGCCAGGGCTTCGAAGCGTTCTACCTGGGAATAGGCGCGCAGGCCGGCAGAAAACTCGGAATTGAAGGAGAAGACGCGGAAGGCGTCAGCACCGGCGTGGATTTCCTGCGCAGCGTAAACCTCGGAGAAAACATCAAGCTCACCGGAAACGTCATAGTGATCGGCGGCGGCAACGTGGCGATCGACGTCGCAAGAACGGCAGTGCGCACGGGGGCGGCGTCTGTCAGTATGTGCTGCCTTGAAAGCCGGGAAGAAATGCCGGCTCTCGAGGAAGAAATCGAAGATGCGGTATCCGAGGATATTTCGATCAACAATTCATGGGGGCCAAAACGGATTATCGTTGAAAACGGGCGCGTTACCGGCGTTGAATTCAGAAAATGCATTTCGGTCTTCGATGAAAACAAACGCTTTAATCCGAAGTTCGATGAAGCTGATACGAAGATACTCAAGGCGAACCATGTTCTCACCTCGGTCGGGCAGGCGATAGAATGGGGAGGCATGATTGCGGACAGTAAAGTAGAACTGAATCCGAACAAGACGATCAAGGCTGACCCCGTCACGTTCCAAACGGCGGAAAAAGATATCTTCACCGGCGGCGACGCGATGACCGGACCGAAATTTGCCATCGACGCGATCGCGTCGGGTAAAGAAGGCGCGATTTCAATTCATCGTTTTGTCCAGAACGGACAAAGCCTGATCCTCGGCCGCACCAAACGGGATTATCTTTCCCTGGACAAGGAGAACCTTGACCTGGAAGGCTACGATCATATCCCGCGCCAACAGGCAGCGCACGTCGATGGGAGTCAGTCCAAAGAAACGTTCAAGGATCTGCGGGCGACGTTCACGTTTGAGCAAATGCAGAAAGAAACGGAACGATGCCTCAGCTGCGGAGCTACGACGGTAGATGAGTTCATGTGCGTCGGCTGCGGTGCCTGCACGACCAAATGTAAATTCGACGCTATATCGCTTGTCAGAAAATATGACAAGGCCGGAGTTGAGCTTCGCGACTTGAAATCCGTGGTAGTGAAGTACGCCCTGAAGCGCAAAGCAAGAATCGCGCTGAAAAACCTGATGCGGCCCTTTACCGCGCTCTTCACCGGGGAAACGGAATAAACACAAAGGAGTCGGCAATGAAAGACGTGATTCAGTATTATGCCAGATGCAACAAGGCTATAAATGAACAGATGTGCGAAATAATTGACAAGAATATCACTAATCCGATGGACTCGGCGCTTGAGGGGTATTTTTTCAAGACGCTGGGTCAGCTGCTCGAGCATGTGTATATCGCCGACATGAACTGGATGAAGTCCTTTCTTGCCATCGACGATTACGGCTTGAATATAGAGCGGGACATCGGGACCGTTCCGGGCTTTGACGAAAGGTTGTTCGGCGATTTCATGGAGTATCGCGCTGCCCGCGGCAGACTGGACGCCCTGATTATCGATTATTCCAATAAACTGAAAGCCGAAGATTTCGCAAAAATACTCTCGCGCGTTACCCGAAAGGGCGACAAAATGGAAAAGCTGAACTGGAAATCGATGATCCATTTTTTCAACCATCAAACGCATCACAGGGGACAAATCAGCGGCTTTCTCGACATGATGAAAATCGAGAACAACTATTCGAACATGATCAGCCTGGACTAGGGAAGGCCCCGTGCACGAATTGAGCGTGGTCTTTGACATCATCAAGACCGTGGAAGACTTCGCCGAAAGAAACGGCGTGACAAAAATCGATACCCTGGTTCTCCAGATCGGCGAGCTTTCCTCGATGATTCCGAAATATATCGAGGCATGCTACCCCGCAGCCGTCGACGGAACGCTCATGCAGGACACAAAACTGAAAATCGAGATTCTCCCGGGCAATGCACTATGCAAAGAATGCGGCGGGATATTCAACCTGATACAGAATAAAAAATTATGCCCCGAATGCGGGGGAATTGAGTGGGAAATCCTCGGCGGGAAAGAATTCATCATCAAGGAAATAATCGCCTGTTAATAAGATGAAGAGCCGGGGGAAGCCCCCCCCCTTAAAAAAATAATTACTGTAACTGTATTTCGCCTCGAAGTCGCAGAACAGGGCCACAAGTTTGAGCCGTTCGTTCAGGAGCTGTATCTCGGCGCCCTGTGAGGCAAGTTCCGCTGCCTCCAGGTCGAGGTAGCGCCCGCCTCCGGCCTTGCAGGAAGTGTCGGAAAGCTCGCAGATGCGTTTAGTGTCTTCTACCGATATGGTAAGGTTTGCAATCAACGCGAGACTGTCAGCGATCAGTCGTCTCTGGTTATTCTCGTCATTGAGGGCGCTTTGCGCGAGATTTTCGTCCGCCTCGTAAGCGAGCGCTAGCCGGTCCTTCATTTCCTCCCGCGTGACCCACCAGGCAGATCCCGGCAGGAAACCCGTAAGGCTCCATGAAAGCGTTACGGAGGCCGATCCCGAACGTTGGCTCCAGGCACCGAAATCGAACAGATTGCCCATTGAGAGGCTGTCCTTCAGGGGCCCGCGAAAATGGGGGGGACCTTGTTGAGCGCGAGCGCCGCGGCCGTAACGGAAACGGACGGGTAGAATTTATTGAAACTGAAATTCTTCGCGCGCTCCCTGATGCGGCTCTGCGCGGAGGCAGACTTGAGGCCCAGGTTGTTCAGGAGGGCGGCTGAGATCGCCTGATCGATCGTGAGAACGGCGGGGGCGCTTTCCGCCGCGCGAGCCGGGAAGAGAACCAGAGAAGCGAGCGAGGCGCCGATGAAAAAGCGCGTATGTATATTCCGGGAAAAATTCAATTATAACCCCTGTTTCATTCGCAATAGCCTTGAGATATGGAACTAATCCTGATTTTTGCTGCGGATTCCGGATACCGCCGCGATAACTATTTTTTTGACTTTACGGATAATAGTCTAAATCAAAGAGTCCAGTCAAGCAAAAAGTTTCCCTTGTATGGGGCTGCACTTAGATGATACTATTGCTGATCACATATCAAGCAGGAGCTATTAATGAAAAAGAGATTATTCGCGATTGTTGCGTGCGCGCTCGCCATGTGCGCGCTGAGTGCCGCAGACAAGGGAACTTCCTTTATTATCAAGGATGGTACTTCGCTCTGGTCCCTTAAAGGGAAAACCATGACATGGGTATCAAGCCAGAGTATCGGCTCGCAGCTCGTTTCCGCGGCAAACGGCACGGTTAAAGGAACCTACAAGGACGCAGAGTACGATCTTGTCAAGGTAAAGACCGATGCGAATGAAGAAGGCTATGTGTTCGAGTCCTCGATAGCGCGGAACGCGAAAGGATTGGCGGTTGTGACCAACACGCTCGCGACTGTGTATTCCCAGCCCAAAGACACGTCAGTACTCTCCACCATCATTCCATTGATGAACATCATCGCCGTATGGGAAGTCCCGGGCAAGCCCGATTTCCTGCAGTTTTCCTGCTATGCCGGGGATACCGGAACATACATTTCAGAAAAATACATTCTCGCCTCGGATATTTCCCAGGGGGATTCGGATGTAAACACGGCACTTCTCCTTCAGGCGATAAAAGCGCAGCCGAAAAAGGAACAAAAGCAGAAAACGCTCCAGATCCTCGTCAAAAAATATCCCGTTTCTTCCTTCAGCGCCCTCGTTGCCGAATTGAATGCGGCCTTTACGCCCCAGAACATTCCCTCGGAAGAATTCAACGCGTCCCTCACGGCCTCCGATACCGTCAACATCAGGGATATTCCTTCCGTATATGGCAGCGTTATCGTCGCCCTGAAAAAGGGCGACAAGATTACCTCGGTCCTGAAAACGATCGCCTCATACACCATCGGCGATAAAACGGGCAAATGGCTGAAAA
The DNA here is from genome assembly GCA_043775705.1 of Spirochaetales bacterium. GTDB lineage: Bacteria > Spirochaetota > Spirochaetia > Treponematales > Treponemataceae > Teretinema. The sequence goes on along the minus strand of JAYVSC010000158.1, from coordinate 2,203 downwards.
TATCCGCACCGAAAGAAGGCTGGGTTTTTGACGCGTATTTCACCGCCGACTGAGCAGACCCTCCCTTGCGCAGCGGGTATGGGTGAGCTTGCCGTAGAAGGTTTTATCGTTCATGCATACTCCGATGCGCGCCGCAACCGGGTGCATATTCTCGGGCGCCTTTGCGACGGCAGAAGTTTTGCCGCCAGCAAGGCGATCCCGCCCCTGTGCGTCTATATCCGGCACGAAAGCGCAGCGCGCGGACGCGATCTGTGCGTGCGCGCGGGAATTAAGGCATCCTTTTCGGAAACAGACTTTGCGCTGTTTGACGGATCCCCCTGCCTGAAGCTCGAATCCCCTTCCGAGCGCGACGCGCTGCGCGCGTCAAAAACGCTCCGCCGGGGCGGCGTCGAAATATTCGGCGCTGACGCCAAGAACGCTTCTTCATTTTTAATACGGGCCGGTATCCGCGGGGGCATTTCCCTGACCGGCGAATCGCGCCCCGGAGCGGGCGTCGACCTCGTGTTTCCCGATCCCGAAATAAAACCGGTACACAATGCGCGCGCCGCTCTTTCCGTCCTTTCCCTCGACATAGAGACGGAGGAACCGTCTGGAATCATCCGGGCCGTCGGACTATCGATGGCGCGCCCCGCGCTTACCGGCGAAGAGGCCGCTCGGGAGCGCGTGCGCACCCTTCTTTTCGCAGGCCCCTGGAACGGCACGGAAACGCCTGAGGGCGAAATTACCGTCCATGCCGACGAGAAGTCCCTTCTCACCGCTCTTTCCCGGACAATACGCGAAATGGACCCTGACATCATCACCGGATGGAACGTGATAGACTTTGACTTTCCGCGCCTTGCCGCGGCCTTTGACCGGCACCGGATCCCTTTCGCGCTCGGCCGCTCCATCGAGGCGGGACGCTTTTTTCACGCCGAAGGAGGCACAGACGGGGAAGACGCCGGCCCCAAGCGCTCGGCTTCGGTATTCCTGCCGGGACGCCAGGTGCTCGACGGACTCCGTCTCGTGCGCACCGGGTTCACCTCGTTCGAGTCCTATACCCTCGACGCGGTCGCCCGGGACGTCCTCGGGCGCGGCAAGACGGTCACCTCATCCGACCTCGACAAACTTGCGGAGCTTGACCGCCTGTATATGAACGAACCGCTTTCATTCAGCCGGTACTGCCTCAACGACGCGGACCTCGTGCTCGACATCCTCGAAAAAAAAGACCTGATCGCCCATACGGTCGAACGCGCGGCCTTAACCGGAGCCGGCATAGACAAGGCATGGACAAGCGTCGCCTCGTTCGAACGGATATACGCGGAGGGCCTTTATGAGAGGAAAGTAGTCGAGCCGAATCCCGATCCTTCAAGGTCCGTGTCGGGAGCGGCGGGCGGCACCGTGCTCGATCCGGTCGCGGGACTCTTCAGCAACGTCGCGGTATACGATTTCCGCAGCCTCTATCCGAGCATCATACGGACCTTCAACATAGACCCGCTTGCCTTCGAGCGGGAAAGGGCTAAAAGCCGCCTGCGGGGAGAAATCCCCGCAGGAAAAAACGAGTGCATCCAGGCGCCCAACGGCGCGCGCTTCGACCGCGAGAAGGGTATCCTGAGCGGCCTTATCGAAGAGTATTTTAACCAGCGAATCGCGGCAATCGCGCGGGGCGACGACGGGGCGGCCTATGTCTATAAAATACTGATGAACTCCTTTTACGGGGTGCTCGGCGCCCCGAACTGCCGGTATGCGCGAACAGAGCTCGCCGGTGCCATCACGTCGTTCGGCAAAATGTGCCTGCACTTTGCCCGGGATTTTTTTGTCGATAGGGGCTTTCGGGTCCTGTACGGCGATACCGATTCGGTCTTCGTCGAGATTGCCGGAACGCATGAGGATCTCGCTTCCCTTCTGAACGAAGCCCTTGCCAGGTACATCAGGGAAACGTACGCGCTTGAATCTTTTATCGGTATCCGCTTCGAGAAACTCTACGCGCGGTTTTTTATTCCGCGACTCCGCCTGCACGGAAAGGACGAAAGCCCTGAAGAGCTCGAGAGGGGACGCGCGAAAGGATACGCGGGTCTCATCGTATCGGATAATGGAGGGAACGAACTCGAGATCAAGGGGATGGAAGCGGCGCGGAGCGACTATACCCCGCTCGCAAGGAGATTTCAGCGCGAACTGCTTGAAAAGATATTTACCGATTCCGACACAAAGGAAGCCGAAGCCTATA
>JAYVSC010000157.1:0-48968 GCA_043775705.1 Spirochaetales bacterium | reverse complement strand
TCGAAAGCGAGCTTTTCGGCCATGAAAAGGGAGCCTTCACGAACGCGCTCACCATGCGCAAGGGCCGCTTCGAAATGGCCGATTGCGGAACGATCTTTCTTGACGAAATAGGCGAGATGCCTCTCGCGCTGCAGACAAAATTTCTCCGCGTAATTCAGGAAAGGGAATTCGAGCGCATCGGCGGAACCGAGACCATCAAGGTCAACATCAGGATTGTCGCCGCGACCAACAGAAATCTTCCCGCCCTTATCAGCGAAGGGAAATTCCGCGAGGATTTGTATTACCGGCTGAATGTGTTCCCTCTTGTGGTGCCGCCGCTGAGGGAGAGAAAAACAGACATCATCCTCCTCGCGGACTACTTCATAGAAAAGTTCTCGAAAGAACACTCGAAGAAAATCCGCAATATTTCCTCTCCCGCGATCGATCTTCTGATGTCGTACCAGTGGCCCGGCAATGTCAGGGAACTTGAAAACTGCATGGAACGCGCGGTTATTCTTTCCAGCGATGAAACGCTCCATAGTTACCATCTGCCTCCCAGTCTGCAGACTGCCTTGCAGACACCCTCCGCGAAGCATGGAAAACTGGAAGAATTGATGAGCACGGTGGAAAAAGAAATCCTCATTGAAGAGCTTTCCCGCGCGGATGGAAATATATCCAAAGCGGCTGCCGGTCTTGGAATCACCGAACGCGTCATGGGACTGCGTGTCGTGAAATATAACCTCAAAAAAAAGGATGGAACACATGTCAATGATTGACGCTTTCAGATTTCTTGCGGTGTGCAGAAACGACGAAAATTTCAGAGGGAATGCCTATCTTTGTCCGGATCCCGATTCCTTTCACCTTTACATCGCGCAAACGGGCTACAGTTTCAATGAAGAAGAGCTCGAAGACGCCTTTTTTGTGAACGAACTGAGATGCAAGGATGAATATGAAGCCGATGAAATCAAACAGCTCGCGCAATGGTACCGCATAATGACCATATCGTCCCCTTCCACTTCCTGCGGAACCTGTCATAGAATTCCTTTATGACGAACTGTATTGTTCGAGATGCTGAACCGGCGGACAGCGCGCTCATAGCCGCATATATACACAAACTCGCCGCTTTCGAAAATCTTGCGGATACGGTCAAAATAAACGAACAGACAGTCCGTAAGGATTTTTTCGAGCAGGGTCTGACAGGGGCGGTTATTGTCGAAAAAGACGGTACAAGCGCGGGATTTGCCGTATATTATTACATATATTCCACATTTGCCGGAAAACCATCACTGTATGTGGAAGATATTTTTATCGATGAACAATTCCGACATCAGGGACTCGCGCATGAAGTTTTCCGCTCTCTTGCGCGGAAAGCGTCGGAAAGAGGATGTATACGCCTGCAATGGTCCGTTCTGGAATGGAATACCAACGCAATTACTTTTTACCGTTCTATAGGCGGAACCCACCGAAAAGACTGGCAAACCTGGTATCTTGAACTGCATGCTGATTAACACAGGTTGACAGATGTTCAAATCAGCTATATCATAATAAGAACGATTACTGATATGAATACTTCCAATACGACTCCTCTAGCCAAATCATCCTCACCCTATAAAAACTCCAGGCAGAGGAACGCCCTCCTCGCCCTCCTGCGGACGACTAAAAGCCATCCGACCGCTTCCTGGCTCTACGATCACCTCAAGGGTCAGTTTCCGGATTTAAGCCCCGGAACGGTGTACCGCAACCTGACAATCCTCGAGGAACAGGGGCTGGTGCTGGTTCTCCATTCGGGCAGCACTTTTGACCGCTTTGACGCCGACACGAGCGCGCATTATCATATTATTTGCGAGAAGTGCGGTAAGGTCGAGGACATCGCGCTGAGCGCGGATCCGGCCCAAGACGCGGCGGCTCAGGCAGTCAGCGGCTATAAAATCTCGTCCCATCGTCTCGATTTTTTCGGAATTTGTCCCGGTTGCCAAAAATCGGAGACATAGATATATAGATATCCAGGAGGCTAAAGCATGAAATCACTGAAAGGTTCTCAGACAGAGAAAAACATCGTGGCGGCGTTTATCGGCGAGTCAATGGCCAGGAATAAATATACCTATTGGGCAAGCAAGGCGAAGGACGAGGGCTATATCCAGATGCAGCTCGCATTCCTCGAAACCTCCGAGCAGGAAAAGGAACACGCGAAACGGCTTTTCAAATTTCTTGAAGGCGGCGACGTAACCCAGACGGTTACCGCCGGCGCCGGCGTGATCGGAACCACCGCGGAGAACCTGAAGCACGCAGCCGAGGGCGAAAACTATGAATGGCAGCACATGTATCCCGACTTCGCGAAAGTCGCGCGAGCGGAAGGCTATGACGCCGTCGCAATGGTGATGGAAAGCATCGCGGTCGCGGAAAAGCAGCACGCAAAGCGCTACGAGGCCTTTCTGAGCCGCATCGAGCACAATGAGGTGTGGGTACAGGAAACACCGACCACCTGGAGATGCCTGAACTGCGGCTTCCTCTACGTCGGCAAGGAAGCGCCCAAGGCTTGCCCGGCCTGCGCTCATCCCCAGGGATACTTCGAGCGGCTCGGGGAAAACTGGTAACACCGAGGGGCATTACACCCGCCAAACATAAAAAAGACCGGTCAGGTTCGCGTTTGAGCCTGACCGGTCTTTTTTTTATCTCTTCCGTCCGGAAACGACGACGTCCATTGTCTCGGATCCGTCCGATTCAATGTACTGCAGATGCCATACTTTTTCGGGAATAATGCCTGCCTGTATCATCGCATTGGTGATGGCCGCCTCGTCATGATAGTAGAGGTAGAGCGGTGCATCGGGGCTGAACGAAGCGCGCTCCCAGCCTTCCGTCGTTCCCTGCATAAAGCTCGCGTAAAAAGACCCGCCGCCGACCAGCCATTTCGAGGAGCGCGCGATAAGTGCGACCGCTTCCTCTCCATTCAGGTACGGAAGGCCGAAGCCGATCACGATGCCGTTATAGGCGCGCGCGGGTTTCCATGCGGATATATCGGCTTCCACGAAAATGCCGTCCGGGACGGCCTTCTTCGCGATCGCGAGCATCCCCGAAGAAAGGTCAACCCCGGTGAGCTCTATATGAGGCCGTGCCTTTTTTATGCGGCGCGCGATGACGCCGGTTCCGCAGGCGAGATCCAGCACCGCGCCCTTTGAGGGAAGGGCCTGAATAAAGTAATTATAGGTGGTATCGTAGTTCTCGAGCTGACCAATCGACTCCTCATAATTCTGCGCGGAAGAATTATAGGCATCGATCGTGTCGGACAGTTCCTTGCGCATTGGGTGTACTCCAAACGCGATCATAGCACAAACGGCAATTTCGTATCAGACCCCGTTCGGCACTACCCGTTCGGCGCGCCCTACTTCGAAATCAGGTTGAATACCCCGTCCCACGAGTCGGCCGGTTTTTTCTTCAGGTATTCCCTGCATCTTCCAAGGAAGGTATTTGAGGGTCCGTCGTCGGGGAGCACGGTCAGCACCTCGGCGAATAGTTTTTCCGCTTCGTCCCACTTCCCTGCCTCGAACTGCTCGAGTGCCCTATGGAAAATTTCGAGCCCGGCGAGCAGGGTTTTGTCGACGCGCGCGGTTTCCTCCAGGATTTCATACAGGCGCACCGGTGTATCGATGCCCACGACCCGCACGCGGTCCAGTTTTCTGGCAATAAAGGCCGGTCCTGCCTGCTGGACCACATATTCGCTGGTAAGTATCCAGGTTCCGTACAGTTTGTTGACTCCCTCCAGGCGCGAGGCCAGATTTACCGCGTTTCCCATGACGGTATAATCCATCTTGCGGGGCGTGCCCATATTGCCGACAACCATCTCGCCCGAATTGATTCCTATGCGCGTCATCAGCGGACTGGTCATCTTGCCTTCCCGGATCAGGCGCTCGTTCAGTGCCGTTTCCGCGCGCTTCATGCGGATTGCCGAGAGGCAGGCGCGGTAAGAATGGTCTTCAAGCTCGACGGGAGCGCCGAAAAAGGAGATGATGGCGTCCCCCTCGTATTTGTCGATGGTGCCCTTTTCCTCCAGGATAATATCGCTCATCGCGGTCAGGTACTCGTTCAGCAATCCGACAAGCTGGACCGGGTCGAGTTTTTCGGAAATGGTGGAGAAGCCCTTGATGTCGGTAAAAATGACCGACAGACTTTTCTTTTCGCCGCCGAGGTTCAATCGGTCCGGGTCCAGGAGCAGCTGGCTGATGACGTCGGAAGAAAGATAACGGGAAAAGGCATTCCGCAGAAAGCTCTTTTCGGTTTCGCTTCTGATGAATTTGGTGATGGAAACCCCGAGCACGGTGGCCGCCGAGCCAAGAAGGGGCATGACGATGGGGAAGTAAATCTTGAAAAGAATGAATAGCAGGATACCTGCAAGGGCAGTGACGAGGAAGATGGAGGTGCCGATGATAATGCCGGTTTTCGGCTGCCTTTTCCGGATCAGGGCAGTGATCGCGAACACAAGGGCGACGGTGAAAATGAGGGATATCCATTGCGGCCATTCGGCGAGAAAGCTCGAGGTAAGGATTGTATTGGCCACGGCGGCATGGGTGCCGACATTCATATAGCTTTTTTCGAAGGGATTTACCCCGGTATCGGTCGTCGATATGCCGGTGAGTCCGATGATGACGATGGAGCCGGGAATAGAGAGCGCCATTTCCTTTCTCAGATTGATCAGCTGATCATAGTCGCTTTTTACCGCGGCAAAGGTTGACTGCACCTGACCCCGGATTTCCGTGTAGGAAGTGCGTGTCGCCTCATCGAGCTCCTTTTGGCCGAGCAGCGCATCAAGCTGGTCAAGCAGGGCTTTTTCCGCCGAGCCGTCAAGAAAGCGCGCGGTTTCATCAAGGAATTTTTGCCGTACCTGGACAAATTCCTCCATATCGGAGGAGGGACGGCTTCCGGAAAGAATGTCTGTTTTCAGGTTTTGCGCATACCGGTACAGGGACAGCGGCGGCGTATCTCCCGGATAGTCCGTAAAATAGCCGGCCTGTTCCATTATAGCAAGATTCGAAACGAGGTTCGCGAGCACGATATCGTGGACAACCAGGGTTTTAAAACTTAGCTGTCTGAAGCTGTTAATAAACTTTGTGGAGGGCCAGTTGATCAGCAGTTTACCGTCCCGGGAAAGCGGGATGCTGATGTCTTTGCTCGTGCCGTCGGGAAAACGGGCTTTCTTCAGGGTAACCGTGGTTCCCGAAAGACTGATTTCGGGATTTCCCAAATACGAAAGCAGCGGGCGAAGCATCAGCTGTCCGTAATACTTGCCGTTATATTCTATAAAAAGATCGATTCGCCGCCTGACCCCGTCCTCATCCACTTGAACGTTCGGAAAGCCGGCACCCTTGCCGAGCGCGAGTATGGGAAGAATGGTCGGCTGAACGGCGGCGGTTTTGATAAAAGGGGTCCATCCGTGTGCGTTGGCATTGGCAAGGGGAAGCGCGATATTTGCCTCAACATACTGCTTGAGCTCTTCGCTCACATGATAGAGCTGAATCTGGTCGCCTATCATATTGACGGTAAAAAAGGCCGACCCGTTCGCCCGGGCCGCCTGCCCGAGATAGCCGTCATTGTCCCGGGCTATCTTTTCGACGGCGGCTGACAGGTCCTGCTGCAGGGAGTCGGTTAAGTCCGCGAGAGAGGAAGCGTACTCGGGAGCCGCTTTCAGGGGAATCTGACCCTTCCCGAGGGCAGTCAGCAGGCCGCCGGTATTGTCCTTGAGTCCGGAAAATTTCTCCTTGAAAAGGGCGGGGAGGGTTTCCTCAAGATACCGCGAATCGACGCCGCGCGGGCTCGAATCGACGTACTCGATATCAAAAACCGTGCAGGCAGCCTTGAATTCGCGAAGCAGAAGGAGGCCGTCGCCGACGATATTGCGGCTCCAGGGCCATATCCCCACCTGGGCGATGGCTTGATCATCGATATTTAAAAGAAGGATATTCGGGCTTTGCGTAACCGCAGGCTTGATTTGAAGCAAAAGGTCATAGACCCGCCGTTCTGCGGTTTTATAGGACGGCACCAGAAAAAGAAGGGCAAGAAAGACCGAAACAGCCGCCGGCACCAGGTAAATATCCCACCGCTTCCATAAACGTTTAAGCATATGCATCCCCTATGATTTCCTTTTCAGGGTAACCGATAAGAAGGAATTATCGCAAGTGTTTTTTTTCATTGAAAACGGGCAATAACGGATGTATAGTTGCAGTACACAAAAAGGTCCTGATTTCAAGGAGGTTCCTGATTGAAAAAGGTAAACCGAATGCAGAGCGGTTTCTCCCGCCTGATAATTACCGTTGCACTGTTTTTGCTTTCAGGCGCAATGTCGCCCCTGTTCGCCCAGTTCAACGACACGATGGATGTGGTATTGGCCCAGGAAAAACTGACCATGGGTGCGGCTTCTTTCCTGCTGCTGACCGGTACGGGATTTTTGGATGACGGCTCGACCCTGGAACAAGCCGCCGCCGCGCTTGCACAAAAAATTCCCGAGGCAAAGGCTGCCTGGGACAAAGAAATTACCCTGGGTGAGTATTCCTTATATATGATGAAGCTGAACCGGATGAAGGGCGGCTTGATGTACGCTTTATTTCCAAACGGACGGTATGCGCTCCGGGAACTCAGATATCTTGACGTCGTGCAGGGACAAGCCTTCCCCGCCATGTCCCTGTCCGGGGAACGGGCAGCGCGGATCCTGGGAAAACTCTTGACCTGGAAGGAGACCGGCAAATGAAGCACGCAGGAACGATTAAACTGATCCGTCCGCTCGCACTATTTGCGTTCATTCTTGCCGGTGCGGCGCTTTCCGCAGCCGACTTTGACTTCGGCGCCACGCTGCACAACGGCACCGCGTTCGAAAAACAGGTGCAGGGGGAAAACGCCGCACTGAATCAGCAGGACTCCGCCGCGCTCTGGTTTGAGACAGGTGCACCCTTTTCCGGAAGCGGCAGAATATCCCTCGCAGGTCAGCTCGCCTACGAGTTCACCAATAACAGGGCAATGCTGTTCAATCTGGACTATTTCCGCGTGTTCGGCTGGATGCCCGGCGCCCTCGGGACCACGTCGGTTCTTGAGTTCACCGCCGGCCGTTTCCCGTTCGCGGATCCCTCCGCCATGATACTGAATCACACCGCCGACGGCGTGAAGGTGCGCGCCCTGTATCCCTCGTTTGTCCTTGATTTTTCGGGAGCCTATACCGGACTGCTGCTGAATCCGAAAAGTGAAATCCGGATGACTGCCGAAGACTGGAGCGACAAAGCGAATGAAACCGATAACGCGTTCGGACCAAAGCGCATAATTGCGGACGCCACCATAAGCTTTCTTGATCTCGGCGGCGTGAACAACCTTTCCCTTTACGGGATCGCGCAATTCGACGGACGGAGCGGAAGCAAGTCGACTAAAATCGATACCCAGTACCTCGGTATATCGGTTTCAAGGCTGATAGGAAGCAATGCGTACAGCGACTTTTTCTTCAACGCGGAGATGGGTCAAATCAAGGCCCCCGACCAGAAAACCCGGCTTACCGCGGGATTTCTGACCGGAATGAAGCTGAAGTACATCAGGGAGGACTGGAAGGCGTCCCTTTTCGAGTTCGGACTACTGGCGGCGCCGCCTGATTTCGACACATCCCTGATCAAGGGCGTCAATGTCGGGGTAATCGGCTATCTGCCCGTCAGTCAACCGAGTCTGGGCATAAATGTGTCGCCCCAGATGAATGCCCTCGCGCTCGCGGAAGCAAAATATTCTTTCCGGCCCTTCATGGGTTCGGCCAATCTTGCGGCTTCCCGTTTCCAGGCTGATATCGCCGGCCGCGCTTATTTCAGAACCTGGAGCGTAGGGGTGAATTGGATCGGGACAGACCCTGCCTCCGATTCGCTCTTTATCGGATCCGAGCTTGAGTGCGGGTTTAACTGGAGAATTCTTTCGGATGTGGGTATCGGTCTCGACAGCGCGGTTTTTCTGCCGGCTTCAGGTTCTGCCGGCGCCGTTGTTTCCGGTATGGATCCAATGTGGACCGTCCGTCTCGACCTGTCGGTCAGCCTGTAAAAAACAGAAAGGGGAGTTTATATGAAGAAAGGTTTATTTTTACTGCTTCTGGCGCTTGCGGCCCTCTCCGGCGTATGTGCCGTTGAACAGTCTGCTCTCGTGAAGTCTTTTTCCGGAAAAGTGGAATATCGTACCGGAAATAGTTCCTGGAAGCCGGTTAATGAAGGACTCAAGATTCCTCTCGGTTCCACCATATCGACGGGCTTTGATTCCAAAACGGTGCTGGAAATCGGAACGGCGACGCTCTCCGTTGCCGCCCTCACCCGGATGGCAATCACCGACCTGGTTGAACAAAACGGCGTGGTCTCGACCAAGCTGAATCTGCAGATAGGAAAAGTTAAAACGCAGGTGAAGAAAGTTGAAGGCATACAAAACAACTTCATAATCAAAAGTCCGGTAACTACCGCATCCGTCCGCGGGACGATTTTCGACTTCGACCCAGTCAACCTGACCGTCGAGGAAGGCATCGTTCTGATAACCGATCAATACAATCAGTCCCTGCTTGTACACAAGAGGGAATCCTCGGTCGGCCGGGATGCCGGAGAGATTCTCGGCGGAAGCGCCGAGCGCGAGGCAAATATGCTTATTTCCTGGAATACCGCCGGAATGGGCGGACCCCAGACAGGAGCCTTCAACCAGGGCATGGAAAGCCCTTCCAAAAAAGATTCCCAGTTCGGATCGGCTACTATAAGATGGGTGTACTCACCAAACCTGAACTAGGAGGAATACTATGAACTATTCAATGAAAACACATCTGATTCATATGCTGCCGGCCTTATTCATCGCCCTGCTGCTCATTTCGATGCTGAGCGGCTGTTATACGCCCCAGGATGCCGCGCCCGGAAAAGTATCGCTTAGCGTAGTTTCCGGCGCGCGCAGTTTAACCACGGCAAACGGGACCGACGATGTATGGGTAGTCGGGATCGTCATTGACGGATCCTTCGCCGACAAGCTGAAGGAATTGCAGCACCAGGAAGACATACGGAAGTCGACAAAGGGATCCGTGAATGCGGTCAAAGACATCTGGATTGATCTGGCGATGAAATCGGCAATCCGCTTCGAGGGAGGGCGTCCGTTCTTCCAGTTCAGAATGCCGCGTATCAACGCGGAAGCGACGATGCCGGCTGAAGGGTCTTTCATAATCCAGGGAATACCCGCAAACAAGGAATACTTTCTGGATCTCATCGTCGTGGAGAATCAAATCAGCACCATTGATGATATAACCGGCGACCCCCTTGCGTCCTCGCCGGTGCACTACTTCGATCCGGCCAATATTCCCGCAACAGGGTATGCGTTCACTACCTCCAGCGGCAGCGGGATTTATTCGTACACCGGTACCCCTCTTCCCGCCGGCTGGTATTCTTTCACCAAATGGACCTCTACTTTTAACAAGGAAGACAAAACCTGGACGGGCTTGGGCGGCATCATTTGGACAGACGCTGCCGGGATTCCGATACCCAGCCAGCCCTTTACCGTTGCATCCGGCGGAAACGCCCAGGTGAGAACACTGATCACCGATTGGTAAACCAGTACCCGTCCGTTTTCGGGTAAAAAGAGGCTGTCCGCCCGGACCGCCTCTTTTTTTTTGCTTTTCGGCTACTTATATTCGAACAAATGTGATATAAACGGATTTATACCCCGTATCAGGGTATAAATCCCGGCATCAGGAGTTCTCATGAGTCGACCCATCATCCAGGTCAACGAAAAAGTTGGCTTTCTTAAGGGCTTGCCCCTCAGTTTCCAGCATCTGTTTGCAATGTTCGGAGCGTCAATCCTCGTTCCGATGCTCTTCGGAATCAGCCCTGCCATAGTTCTGTTGATGAATGGTATCGGAACCCTGATCTATCTGATCGTATGCAAGGGAAAGGCGCCTGCCTTCCTCGGCTCGAGCTTCGCCTTTATCTCGCCGACCAACGCGGTTATGGCCGCGGTCGGAGTGGGCGGATTCACCGTCGCGCTCGGCGGCTTCGTCGTGGTCGGCGTATGCTTTATGCTCGTGGCCCTTCTGGTCAAGCTCGTCGGCATCAAGTGGATTGACGTGGTTCTTCCCGCCGCCACTATGGGACCCGTCGTCGCCCTCATCGGTCTCGACCTCTCGGGCGTCGCCGCGGGCATGGCGGGCCTTCTCCCCGCCTCCGGCACGTCGATGGACATGAAGGTTGTCGCCGTCTCGATGATAACCCTCGCCATCGCGGTCTTCGGCTCGGTGCTCTTCCGCAAATTTCTCGGCGCCATCCCGATACTCATCGCGATCGTCGCCGGCTACCTGATCGCCATTCCCTTCGGCCTGGTCAATTTCGCGCCCGTCGCCGCGGCGCCTCTTTTTGCCCTGCCCAATTTCAGCTTCCCCGTTTTCAAGCTCGACATGATCCTGATCATCCTGCCCGCCGCCCTCGTGGTTATCTCCGAGCACATCGGGCATCTCATCGTGACGGGAAACATAATCGGAAAGGATCTGACCAAGGATCCCGGACTTCACCGGTCCCTGTTCTCCGACGGTATCTCGACTACCCTTTCCGGTTTCTTCGGCTCGGTGCCGACCACGACTTATGGCGAGAACATCGGCGTCATGGCCATCACACGCGTCTATTCCGTGCGCGTCATCGGCGGAGCGGCGGTCATATCGATTATCCTCGCGTTCTCGGGCACGCTCTCCGCCATCCTCCAGTCGATTCCGGTGGCCGTCATGGGAGGAGTCTCGATGCTTCTGTTCGGGGTAATCGCCGCAAGCGGTATCCGCATGCTCGTCGAGGCCAGGGTGGATTATTCCAAGGCAAAAAATCTGATGCTCACCGCCGTGGTCTTCACCGTGGGTATTTCGAAAGCCGCCATTCCGGTCGGCAAGGCATCCCTTTCGGGCATGACCCTCGCGACCATAGTCGGCATGGTTCTGTCTCTTATATTCTGGGGTCTTGAAAAACTCAGGCTCACCAACGATCTGGATTCACAGTAGAAACCAACCTTACAAATCACAGCTTCGGGGCCCAGTCCCCTTCGGAACAGCCGCCTCTGCAGGCGATCATCTCGACGATCGCCTCACGGGGCGGTTTTTCTTTTTTGTCAGCCGAATCCAATGCCGAAGAGGAAGCGGTTCCCGTGCCTTCAGAAAATCCGTTAAAAAAAGCACGAATGTCCGGACATGATCCGACGACGCGTATCCGTCCGCCCGAGCCGTCCGCGTGGTTGTAGGAAGCGGCGCAATAACCCTCGTTTTTCTGAAGCGCTTCGCGTGTAAGGCCCAGAAGAGAAAGAAGGGCGGGAAATATAGTGTATAAAGGTACGATATAATCAACGGCAGGAAGCAGGGCTTCGGCCCGCGCGGAACAGGGGGAAATTAAAATGAGGGCCGCTTCGGGATAGTCCTTCCGCGCCGCAAGGGCCGAACGGTCGGCCGGCGGAAGGATCGCGGAAAAAAGCTGACGGTGCCGGGGATATTCCGCTGTCACCAGATTTCTCACCAGCGGACATGCGGTAAAAAATACGGGATTATCCTTTGATATATCCGACTCTCGAAGGAGGCTTTGCGTAAAATCGTGCTTGTCGAATGAAACGGCGCGCATCTCCGAGAAGCCCAGCTTTTGCAGCGCCTCTTCTACCCGGCTTTCGCTGACGGCCTTGCCCAGTATCTCGAAGAGGGCCGGAGACACAATGGCCACCGGATGCTCGAGTTTCGCGAGAAACGCGGTAAAATCCGGAGTGTACTTAATTGTTGCCTGTGGTGAACTTGGTGTTTGTTTCATAGAATGTGGGGGGAGTATGGACAGTAATTTTATACCGTGTCAATAGAGGTGAACAAAGCTTGACTTTACCACTATTTTCCATTATTACAGATGCAAGGATGTACCAGATGGACCTACCGGTATTGCTCATTCTGCTTCCGCTCATTTGCGGCTTGGTGGTCGCGAGCATAAAACAATTCAATGTCAGAAAATATTTCGTATTCGTCTCCTCCCTGCTGCTGGCTGTTTTATCGATTGTCTGCGTCGTTCAGACCGCGCGCATTCTGCCCGTACGGCTGTCCTATGACGGCGAATGGATAAAATACCTGATGCTGGCCCTCGAGCTCGGCATGGCGGGCATGGTCGCTTTTCTCGCCATACGGTATAAAAACCGAATCGCCCTGCTTTTCGCTATCGTCCAGGCAGGCCTCTCGATTTTCTTTGAGGTCATGTACGGCTCCGCCGTCACCGTCCGCGCGGATATCGTAATCGACCAGCTGACCGTAATCATGCTCCTTATAGTCGGTATCGTCGGCAGCCTTATCGGGGTGTTTGCGACCGGCTACATGAAAACCTATCAGAAGGAATACCCCGACGTTCCCGACAGACGCCGTTATTTCTTCCTCGTTCTTTTTGCCTTCATGGGCGCCATGTTCGGTCTTGTGCTCTCGAACAACATCCTATGGATGTACTTCTTCTGGGAAATCACCACGATCTGCTCCTTCCTCCTCATCGGATATTCAAGGACGGCGGAGGCGATAAAGAATTCATTCAGGGCCGTCATCATGAACATGGCCGGCGGATTCGCGTACATGATCGCGATAATCGTTCTCGCGAACGATACCGGCATTCTCGAGTTTGACCGGCTCTCTTCCATCACGCCCTATCTGCTCGCCGTTCCCGTCACCATGATGTGCATTGCCGGCTTCACCAAGACGGCGCAGCTTCCCTTCTCCTCATGGCTTCTCGGAGCGATGGTAGCGCCGACGCCAATATCCGCCTTGCTCCACTCGAGCACGATGGTAAAAGCCGGCGTGTACCTCTTCTTCCGCCTCGCTCCCGTTCTCGGCTCGACCATGCCGGGATACCTTACCGCTTTCGTCGGGGGAACGACCTTCCTCATCGGCGCCTTCCTCGCGATCTCGCAGCGGAACGCGAAACGCGTGCTCGCCTACTCTACCATATCGAACCTCGGGCTCATCGTCGCCTGCGCGGGAATCGGCACTTACCAGACAATCTGGGTCGCGCTCTTCCTTACGATATTCCACGCGGTCGCCAAGTCGCTGATGTTCCTGACCGTGGGAACGGCGGCAGTCGGCCTCGGCTCCCTCGAGATCGAGGGCATGAGAGGACTCATCATCAAGATGCCCCGCATCGCGCTCATGATGCTCGCCGGTATCTGCGGCATGTTCGTCGCGCCCTTCGGCATGCTCATCTCCAAATGGGCGGCCATGGAAGCCTTCATCAGCATCAACAACGTGGCGAGTCCGATCATGATAATCCTGATCGCGTACGGAAGCGCCGCGACGATATTCTTCTGGACAAAGTGGATGGGAACCATCATCCGCGAGCGCAATCCCCACGCAAAAAAAGGGCTCTATGAAAACCACGTCAGCCGTCCGGAATTCGTGTCGGAGTTTATCCTGACCGTCCTGACCGTCCTGACCTGCCTCCTCTTCCCCGTCATATCGAAATACGCGGTTGAACCCTACCTTCTCGCCGCCTACGGCCATGCGTTCGGCCTAAGCAAGAGCAACGTGATCATAATGGTCATGATGATAGCCATGCTCATCGTCATTCCCTCGCTATTGATCGCCGTGCCCTGGAAGCGGAAATCCACAATCGGCACCGCGTACATGGCCGGGCGAACCGCCACGGAAGACCTCCATTTCGAAGGCTCGGCCGGCGTCGAAAAACAGGTGCTGGTCCAGAACTACTACCTGACACGCTACTTTGACGAGAAAAAACTTCTCCCTGCCGGGATTATTATCTGTTCGATTCTGCTTATGGTAATGGGAGGAATATCCTTATTATGACACAACATCTGATACTGGCATTTGCCTATGTGCTTTTTGCCCCGCTCATCGGGGGACTCATGTCCGGGCTCGACAGAATAATCACCGCGCGCATGCAGGGCCGGCAGGGTCCGCCCCTCCTGCAGCCTTTCTACGACGTCTTCAAGCTGTTCCAAAAACAGAATATCGTCGTGAACCATCTCCAGATGCCCTTCGTGTTCTGCCACCTCGTCTTCGCGGTCATTACCGGTTTTCTCTTTTTCGAGGGAAGCGACATACTGCTGATTATCTTCGTCCTCACCCTTGCGGGCGTTTTCTTCGTCCTTGCCGCTTACTCCACCGGATCGCCGTTCAGCGCGATCGGCGCCGAGCGCGAACTCCTCCTGATGATGGGATACGAGCCCATGCTGATCCTGGCAATCGTGGGCATGTTCGAAGTGACGCGAAGCTTCGACATTTATAAAATCATGGAGTCCCCTACTCCGGTCATCATGTTCCTTCCGGGAATCTACATCGGGATAGTGTACATACTCGCCATCAAACTCCGTAAATCGCCCTTCGACCTGTCGACTTCCCACCACGGACATCAGGAACTCGTCAAGGGACTGACCACGGACATGGGCGGCACGACGCTCGCGATGACCGAAATCGCGCACTGGTACGAGACGGTATTTCTTTATGCCTTCGTGTATCTCTTTTTCGGCTCAAACCCTTTCCTCGGAGCGGCCGGGGTTATCGGCACCTACTTTCTCGAGATACTGATCGACAACTCGGTCTCGAGAACAAAATGGGAGTTCATGCTTTCTTCGTCATGGCTCGTCGCACTGATCATGGGCGCGGGAAATCTTATCCCGCTTTTCCTTATTAACAGAGGGTAATATGGCATATTTCAAGAAATCGCCATGGCTTCTCCATTATGATGCATCCAGCTGCAACGGCTGCGACATCGAGGTGCTGGCCTGCCTTACCCCGATGTATGACGTCGAGCGTTTCGGCTGCATCAACACTGGGGACCCCAAGCAGGCGGATATATTCCTCATCACGGGATCGGTGAACCACCGGAACGTCGACATCATCAAAAACCTGTACGACCAGATGCCCGAGCCGAAGGTCGTGGTTGCCGTCGGCATCTGCGCCTACTCCGGCGGCGTCTTTGCCGAATGCTACAACATACAGGGCGGGGTCGCGACCGTCATCCCGGTTGACGTGTACGTTCCGGGCTGCGCGGCAAAACCCGAGTCGATCATCGACGGCGTGGTGCACGCGATCGGCATCCTCGAGGAAAAACACACCGCGCGCCGGTCTCCCGCGGGAAAGGCCCTATCGGACTTCAAGCTGACCGACGGGTACTCAAACGTGAAACAGGGAACCGAACCCGAAGAAACAGGGGATGAAAGTGAATCGTGAAACAATTGAAACTCAGGAAATGAGACATATCGAAAAGCCGCTTCTCCTCGAGCAGTGCGCGAAGCTCTATGCCGAAGGAATGCGCCTCGTGCAGATTCTGGCGGTAAACTCTCCGGACGGCGTCGAGATGAGCTATACCTTCAGCAAGGAATTCGCCATGGTGAACCTCAGGCTCAACGTCATCGCCGGGGAAAGCCTGCCGAGCATCACTTCCGTCTGGAAGGGCGCCTTCCTGTACGAAAACGAGATCAAGGACCTGTTCGGCGTCAACATCGAGAACATCTCCGTCGATTACCGCGGGAACTTCTACAACGTCGCGAAAAAACACCCCTTTGCCGCCGCCGCGCGCGCAAAAAGCGAGGATCGATGAAAGAATGCACAGTAATCCCGTTCGGGCCCCAGCATCCGGTGCTCCCCGAGCCCCTGCACTTTGACCTTGTCCTGAAAGACGAGACCATCGTCGACGCGATACCGCAGATTGGCTACATACACCGCGGCCTCGAGCTGCTGGTTGAAAAAAGGGAATACCAGGACTACGTATTCGTCGCCGAGCGCATCTGCGGCATCTGCAGCTTTATGCACGGCATGGGCTACTGCATGGCCGTCGAGGACATGATGAAAATCAGCGTGCCCGACCGGGCCCTGTACCTGCGCACCTTGTGGAGCGAGCTCTCAAGGATTCACAGTCATCTCCTGTGGCTGGGGCTTGGAGCCGACGCGTTCGGTTTCGAAAACCTCTTCATGGCATGCTGGAGATCGCGCGAGCTCATCCTCGACCTGATCGAGAGCACCACCGGCGGCCGCGTCATCTTCGGCAGCTGCATGGTAGGCGGCGTCAGGCGCGACGTCGACGACGCGGCCTTCGCCCAGATAATCTCAGTCCTTGACTCGATGAAAAAAGAACTTCAGACCATGACCGATATTTTCCTGAATGACGTCTCGGTGCGCCACCGCCTTGTCGGCGTCGGCATACTTTCCAAAAAAGACGCCTACGAGCTCGGGGCCGTCGGCCCGATGCTCCGCGCGAGCGGCGTCGCCCTCGATACCCGCAAGCGAGGCTACGCCGCCTACGGCGAGCTCGATTTCAAGGTAATCACCGAAGGGTCGGGCGACTGCCATGCGAGGGCAGCGGTGCGCATACATGAAATATACCAGTCGATAGACCTCATCAGACAGGTCGCGAGGCAAATCGCCCCGGGTGACCTCTTCGTAAAGCCCGTCGGCCTTCCTTCCGGCGAGGCCTTTGCCCGCGTGGAGCAGCCCCGCGGGGAGGCGGTCTATTTCGTGCGCGGCAACGGCACCAAGTTCCTCGAGCGTTTCAGGGTACGAACCCCGACCTTCGCGAACGTTCCACCGATGATTAAAGTGATGAAGGGTTCCACGCTGGCGGATGTTCCGAACCTCGTGCTGACCATCGATCCGTGCATATCCTGTACCGAGAGGTAAACCAATGTCGTTTTTTCCAATGGCGGGCACCGCCTTAAAAAATCTATTCTCGCGTCCCGCGACCCGATTGTATCCCGCGGTCAAGCGCGTTCCCTTCGAGGGAACGAGAGGCAAGATCGCGATCGATTTTCCCTCCTGCATCCTGTGCGGCATCTGCTCGAAGAGATGCCCGACCCAGGCGATCACCGTGAGCAAAGCCGACAGGCAATGGAAGATGGACCACCTCGCCTGCGTCATCTGCACCAACTGCGTCATCGTCTGCCCGAAAAAATGCCTGAGCCTCCAGGGAGACGCCTCCGCGTCGGTACCCTACCGGGTCAAGGAAAACGGGACAGAGACGCACACCAATGCATGAGGCGAGCGTCACCGAGGCGCTCGTAAAGATTGCCGTCGAGGAAGCCGTCAAATCCAAAGCCGTGAAGGTTGAGTCTCTCAGCCTCGTGGTGGGCGAGACTACCGGCTACATGGCCGAGTCCCTCGAGTTCTATTTTAAATCCTTCGCGAAGGATACCATCCTCGAGGGCGCCGTCCTCCATATCGAGTACGTCAAGCCGCGCCTGAGGTGCGCTTCCTGCGACAGCCTGTTCGAGCGGAAACAGTTCTCGTTCGACTGCCCCAAATGCGGAATGCCGGGCGAAATGACCTCGGTCGGCAGCGAGTTTTACATCGACACCATGAACATCGTGAAGGAAGACCAATGAAAGAGACGCTCACCGTAAAACGCGCGGTATACGAGGAAAACGACAGACGAGCCCTTGTCCTCCACGAACGCTTCGCGGAAAAAAACCTCTTCGTGGTCAACATCCTCGGCGGCCCGGGCGCCGGAAAAACCTCGAGTCTGAAACAGATAATCTCGCGCCTCCGTAACACCGGGGACAGAAGCGTCGCCGTCATCGAGGGCGACATTTCCTCCGACATCGATACCCGCGCCCTGAAAGCGCTCGGCATCGAGGCATACCAGATCGAGACCGGCGGCGACTGCCACCTGAACGCCCCTATGATCGAGAAAATCGTGGATGGAATGGAACTGAAAAGGGACGGCTGGCTCTTCATCGAGAATATCGGAAACCTCGTCTGCCCCGCCGAGTTCGTCATAGGCGAGGACATCAAGCTCGTCGTTTCCTCCACGGCCGAGGGTTCCGACAAGCCCTACAAGTATCCCGCCGTATTCCAAAAAGCCGCCGCCGTGATCCTGACCAAAAAGGACCTCGCCGGGTACGTCAACTTCGACGAAGCCTATTTTGCCTCCGGCGTGAGATCCCTCAACGGCGAAGCCCCGATATTCCCCGTCAACGCGCTCACCGGGGAAGGGTTCGACGAGGTCGCCGCCTGGCTCTCCGCCCTGCATAAATAACCCCGCATACATAGCCCAAATTTAAAAAAAGTGCTTTGAGCCAATTGCAAAAGTCGGTTACTTTTGCAATTGGTTCTTGGAGAATTTTACAAGTCTTTGTAAAGCAACAACTTGTTAAAATTCTCCACCTACATTCAAGGTTGCTCTTGAAAAACTTTCCGAGTTTTTCAAGAGCCTGCTTTAAATAACATTTCCCCGGCGATATACTCAATACCATGTCAATAATCGAAGCCACCGGCCTGAGCAAGGCATATTTGAGCGCGGTCAAGGAAAGCGGCCTTTCGGGAGCGGTAAAGCACCTGTTCAGGCCGGTCCACAGGGAAATAAACGCGGTCCTCGACGTCAACCTGTCCATCGAAAGCGGCGAAATGGTCGCCTACGTCGGGCCGAACGGGGCCGGCAAGTCGACCACAATCAAGATGCTCACCGGCATCCTCATGCCGAGCGCGGGAAAGATCCTCGTCAACGGCATGGATCCCTACCGCGACCGCATGGAAAACACCAAGCAGATAGGCGTCGTCTTCGGCCAGAGAACCCAGCTCTGGTGGGACATACCCGTCACCGAGTCGTTCACCCTCATCCGGGACATCTACAACATAACCCCGAAGCGCTATGCCGACAACCTCGCCTACCTTACCGAGGTCCTGGGCCTCGCCGAATTCATGGACATGTCCGCGCGCAAGCTGTCCCTCGGGCAGCGCATGAGGGCAGACCTCGCCGTCTCCTTCCTCCACGACCCGAAAGTCGTCTTTCTCGACGAGCCGACGATAGGGCTTGACGTGGCAGTGCGCGAGCGCATCCGCGAATTCCTGAACAGGGTGAACGCCGAGCGCGGGGTCACCGTGCTCCTTACCTCGCACGACCTCGACGACATACGCGACGTCTGCAAAAGGCTCATCATCATCGACAAGGGAACGATCATATACGACGGGCAGATGCAGGCCCTGCTCGACCAGTGCATCAAGACGCGCACCATGCACCTCCGCCTCGGCTCGGGCGGCCTCGCGCTCGCCGCGCTCCTCGCGAGGGAAAAGCACCTCGAGATCGCCGCATGCGCCGAGAAGGAACTCTCGATCGTGTTCGACCGCTTCGCCCTCTCCGCGCGCGACGTCATCGCCCTGGCCATCGACTCGGGCGACGTCCTCGACTTCCGCCTTGACGAGCCCGACATCGAGCAGGTCATAAAGAACGTGTACGAGGGAAAGCTCGAACTGCCCTCTCAAAACGCCAAGGCCGCAAAATGAAAAAATACTGGCGCCTCGCGATGCTCGCCATACAGGAAACCATCTCCTACCGCGTGTCCTACCTCGTCAACATGGCGTCGACCGTCATCACCTATCTCGTCATCTTCCTCATATGGAGCGCCGTCTTCACCGGAAGGGCGAGCGTCGGCGGCTACGGCTGGATAGAGATGAAAACCTACCTGATCATCTCCCTCTTCATGAGCGCCTTAGTCTCCGGCTCGAGCGAATACCGCATATCGCGCCAGATCAGGACGGGCAACATCGCCGTCGAGCTCCTGCGCCCGGTGGACTACCAGAGGGGATCCCTCGCGATCACGATAGGCAACAGCCTCAGCGAGGGAGTCCTCGTGAGCGCGGCCTGCCTCGCCTTCGCCGCCGCGTCGGGCCCGGGCCTTTTGCCGCCGGACGCCGCCGCCTGGGCGGGCTTTATCCTCGCCACCGTCCTCGCCTTCGCGACGAAGTTCCTCCTCGTGTACGTCTTCGGCCTCTTCTGCTTCTGGACGACGAGCCTCATGGGCATAAGCTGGCTCCGCAAGGGCTTTACCGACTTTTTCTCCGGCGCCCTCATTCCCCTCGGCTTTTTCCCCGACTGGCTCAGGAAAGGGGCCGACTGGCTCCCCTTCAAAAACATCGTCTGGGTGCCGGCAAGCGCCTACTCGGGCCGCCTCGCCGGAACTGAACTCCTCCGGACCCTCGCCGTCGACGCGGCATGGGTGCTCGCCCTCTGGTTTTTGGGGCGCTGGATCTGGTCGCGCGCCATGTACAAAGTCACGATACAGGGAGGCTGAACGAAATGACGAGAACCCTCAAGCTCTTTTTCCGCTTCCTCGCGCAGAACACCAAGATAAAGCTCGAGTACAAGCTGGATTCCCTCATCCTCTTCGTGTCCGGGGGGGCCATGCAGGCCCTCGGCTTCGTGTTCCTGTCGGTGCTCTTCACCCGCATCCCCTCGATACAGGGCTGGACCGAATGGGAAATCATCGCGATGCTCTCCCTCATCTTTTTCTCGGAAGGCCTCGTCTCCTTCGCCTTCGAGGGGGCCTGGCAGATGACCTTCCTCGTCAACATGGGCGAAATGGACCGCATCCTCCTCCGCCCCGTCTCGCCCATCCTCCAGATAATCACCTTCACCATGGGCATCCACGGCATCGGCAACATGCTCATGGGAGTGGTCCTCTTTGCCGTTTCCCTGAGCCACGTCCACATCGCCTGGGACGCCCTCCACGTCGCCTTCATGCCCGTCTTCATCATATCGGCCTGCGCCATCCGCACCGCCATCTCCTTCGCCGCGAACTGCTCCGCCTTCTGGATGAAATCCTTCTCGAACGCCTTTCCCCTCATGGTTTACCAGCTCGCCGACTTCGGCAAATACCCCGCCTCCCTCTTCGGCAAGGCCATCGAATTCTTCATCGTCTTCGTCATCCCCTACGCCTTTATCAGCTACCTTCCCGCCGTATGGCTCTTCGACAAGGCCTGGTGGGGCGTCTTCGCCTGGACCTCCCCTCTCGTCGCCGTGTGGTGCGTCGTCATCGCGCGGACGGTCTTTTATAAGGGCCTCGGCAGGTACGAAGGTTCCGGCAACTGACCTTTCCAAAAGGAAGCCGTCCGGGACAAGGAAACCTTTTCAAAGGAAAAAGGTTTCCTCTTCCCGGCCCCTTCACCTTCCAAAACACCCGATTCCCGCAATATCTTTCCCCGCAGGATTGAAGCAAACCCTGATTCCGGTGTATATTGAAAAGCGTGCAATATCGATCCATTAGCTCAGTTGGATAGAGCGGTCGCCTCCTAAGCGACAGGTCGGACGTTCGACTCGTCTATGGGTCAATGGAGGATCGTGGATTACCACGATCCTCCCGGAGTTTTTGCTCACGCAAAAAACTCCAATGGCATTCGAGGCAAAAAACAGAAAAAGGCCGAAGTCTTGATGACTTCGGCCTTTTTTATTGAAAATTCCGGAATTTCACAGCCGGTACATAGCCAATCAATACATCATTCCCAGCAGCCAGAGCGGGATCGTGTGTGGGCCCGGATAATCGATGTCGTCGCGGATCACGAAATCGGCGTGCTTGATTTTTTTTGAGGGGCCGCCTACTTCAAGCTATTTTTTGGAAGGAGAAGGGCCCGGGAAGAGGAAACCTTTTCTTGAAAAAGGTTTCCTCTTCCCGGTTTGCTTTATTACGAAGATTCAATTCTCGAAGGAAATGTTGACCGAGCCGATGCCGGTTGAAAGTTTTATCAGACGGTCGGCTTTGGAGTTGCCCGCGGTGCCGTTGCCCACGCCGTTGTACGAGGAGCGCCCGATGCGCACGGAGCCGAGGCCGCGGGAATACTCGACGCGGTAATCGTCCTCGGTTCCCTCAAGAGTCAGTTCGACCGACCCGGCCCCCGTCGAAATATTTGCTTTCTTTTTCATGCTGCCGCTGAATACGACGCGGCCTGCGCCGGTTTCAATGTCGGTGTCGTCAAATATGCAGGCCGTGAATTCGAGAGAGCCTGCGCCCGTTTTCAGCACGGCTTTGTCCGCGCCCAGGGAATTGCCCTTGATCGAGCCCGCGCCGCTGTCTATGCCGAATCGGCCGGCGGAGATGCCGTCTATCGATACGGCGCCGGCGCCGACGGAGATGGAGCACTCATCAAGGCGGGTATCTTCCGGAAGGGTGATTTCGAGCTGGGGCTTGGTATAGTTTTTTCCGAAATTGAAACTGCGCCGCCAGTCGGTTTCCTCTACCCTGAACGAGTCGCCTTCGAGCTTGACCTGAAGGGTACCTTTTTCAAAGTCGGTAGCCCTGTAGCCGGCAACTGCGCCCGTCTTGATGATGAGGCTCGCGGCTTTGAGATGAATGTCTATGCGCTTGAGCGCGGCGGGAAAGGTTCCTTCATGGAGTTCGACGTCCCGGATGACGTTATCGTCATTGGCGCCGCGCGCTCCGTTATCATCCCAGTTAAAGTTGAATCCGCTGCCGGTCCACTGCATCCAGTTTTGGTTGACAAAATGCCCGCCGAAACTGAGACCGACCGCGATCAGCACACAGCCGATGCACAGAAGGAAAAACCCCTTGATGAGGCCCCGTCCGGGGTTTCTGTAACCGTTTCCGTTTCGATATCCGTTTCCGTTCCTGTCCCAGTTTCCATCCCTGTTCCCGTTATCGTCACGGTTCCTGTAATAGTCCCTTTCCCTCTTTCTGTCACCCATGATATCCTCCCTTCGCGCGGCCGAAAAGCCATGAAACCAGCTGGCCCAAAAGCGACAGCACCGCGCCTATTATTGAAAATACGATTTTACCGATTCCCCACAGGAGGAAGGCCGCGCCGAACAAAACGAGCGCGGTCGCGGGCATCGAAAAGAGACCGACAAATCCGCCGACAAAGAGAGCGGCGCCGCCGACGATAAGGGCGACGGCCGCTACTCCGATCGCGAAAACGGTGGCAACTATCGCGATGATGACGCCGACCAAAGCGAAGACAGCAGGAAGGGCGAGGGGGGCGGCGGCTATCGCGAGGAGCACAAACCAGATAGCCGACAGTCCCTTGCCCGGGTTGAGAGGCGCCTGTCTGGCGGCTTTGACCGCATGATCCGCAAGGATGCGGGACGCGACGGACGCGGGACTTCCGAGCTCCTTGATCACGTTTTGCTCGCCGTCGGGACCGGCTTCGTCGAAATACTCCTCATAATACGAAAGAGCGGCGTCCTTCTCGTCAGTCGGAAGGCGTGAAAGCCGTTCCTTCAGTTCTTGCATGAATTGCGCTCGTGTCATAAAACTGTTTCTCCTCCGAAGATTACTTCGATTCTGTTTCGGTATTCTTTCCATTCGCTTACGTATAACAAGTGCTGGGTAAGCCCTTCGCTCGTTATTTTGTAATAGCGCCTGTTGCGGCCCTGAAAGCTTTGATCATAGGTCGTGAGCCATCCGTTTTTCAATAGTCTCCTGAGCACGGGATACAGGGTTGACTCCGAGATAGCCATAACCTGCTTTACCTCCTGGGTCAGGCGGTAACCGTATTCATCGCCCCGGGAAAGAATGGCAAGGACGCATGCATCAAGCAGTCCGGTATTTATAGAAAACAACATAGATTGCGGCCTCCTTTCTTCTGTATGATATCTTATCTCCTCTAATACTATACATAATATAATATGGTATTGTCAATAAAAATACGACAAATTATCATTTTTTTCTTTCCTTATGTGCAAGCTTGACAGGTCGGGGCCGCTCAGCTATTATCCTGCTCGTATATTTCAAAGGAAGCGAGGTGTGAATCCTCCGCTATCCCGTAACTGTAATTGAGGACAATTCCGAGAAAAACTGCCACTGGGAAACCGGGAAGGCTCATCGGAAAAGGCTTGCACTCATAAGTCAGGAGACTTTGATATACGCATCTCTATTTTTTTCTAGACTCCGGGGACTGGGTCTAAAAAGGGGCTATCCATGTTCAAGCGTATTTCTCTCATTATTCTCTCTGTTTCCCTGCTCGCGGGAAGTCTTGCCCTTACCGGCTGCGCTGCTGCGAGCTCGGGTAACGAGCTGTCCTCCCTGAACGGGTACTGGAAATCAGGCTACGGCGACGGATTTGAAATCTCGGGGACAAGCTATGCGCAGTATGATGATACGGAAAAACACGTCAGTTTTGCGGGCACCATTGTGAATGCACCTGACTTGACGGCAGACTCAGGCTTCCTTACCGTCAAAATCACCAATTCGGGAACCTGGCTTAAAACGGCGAACTACTACTATGTCATCCAGTGGAAAAACCTTTCACTCGGCAAGGTATCCGCAAGCGCCGCGAACAACGGCGATTATCTCGACGTGAAAAATAACGGGATGGCAAGCCAGGCTCTTGCGGAAGCCGAATACACTATCTCGAACGGGTATTTCGGCTATTTCGGCGACTACCTCAAGCAGTAATGCGCCGCGCTTCCCTGTCTCTCGCTTTGTTTCTCGCACTCACAATGGCGCCGGCTGCCTCCGCACAGGACACCGTAACACCCGTCGACACTGTCTCCGAGGCAGACTACCTGCAGATGGAGGGCGAGGGCTTGAGCGTGGTCGGGGCCAAGAAACTGAACCAGCAGGTCAGGACGGTCACAAGGGCGGAAATCGAGCTTGCGCTCGCGGGCGACATTCCCTCCCTTCTCGAGAAAGTGCTGAGCGTCAGCGTCAACCGGAACGGGGCTTACGGAAACCAGGCGGGAGTAAGTCTCCGTGGTTCCGGGGGCGGCCGCGTCGCGGTACTGATCGACGGGGTTCCGGTCAATTCATCCCAGTCGGGCGGTTTTGATCTCGGTAAGATACCCCTCGATTCAGTCGAGAAGATCGAGGTCATTTACGGCGGATCGGACACCAAGTACAATTTCAACGGGGCCGTCGGCGGGGTGATCAACATCATCACCGTACAGAAAAAAACACAGGGAATCTCAGCCGCCCTGGGGCTTTCAAATATCTCATATGCGCCTGCGCCCTCGCCTCTTTCCCTCGCCGATACCCAGCAGGCGAATCTCGATTTTTCCCTCGGATGCGAAAAGGTTTTCTGGACCCTGAAGCTGAACGGCACCCGGGCGGGGAACGAATTCCAGTTTACCGATCCGGACGGCGGGAAAAAAAACCATTCGGGCAATGAAGTTGCCGACGGAGGGGCCTCGACGGCCTTAACCTTTAATCTAAGCGAAAACAGGAAGATCCTTCTGACGAGCGACCTCTACTCCGCACAAAAAAACATTCCCGGCCCGATCGGTACCCTTACCTCGGGAAAGCAAAAAGAAAAGTTTACCCAAACCGCCGCATTCCTTGACGCGCCCAATATTGGAAACGAACGCATTGCATCTTCCCTCAGCCTGAGCCACAGCTGGAATTCCATCGACTGGAAAGACAGCTCGATCCATTCCTTGCACAATCTGCACACAATCACGGCAATCAACCGGTGGTCATGGGCGGCCAGTGACTCACTTCTCCTCGAGGCGGGCGGCGACATTGACTTCTCCCTGCTATCCTCCTCGGTCATCGGCGAAAAGAGGGCATTGAACGGCGGCGTGTATGTGACTGCCGAACTTTCGGAAGGAAAAAAGATCCTGCTCGTTTTTTCGGTCAAGGCGGTCGCCGTGCGCAATTCATTTCTTCCGGTGCCGAAATTCGGCATTGTATACCGGGTGAACGATAACCTCACGATCAAAAACAACTATTTCAGGACTTTCAAGCTTCCGACCCTGAATGACCTCTACTGGCCGTCCGATGCCTGGGCCGAGGGCAATCCAAATCTGAAAAGCGAGGATGGATTCGGGGCAGACCTGGTGGCAGAGGGTAAGGCTCCCGGCGCTTTTACGGTAAACACATCGGTGTATTCAACCTGGCAAAAGGACGCGATTCTCTGGCAGACCGCCGGAGGTAAATGGAAACCCGCAAACATCGGGGAAGCGCTGTATCTCGGTTCCGACACATCGATAAAAAGCACCTTCAGCGAAAGAGTAGCCCTCACGGCGAGTTATTCATTTCTGATGACATGGGTTCTCGGCGAAGGCCTTACTCTCTCGGATGACAGGCGGCTGCCCTATAAACCCGTCCATACGCTCGGAACTGGAATATCTTTTTATGATAAAGAGGGAAGTCTGTCGATCTCGGAGCATTATGAAAGCGAGCGGTTCGCCACAACCGCGAACGTCAGCCGCCTCGGCTCATTTTTCACCGTAGATATACACGCGGAAAAACAACTTGACGGAGAAAAAACGGTAGTATTGGCGGTAAATAATCTGTTCAATGAATCCTGGTATTCGATCGAGGGATATCCGATGCCGGGGCTTTCAGTGACGGCCGCTTTGAGGATTCGGTTTCTCAGGTAATAGAACCCCTTTCTATTGACATTTGCCTTCCGATAACATACTTTTTTCTGTGTTGACATCACTCACGCCCTGTGGGTGCTCATAACCGGAAAGGGAGTGAACCGTCAAATGACAAAAGAACGGACACCAAAAATGAACACTTCCCACGTCAGGGACAATCACATCCAAAAACGTCTTCTTGTCTCCCTTGTCTTCAGCGTGCCTCTCTCCTTCATTTCAATGATACCCATTTTTTTTACAAAATGCGCTGTCAGCGAAAGCGGTATCCTGCTGAGCGCGCTGCTGCAGTTCATCCTTGTCATCCCGATAGTCACGGTAAACCGCAGGTATTTTAAAAGCGGATTCACCGCGCTTGCGCGCAGACAGGCAAATATGCACTCCCTGATAACGGTCAGCGTCAGCGCGTCCCTTGCGTACGGGACTGCGGCCCTTTGCCGGATTGTATTCGCGTTTATCAAAACGGATATGGAAACGGCGGCGCTTTATTTCCGGGATCTCTATTTCGTGTCCGCAGCGATAATACTGACTCTGGTCACACTGGGTCATTTTTTCGAGACGCGGACTACGAGGCAGAAATCGAATGCCATCGAAAAACTCAAATTACTCAAACCTGATACAATCCATGTGTTCCGCGACCGTGTTGAACAGCTGGTCAACTACGGGGATATTCATGTCGGGGATATTGTGCTGGTAAAACCGGGAGAGCGCATTCCTGTCGACGGTATAATCCTCGAGGGCAGCACATTCGTGAACGCCTCTGCGGTAAGCGGCAACAGCGTACCCGTCGAGAAAAAAAGCGGCGACCGCATTGAAAGCGGTACGGTAAATCTTTCCAGCTCCATATTCTTCAGCGTTGACCGTGCAGGAAAAGAAACCACGCTCTCGCGCATTATCGGCATTATCGAAGATAAAATGTCGGGCTGCGAATCGCTGTCAAAATTCACTGCGAAAATCAGCAGTATTTTCGTGAACCTGGTTCTACTGATCGCGATATGCGCCGCCTCGGTATGGCTTTTTGCCGGGGCACCGATAGAATTCGCGCTGAGATGCGGTATTTCGGTGCTTATCATCGCATGTCCCTGCGCGCTCGCCCTCGCCGCTCCGCTCGCAAATATCGCAGGCATACGCAAGGCAAAAACAACCGGGGTGCGGGTAAAGTCCTCCGGTTCCATGGAAATTGCGCATACGGTCACGACGGTAATTCTCGACAAGAAGGGAATTATCACTGCGGGAAAGCCGCGCGTGACCGATATCGTTTCGCTTTCAGTGCTCGATCACAACGAGCTGCTCACGATTGCCGCGTCCATCGAAAAATATTCCCTTTACTCCCTCAGCACTGCGATTACGGACGAAGCGGTAAAATCCGGACTGAACCTCGTGCCGGTTGAGCAATACCATGCATGGCCCGGAAAGGGAATGGACGGTACGATCAACGGCAAGAAATATTTCGCGGGGAGCCCGCTCCTGCTGCAGGAAAACGGAATCCCCACGGATGCGATGGAAAGCGACATAGCGCTTTTCTCGTCAAACGGCAAAACCCCGTTCTGCTTCGGCAGCGAAGGAAAACCGATCGGCATCATAGCCGTCGCCGATGTGATAAAAAGCGGCAGCCGCGAAGCTATCGCCGAGCTGAAAGCGATGGGTATCGAGGTTATCCTGCTGACGGGCGACAATCAGCGAACAGCAGAGGGCTTCCGCAGGGAAACCGGGATAAGCAGAGTATTCTCCGGACTCGGTCCCGAAGAGCGCTCCGATTTTATCCGCACGCTCCAGTCAAGCAGGAAAATCATCGCCATGATCGGGGACGGCATACACAACCTGCCGGCCCTCTTCACTGCGGATATAGGAATCGCGATCGGAAACGGAAACGAAATCGCCATAGATTCCGCCGATTTAATCCTTTTGCGGAACGACCTGCATGATGCCGTTACCTTTCTGCATCTTGGAAAAGCCGCCATGAAGAACATCCGGCAAAATATTTTTTTAGCGGTCATCTATAATCTGCTGTGCATACCGGTCGCCGCAGGCCTATTCTATCCGCACTGGGGATGGACATTGACGCCGATGATCACCGCCCTTGCGATGACAGTCAGTTCCCTGTCAGTGCTTTTCAACTCGCTTCGAATGTATTTTTTTAAGGAAGAGGTTAGATATGACAAAGACCATTAAGATCGGGGGCATGAGCTGCGGCCACTGCTCGGCGCGCGTCGAAAAAGCGCTCGAGGAAGCGGTGACTGAAGCGGGATACACAATACTTAAATGAAATGAGGCGCCTCTACAAGTTATGCTCGACAAAATGAACAACTGCCTGTATACTGATTACAAAAGTTAGTTTCCAGGAAGGTACCATTATGACAAATGGGGAAAGAGACGCGTTGCGCGTAAATTTGTTCAGTCTTATCAAGGAACAAATCAGCTGTGAGGATTTTTCGGCCCAGACATCTTTCGCCGAACTGCTGCACAATTTCATTCATCTTGAATTTACCGAAGAAGAAGCCGTACGGCATTGGGAAAACATACTCCTGAACAACACCCTCCTTCAGGCAAAGCTTGACAGAAAGCCGGGCGTCCATCTTGCCCTGGTAGATTACTTTACCAACGTAAATCACCTGCTCAGCGCGCCCATGCTCATCGAAATAGGCGCATTCAAGCAGACCGAGCAGCTCGCGATGATCGACGCCCTTACCGGAATTTTCAACCGCCGCTATATGGACCTGGTTCTCAAAAAAGAATTCAACCGGTGCGAACGCTACCTGAAAAACATGTCGGTGTGCCTTCTTGACATCGATAACTTCAAAAAAATAAACGATACCAAGGGTCATACCTTCGGCGACGTTGTGCTGAAAGAACTCGCCGTCATGCTTAAGGAGACTATCCGCGAGGAAGATGTCGCATGCAGATACGGCGGCGAGGAATTCCTCGTCATTCTGCCCGAAACCGACACCGAAGGTGCCAATATCCTGACGGACCGGCTGAGCAGGGAAATAAAGAACAGACCCTTCTTCGTCGATAACGGAATTACCTTCTCGGGCGGAACCGCAACCTATCCGGAAGCGGCACGCACCATAGACGGCCTCGTACAGGCAGCTGACCGCGCGCTCTACCGCGCGAAGTACGCGGGCAAGGACCGCATCCTGGTCGCCGAGCCCGAGCGCCGAAAATTCGGAAGGTTCGAGCACTCCTGGAGTCTGGATATATTCCATAAACAGTCCCTTGAGCCGATTACCGGCATATACACGAAAAACGTTTCACGCGGGGGAGTACAGTTCAAATGCGACGTACGCTACTCCATAGACACGCCTCTGGACCTGGTGTTTGCGAACATCAATCCCGAAACCCGCAACGTCGAGGCGAAGGGCCGGATAACCTGGGTACGGAAGATCCCGAAATCCTATGTGTACGGGGTGAGCTTTATCGATACCACCGAGCTCTTCGAATCCAGCATGTCCGCCCAGCTGCACTCGGTTCTCTAGCGCCTTTTTGCATTCATGAAACACTTAAAAAAAATTTATATCGAGATTACGAATACCTGTAATCTTTCCTGCTCATTTTGCCCTCCGCACGATCGCACTCAGGCATTCATGTCATGCGCCTCGTTTGAGTCTCTCGTGCGGAAAATTTCCGGCAAGGCCGATGTCCTCTATTTCCACGTGAAGGGAGAGCCACTCCTGCATCCCCATCTTACGGACCTTCTGGATATCGCCCGACGCGCCGGGTTTGCCGTCCATCTAACCACGAACGGTACCCTCCTTGAAAAGGAGTGCGCCTCTCTCCTTCATAAAGACAACCTCGAAAAAATAAATATTTCCCTGCACAGTCTCCCCCAGTTTTCCAAAAATGAACAAAAGCGGCTGACCGCCTCCATCCTGGAAAGCTCCGAAAAACTGTGCGAGGCGAACAGGAAAACGAATCCGCGCTTTCTGATAAGCCTCCGCCTGTGGACGAAGGACAACGTCGGGGAAACCGCGGAGGGCATCCGCATTATCGAGGATTTCTACTCCCTTGAAAACGGGTTCATCGCAGGGCGGCTTGAGTCAAAAAACAGCATGATAGTGCATCCCGGCCTCGTCATCCATACCGCGGAAACGTTCGTCTGGCCTTCCCTCGACGGCACCGATTTCGGCCCCTCCGGCTGGTGCCTGGCCCTCCGGGACCAGGCGGGCATCCTTGTCGACGGCACCGTCGTTCCCTGCTGTCTCGACGGGGACGGAATCATCTCCCTTGGCAATATCTTCACCTCGGAGTGGGACGAAATCATGGCCTCGCCGCGCGCCAGGGGCCTCTACGACGGCTTTTCCCGCAGACTGGCCGTAGAACCCCTTTGTCAGCGCTGCGGCTTCAGGACGCGGTTTAACGGCGCGTAAAAAGTCGAAAAAAAAAGCCGTCCGGCTTTAAGGCCGGACGGCTGATTACACGCTTGAATCAAGTCAAGATTGCGGGAAAGGGATTAGAGGGTCGAGAAATCCGAGTCAAGGGCGCGGAAACCATAGGGAAGGAAGGTAGAGATATTGGCTGCGTCTCCGAAATGGAGGGGCACAATACCGGGAACCGTGTCGCCCAATGTCGTCAGTCCGGGTCCAACCCAGATTTCGAAAGCATCTCCCGTTGCCTTGTAGGTTGGATCAAGAGCGACCACTATCTGTGTTTTCGGATCGGTAGTCGCGGCGGGGATAACGCCGGCGCCATAGCCGAAGGTGGCTGATACGAACGGTACGAATACGTTCTTGGCGGTGTCATAGATCTTTACGTTGGCGGCGGTAAAGGTCGATTCAACCATACCCTTGTTTCCGATAGTGCCAAGCGCAAGATTGATAATGATAGAACCACTGGTGCCGTTAGCCGAGAATTGAGTGCTTACCGCGAACGCTGTGTCGGAAGCACCAGCCCCAAGTTCGGTCGGATCGGCTTGAGTTACAGGGGCGCCGTACATTACAGTAACCCTGTTATCCATTACCATGCGCTGGATAAAACCATAGAACGCAGCGGTACTCTGTATAGCCTGGAGATCAACGCCATTGGCCCGTACGGTTTCATTGACAGCGAGAGCGGTAAACGTGACTGTCCACACACCGGTGGTCGTTACATAAGTGGAGCTTATCGGGGTTACAGTGGTCCAGGTGTTGGTTGCCGGAACGTATTTCTGGATCACGATATGCGCATCAAAGAGAGTTTTATAATCGGCAAGATCTGGCCCGGCACCATTTGGCGTCATACGGTCATATGTACATGACAAGGTATTGCGGGTAGTTGCAGGGGCAACAACACTGAATGTAGGAGCACTGATATTGAACCCATAGCGGGGATCTCTTTGAACGCCGAAGGTCGCAATTGCAGTACCGCCGGTTACGCCGAGATACTCGTAGATATCATCATCATTGGCTTCGCCCTGTGTACCATCATTATCCTCATCAAGCTTGAGGCTTCCGTTCTTGCCGGTTAGTAAAGTTGAGTTGATGGTCACTTCGATGGTTGCCGATGCTCCGGTCAGATTGACAAGAAGATAGGCTATATCGCCGCGGACTTCCTTGACGGTGAAGGGAATTACTGCTCCCTGTGTCACCACAGAGGTAGCGGTCGCGGCGCTGGCAAGGTTATGGATGGTAACGGCAGCCGGGATGGTCGAATAATCGATCATATCGCCTGGATTTGCAGAAAAATCAAGGGTGATAATCTGTGTAGTGGGAGTGGTTACCGCACTCAAAGTTCCGCCAATTGTCGGAGCATTCAGTCCAGCAGTGCCCCAGTTATTTGCCTGGTTTGCTGCGGCAAGAACGCCGGCATCTGTGCCCGATCCGCTGAAGCTGTTGCTGCAGCCGGTTAAAACAACGGCTGCGGCAATTGCCAGTACAGCCAGTTTTTTCATTATATTCATATACTTCATTCCTCCGTTTAGATTATTTCTTGATCGTCAGGATCAGGCTAAAGGTTGTCGCATTCACACTAAATCCACCCGTGTTTGTCATCAGGGCGTCAAAGGCGATGTTCTTGTCGACATTCAGGGTAAAACCGGCTTGTACGTTTGCATTCATTGCATTCCAGTCATTAGCCGTGGTCTGGCTTTCTGTGCGCTGATCTTCAAGATCTACAGAAGAACCGGTTACCCAAGCATCGTTCAAGGTATAGCCGTCTCCGTATACTCGTGTCTCAGAAGCGTTATAATAAGTGGTCCGGGTAGTCTTGACCGCAGTGTTTGAAAACGATGGCGCATTGATATTCAAACCGGCATTCAGGGTAAAGGTCCCCGGGATGAGCTTATAGGTAAGACCGGCTTTTACCGCGGGAGAAATGTCAAAGGACGATGTTTCAACGGTGTTGCCGGGAATATGCTCAACCATGGTATCGACATAATCGTTACCAGGATTCTGGGTAAAGGCGTTGTATGTCGTTACGGTTGTCACTTCGCGGTCATTAATATCTTTTTGTGAAGAAATATTGACAAGGGCATTCGCTTTCACGCCGAACGAAACACGGTCGCTCACATCCGTTTTATAGGAAACGGATGGATTGATTGAATGACTGGTGTATGTCCTTTCGGTTGTATACACGTTCTTCACAACGTTTTTTGTCTCGTCATTTACGGTAAAGGTATTCGTAGTGGTTTCATACCAGGTAGAAGTACCAAGAACCTTGTTGTTGGCATTTGAATACAGTTGCGTGGAGAAGGTATAATCAATGCCGACGCTGGTCTGGGCGGCGCCGTTCTTGGCAAAATCAAGGCCAAGGCCTACCGTGCCGGACGGTGCGATATAGCCGTTGTCGAAATTAACCTTAGTTGTGGTCGAACCGGTCTGTTTTGTACCCCACACTTCAGTATATACATTTCGCGTGGAAGCCCCGTTACTCTGATAAATGTCGACTGCAGCGGTAACGGTCGGATTCAATGTCATGGCGCCAAGGGGAAGTTTCATACCCCAGGTAAGGCTTGGGTTCATTGAACCATTTATTATGGCTCCATCGGTGTATTCCGTCACGGTTTTTGTTTTGGTCAAACTGTCTTCAGCTACGCTGTCCGTTGCATCAGTAAACGCACCATTTACACTGAAACGTCCTTTGGCAGTCATCAGGTCTTCATAGAAACCAAGGCGAAAACCCATTCCGGCGAGTCCGATGAGCACCTTAGCTTCATTGGAGGTATATGTTTGCGGATTGGCATTCTGCTCGGTGGTGGTCACCGTCTGTCCGACAACCGCGCCGTTTGTTACAACCGGATCGGTAAGAACTGTTTTTGTGTCCAAGGGACTGTTTGTATACAGGATATTACCGTTATAATAGGTACCAAGATAAATTGATCCCAGTTTGCGCGCATAACCCAGGCTGAGCATGGCGTTATCATAACCGACATAGCCGAAGGCTTTTTCCATCTCGACACCTGAAAAACCGGTAACCGACATGTAATTGTCTACGTCAGTACTGAAGATTCCAGCGGTTGCCGCATTTGTTTTTGATGTCTGTGCTGCCAGTGGGGCCAGGCAGAGCAACATGATGGTAATAGCGATTAGGCCGATTACCTTCTTTTTCTGATTCATAAAAGACTCCTCATTTTCGAAAATACAGGCGTTTGGAAAATAAGTCTGTCTCTGTGACAAGAAAGCATCGTTCAACATTGTTTTTTTGAATTGCGGCTTCCTTGAAATGTAAGCAAACTTGTTTCCAATTTTGTAAAAAATTATGACAACGTCATAACATCCTAAATTATTGTATTTACAATATGCATTGTCAAGGAAAAAAAGGCTTCTTATCCGGTAAATACCTCAAATTTCACTCAATTTTCGCAATCAGTGTATGAAAAAAAATACACTTCTATGTGTCTTTTTTACCTTTTGAAAAAAATACATACAAAACTCCATAAAGTAAAGCACACGTAAACGGGCATTAGATATCCTTCGAGAACATACAAATTTCATTCTCGGATCTTCTGTAAAAACCGGATTGTTCCCAAAATGCCTGTCCCTTGATGTTTCCCGGCAGCACAAAAATATGGATTTTCGTGATTCCTATTTTTTTCAATTTACCTTCGCAGAGCGCAACCAGCCTTTTGCCGAGGCCCGCATTCCTGTAAGCCTCTTCGATGTACACATGATGAAAATAACCCCGCCTTCCGTCGTTTCCGCACAGTATCGTACCGACGACGCGGGTGCCGTCCTTCACGATATAGTTGGTTTTTTTATTGCGTTTGAGAAAAAAGCCGATATTTTCCTTAGTATCGGCCTCGCTCAGCCTGATATTCGGATCTTTTTTCCATAGGGTGATGATTTTGTCGTAGTGACATATATTCAGAGGCGCTATTTTCATTTTATTTCCACTCCATGCTCCTTAAGCGCTCTTGCCAAGGCCTTAACGTCGTTTTTTTTCTGGTCGAAAAACACAGTCTGGCTGCCGAGCTTTTTCGGGACAATCAAATTTTTTTCCTGATTGTCGACAAAGACGCATTCGCCGAAGGCCACCCCCAATTCGGTAACGGTCTTTTTAAAAATAGGCTCGGCATCCTTCAGCGTTCCGATAACCGCCGAGACCGTAATGACATCGAAGAGCTCGGGAAGTTTTTGGTGAGCGCTCACCGCGTCCATCCGGTCTTTTTTATTGTCGGTTATCAAGGCGGTTTTATGAGTATGCTTCACATTTTTAACAAGCTCGAACATCTTGAGATTGACCGGCGTGTTCCTGAAGGAATCGAATAAATGCCTGATGCGTATCTCGGCGGAGAAGGCTTCATAGTCGACACCGGCTGCCGCGGAGATATATTTGCATATGGTGTATGACCCCGATTTGTCGAGAGTCAAAACACCGTCATAATCGAATAAAACTGCCTTGATCATTTTTTTCCTTTTTGTTACGCGTCTGTTTTCACGATATCCCCGACCAGCCAGCCAAGAAAAAAAATCGAGTTTGTCATGTGTGTGCCTTTCAGGATATCATGGACAAGACGGTAACCCATAACCAGATAATTACGGTTATTCTTCGTTTTCATGTACGTAAAATCGGAATAGCGGTAAAAATACAGCTTGACGACGTTGAACTCATGGTTGGCCACTGTCTTTCCGCCCTTCAACACGCACATTTCCTTTTCGAACGCGAGAAATACATCTCTGTACTCCGGGCCGAATTTGGCGAACTCGGTATTCATCCGCTCTATGCGGGCAAGATACACCTTGCTTCTCCGGATGCCGTTATCCATCGGAAAATTACTCGCAAGCAGATCGAGAAAGAGATCGACGCATATTTCACGGCTTGGCCCGCCGCGCGCGGGGGGCATTCCGAACGCGGCATCGGCTTTCATCCTGCCTTTCCCTGCCCCCATTCCGGCAAGTGCTTTATCATAGTCGCTTTTTAAGCGGATGAACATCTCATGGTTAGCCTGGACGCTGTTCGCGTCCGGGTGCAGTTTTTTCGCGAGGCGCCAGAACAAACGCCTCAATTCATCACTGGTATACATCCGGTTTTTATCAAGCATTTCCTCGAATAAATTCATTGCCGTACGCCTTGCTCAGTCCTCGTCTTCCTCAATCCGGGGACGGCAGAAGATTTTTACTATTTCCTCGACGGTTTTCTTGAACAGGATTTGTTTCGTATTGTTCGATTCATAGATGAAATCCCTGAAGCTGTTGCTTTTGATGTCCGAAAAATCGCCGACGATGCCGAAGAACAGCCGGTAATTGCTGACTTTTTGAAGTATGTCTCCGGCTACTCCGGTGTGCAGATCGTAAAATTCCCCGCATACGTTTTCTTTTTTTACTATTATTCTTTTTGCGCTGACGTCCGAGACAAGATCAAGAAAATCCTGGGCGTCGCTTATTATCACGCCGTCCTCGATTATCTCCACGACAGAAATTCCGTGCTTCTTGTATTCTTTTATATTCATTTTTCCCCTCGCGTGTAATGCATACTAACCTACTCGTTCATTGTTTGTCCACTTTCTTTTTTATCTCCTCGAGTATCTCGATTTGCATTTCCTGTATTTTCATCATCTTGGACCATTGATCCAGCAGAAGATGATCGACCTTCTCGTGCAGCGTGCGAATTTCTATTTCAGATTTCAGGTTTACTCTATAATCGTTCTCGCTCCTGATCCTGTCCTTTTTTTCCTGCCTGTTCTGGCTCATCATGATAATCGGCGCCTGGATTGCCGCGATGCAGGACAGAATCAAATTCATCAGAATGAAGGGATAGGGATCGAACGGGCGGCTGCCGAGAATTACCGCGTTCACCACTATCCAGGAAAACAACACAAGAAAAAAGATAATGATAAAGCGCCAGCTTCCCCCGAAGACCGCGACCTTATCCGAGATCTTGTCTCCGATTTTCAGCACCTCCGCGATGGAGTTGCTGTTGCTGAGCGAAATCAACTCGTTTTCCATGATGCTCTTCAGCACGTCCGACTTCAGTTCCCGAATATTTCCCGTTTCTTCCTCGATAATTCCAGAAACATAGGCATCCCGGTACTTTGCGTAATCATCCCTGCAGATCTTATTCTGATCAACCCACTCGGGGAAATCGGCCTGTATCTTCGATTCAATCTCGTGTCTGATGCCGTGCCCCGAAATTAAATCCGCCTCGGCGAATTCCTTTTTGCATACATCGCATTGCGTCATTTTAATGCCTCATGCTTTTCACTTATCCTTGTTATACTCCGCTATATTTCTTTCGATATAATCGATATGAATCTGCACGTGGTTTGTATACATCTCGAGGGCTTCGCTCAGGGTAATGTTGTTTTTTTCGTTTTGGTATTCCCTCACATAATACCTTTCGCTGAATTGCCTTTCCGGAATATTCTCGAGGAGTTCGAAGAGTATCTGCCGGAGAAGCGCAAAAACCCGGACATATTTTGCGACATCCTCCCTGGCATTGCCCAGATTTTTAACCCAATCCTCTTCCTGTATCACATAGCAGTCGGAGAAGGGCTGCGCCAGGCAGGATTTGATCCGGATAAAGTTATTGATGTCGCTGTCGACCAGATGAATCAGGTGCTGCCTGATCGACCAGGCATCCGGGAGAAGCGGAATGTAGTCAAGCATGGCTTCCGGAATTTTTCCCGAGAGATCGCTGATTTGCCCTGCGCCGGCCGCATAGTCCTCCAGCATTTTTTTCTTGTTCATGATTATCCCCTTATTGCTTCAAGTATTCGTAAATCGTCTGTTTCATAGGCATGGTTCCCCGGAATTCCTTTTTTATAATGCCAGCAGCGGACGCATTCCTCTCTGCCTTTCCCCGGATTAGCGGCAAAAAAATCGCGGGTATAGCGGTTATACTCAAACTGCGAGCCAATCGGGGTCTTATACCCGTTTTTTTTCTGAAGATCCAGTCTGCACCACTCGTCTATCGCATCAGAATACTTTTTCGTTCCCCGGTGCGCTTTCATCCAGTTCATGAAAAGAACATTAAACTTGAAGGCAGCCCCTATCTCCCTGGCGAAAAACGCGCGGTGAGCTTCATCATTCGCATACTCGCTGTCAATAAGCGCCTCCCTGGACAGTTCAAGGAATGCCTTTCGTTTCTTCCCGCTCACTGTCCTTGTTTTCGGAATAGGCCTGCCTTCGATCGTACAGGAAAGACGCTCCAGCAAGTCCTTCTTCGAACCGCTTGAGGGCAGATTGAGAGAGCGGCATAGCTTGATCAAGTCTTCTTTAAGATGATAGGTATTCAACAGTTCTTCGGTATTTGCCGGCAGCGTCATAAAACCAACCTTTTTCTATAGCAGATATTCCATGCATCTTTCGGAATCAAAGTAACCGCATTTTTTGTAGAGACTGTAACCTTTTCCCCTGAATTCCCTCTTTGTGTAGAAATTCAATACATGCCCGATCTTCCTGTTTTTATCGGAAAACAAAGGAGGATAGTCATAGACCAAGAGGGCTGTCGAGCAGACAATTTCAGTATCAAGAATACCGAGAAAGCCGACATACATTCCCTTATCGATATAGTCGCGGATATATTTCCCGACTCCGCCCGCTATTACCCCTATTCTTTCCCCGTCAAATTCAGGATGGATATCCCGCTCATCTGTTGTTCGAAAATAACATTCCATCATTTTTCCCCACGCAGTAAAATCGGTTTTTATCGAAATCCGGGTATTATTTCTATTCTTCTTTATCTTTGTTTTTTTTCAAAACTGCTATCCCCACAACAAAGGCGATAATCATGACCAGCGTCACAATCACCATAAAATCATAGGCGTGGAATTCCGGCGCGAAGGCTTTCTGTAAGTTTTCCAAAAAAATTTCTGTTGTCATTTCTTTTTCCTATATTCCGGCGGCGTCCAAAACTAGCAACCGATTACATTCCCGAATTCCTTGAATCCCTTTCGGAGAAATCAAAAACAGATGTCCTGTTCACGGAGCTCGAAAACAGTGCCTTCCGGAGCGACAACCTTGCATAAAAGGGCCCCGTCAACCACATAAATTATATCACTTTCTTTTTTCTTGAACGAGTCATACGCATGGCTTTGAATTTTTTTGACCTCGTCCTGAATATCATCAACCAAAAAGCAAATATGATCGACGCCGTTTGCGCAGCTCTGTTCAATGCAGGGTTTCTCCTCCGTATTTTTTTTCGGGGTCTGCAGCTCGATCAGAATATCCTTGTTTTTCAGCCAGGTATTATACTCGCGCTCATGAAAGTCTTTTATCTCCTTCACGACGCGGAATCCCATTATCTCGCAATAAAAGCGCAGGCTCTTCTGGTAGCAGTTTGTCTCTATGCAAATATGGTGAATAAACCGCAGCATAGGTCACTCCTCCTTTCCTTTCTGCATTACGTTTCGCTCTATTCTGTAGACTGAATTGTAGAACCGTCTGTCATAGCGGAATTTGTTGATTTTCATCGACTGTTCGTCGAGATGGATTTTGGCGAACAAGGACAGCAGTTCCCCGGTGTCGCCGATACGGAGAAGGAAGTCAATGTATTGCAGCTCGATGGAATTATTCTGTATCAGGCGCAGTGTCTTTATGTATTCATCCTTGACGGCATCCCTATCCTTCAACTGTTCGATTATCAATAAATATAATAGATTCTCCCGGCTTTTTTTGGCAAAACTGCTGCTGGATTTCATCAAGGCGGCGATATGTTCAAGAGCCTTTTCATGATTACCCAAAGAATATTCCGCCAAGGCAATCCGGTATATCAGTTCCTGATCATTCAGAAAAGCCCCTTTGTTCTGATCCGTATAAATGCCGAGGGCTTCCGTGAATGAATTACGCGCCATCAATGCGTCGGCATACTCAATCATGTTTTTATGGGTTGACGAGTACATTGCCTTTTGGCGGATTATCTCGAACTTTTCGTCCGGCTTGATCAGGCCGACCAGAGTATCCTTGACCGTATCCATTTTACTGGCAGACAAAAGATCCGGCAGCATCTCGATAAGCAGATATGCAAGCCCGCCCGCGTAGGGTACCCCGATAATGATCCAAATCCAATACGTATTCCGGTGCGTTTTTATCACATGCACTATGCAAAGCAGCTGCAGCAGATAGGGTAAAAAAAGAATATACATTCTTATCTCCAGTTATTATGATATTAACACATGCATACTGAAAAAAGCCCGCAGAATGCGTATTCTGCGGGCTTTTCCGATTTTTTTTTGTGTAGACTGAGCTTTTATTGTGCGGAGCCTGAGCTCAGCAGGGCGACGATATCGTCCTGTCTTTTTTGAATGAGGGCAAGGTCATCGGGATGGATGGCTCCTTTCATCTGGCTTACCTGAAGTTTTGCGGAATCGAGGTATACCTTCATTTCAGGGGTCATCTGGACATCCTGCAGCTGTTCGTTCATCGCGCTTTCCATTGCGAGGGCGCTGCAGCCGAAGGTTATTACCATGATCTTCTCGAAACCGTTGTCGTCATACCCGTACTTTTTCAGGATTGCCTGAATTTCGGGCGGAGCCTTAGTGCTGCGGGCTCGGGCTATGGCCAGGCCAAGGGATTCGCCGTCCGTGCCCGGCTCGATCAGATTGTCAAACTTGTCGCCAAGGGCGTCAAAATCGACGTTCATCGCGGTATAATTCGCGGCGAAATTATCGACATCCCTGGCAGTCAGCACCTTTTTGGGGGCTGCCTGCGCAGAGAGGGCTGCGCAAAGGCAAAACGAAACCGTTACCGCTAAAATCTTTTTAATCAGCATGAAGTACCTCTCGTTCCCTATTGTACCACAACCTTCTTCAATTTCCAAATATCGCGCACATAGTCCTCGATTGTCCGGTCCGAGCTGAACTTGCCTGACCGCGCGACATTGAGGAATGCCATTTTTGCCCATTTTGTCTTGTCGGAATACACCGCGGCAAGTTCTTCATGCGACCGGACATAACCGTCAAAGTCGGCGAGAACGTAGTACACGTCCGGACGCTGACCTTCAACCCCGTACAGAAGGGAATCATGCAGCTCGCGGAAAAGAGGCTCCCCGGCAGGACCGTAGCTTCCGTCGACGAGCTGGTTCATGACGGCGGCAAGCTTGGGGTTCTTGTCCAGATAGGACAGGGGATTGTAGCTGTGCTCCTGCTCGATCTTCTGGATTTCCTCGGAGGTCAGTCCGAAAATAAAGGCATTTTCCTCTCCTGCTTCCTCAACGATCTCGATATTGGCCCCGTCGAGGGTTCCGATGGTCACCGCCCCGTTGATCATGAATTTCATGTTGCCGGTACCGGAAGCTTCTTTTCCCGCGGTGGAAATCTGCTCGGATACGTCCGAGGCCGGAAAGAGTTTTTCGGCGAGAGAAACGCGGTAGTTTTCGACGAATACCACCCGGATTTTGCCCTTTACCCGGTGATCATTGTTGATGCGGTCGGCAATGGTGGTAATCAGCTTGATTATGGTTTTAGCCCTGCGGTAGCCCGAAGCAGCCTTTGCGCCGAAGATAAAAGTGTGCGGTACGCTCTGATAAGTCGGATCCTCGATAATGCGGTTGTACATATACATGATGTGAAGGACGTTCAGAAGCTGCCTCTTGTACTCGTGCAGACGTTTGATCTGGACATCGTAGATTGACTCGGGATCGATGTAGATGTTCTGGGTTTCCTTCAGGTAATTGGCAAGGAAAACCTTGTTTTCTTTCTTGATGTTCATGAATTCCGCGAGCACTGCGGGATCGTCCGCGAATTTTTCAAGTTTTTTCAGGAGGGAAAGATCCTTTTCCCAGCCGTGACCGATTTTTGAGGTGATAAAAGCCGAAAGTTCGGGATTGGCCGAACGGAGCCAGCGCCTCTGGGTAACGCCGTTCGTCTTGTTGTTGAATTTAGCGGGATACAGGGCGAACCAGTCGGAGAGGGCAGTGCTCTTGAGGAGTTCGGTATGGAGGGCGGCGACTCCGTTCACCGAGAAGACGCCGACCAGGGCAAGCCAGGCCATGCGGATCATGCCGTCGCCGATGATGGACATGCGGTTTTGCTTTTTCCAGTCCGAGGGAAATTTCTCGCGGAGCTCGGCCAGGAAGCGGCGGTTGATTTCCTCGACAATCTGGTATACGCGGGGGAGAAGGCTCTCGAATATCTCTATCGGCCATTTTTCAAGGGCTTCCGCGAGAATGGTGTGATTGGTATAGGCGAAAGTTTTGGTGACGACAGCCCAGGCGGCTTCCCAGCCCAGGCCGTTTTCGTCCATGAGCAGACGCATCAATTCGGGTATGGCTACGACAGGGTGGGTATCATTGAGCTGTATGACGTTGAAAACCGCAAAATCCTTGAAATCCGTCCCGTGATCGCGTTTATACTTGATTACGAGATCCTGAAGACTCGCGGAGGTGAAAAAATACTGCTGTTTCAGACGCAGTGCCTTGCCCGAAGGACCAGAGTCGTTGGGATACAGTACGCGGGAGATGTTTTCCGCGGCATTCTGGCGCTCGACGGCGCGCATATAATGCATGTCGTTGAAAAGCTGAAGATCAAAACCATTTTCGGAGCTTGCTTCCCAAAGGCGCAGACGGTTGACCGTCCGGGTGTCAAAGCCCACTATCGGTACGTCAAAGGGAGTGGCGGTCACGACCTCGGCTCCGGCTAGCTTATATACAGAGTGCCCGTTAATATCCTTTTCGATGACCGGCGTACCGCCGAAAAGCACCTTGACGGCAAGATCGGAGCGTTTTACTTCCCAGGGATCGCGGTGCTTGAGCCAGTTATCCGGATATTCTACCTGAAAGCCGTTTTCAATGTGCTGCTCGAACATGCCGTACTGATACCTGATTCCGTAACCGTGTCCCG
Organism: Spirochaetales bacterium; assembly: GCA_043775705.1. Lineage (GTDB taxonomy): Bacteria > Spirochaetota > Spirochaetia > Treponematales > Treponemataceae > Teretinema. The sequence continues at coordinate 6,743 of JAYVSC010000157.1, read as the reverse complement.
GATAGTCAAGAGTCGCAAGGGAATCGAGAAAACAGGCAGCAAGGCGGCCGAGACCGCCGTTTCCGAGACCCGCGTCCGGCTCTTCCTCTTCTATAGAAGAATAAGAGAAATTGAGTTCGTCAAGAATTTCCTTGACCTCGTTCATAATGCCGAAGTTGATCAGATTGTTGCTGAGTGCGCGGCCCATGAGGAATTCCGCAGACAAATAGTACATCTGCCGGACTTTGCCCCCGTCATATTCCTTGCGGGTTGCCATCCAGTTTGTCTGAATATGATCCATGACGACATCCGAAACGGCGTCATATATATCATGCGTGCTCGCTTCCTCAAGGTTCTTTCCGTAATGGCGTTTGAGCCGGGTACGAATAGATGATTTAAACTGCTCTTTATCGAATTCCATAATTTAAGGTCTCCTTGAAGCCGGTTCTCCGGCATGAATTTTCACGCTTGCACTTGTGGTGGTAAACCGGTTTATATGGGTATGCTACACGATTCTGGAGATCAAAACAACACTGCTTCGGGACAGAATGACGTATTTTTCCTGATTTTCGAGCAATTCTTCATTTCCCTGCGCAAGAATATCGTCCGGGGTTTCGCGGGAGGTATCAATAGCCCGGAACCACTTCTTTCCCTGCGGAGGAGGACAAATAACTGCGGTGATGTCCAAAAGAGAGGCGTTGAACATAAGGTAAAAGTCGTTATCATCGCAGTCTGCAAGGATACTTGCCTGGCTGCCGATGAGATTATAGGCGATAAAATGCTCCAGCTTGGACCAGTCCGCGATAAGGCCGGCCTCGTCATACCAGGAAATATCCGGGCTAGAATGGTAGGCATCGTTCTTGCCTGTAAGGAATTCAGGGCGGAGGAAGGCACGATGACGCTTGCGGAAGCTTATCGCTTCCCGGGTAAAGCGGAAAATATCACCGTGGGTAAGCCGGTTTTCCCAATTCATCCAGGAAATCTCGTTATCCTGGCAGTAGGCATTATTGTTTCCGCTCTGGGTGCGGCGGATCTCGTCTCCCATCAGGAGCATGGGGGTGCCGAGGGAGACAAGCATGGAAAGAAGCATGTTTTTAATCTGCCGGTTGCGGATAGCCTCTATTTCAGGATTGATGGTGGGTCCCTCAAAACCGTAATTGAAGCTGTTATTGTGGTCGCTGCCGTCCCTGTTTGATTCGCCGTTCTCGTCATTGTGTTTGCCGTTATAAGAAACAAGATCGTTCAGGGTAAAACCATCATGGCTGGTGAGAAAATTGATTGAATGGAAGGGTTTTCTGCCGTCTCGAAGGTATAAATCGGACGATCCGGTAATTCGAGTGGCAAAATGATGCACTTGTCCCGTGTCCCCGCGCCAGAAAAGGCGCACATCGTCGCGGTACCGGTCGTTCCATTCGGCCCAGCGGCCGCCGGGAAACCAGCCGACCTGATATGCCCCGCCCGCGTCCCAGGCTTCCGCGATAATCTTGGTTTGGCGGAGGATGGGGTCTTCGGCGATGCGTTCGAGCATGGGAGGGTTTTCCAGCATCTTGCCGTTCTGGTCGCGCCCCAGTATGGACCCGAGGTCAAAACGGAACCCGTCAATATGCATTTCGGTGATCCAGTAGCGCAGGCAGTCGATGATAAAGGTCCGCACGACGGGATGGTTGCAGTTAACCGTGTTTCCGCACCCGGAATAATTGCGGTAATAGCGTTTATTGTCCTCAAGCATGTAATAAATTGGATTGTCGAAGCCGCGGAAGCTCAGGGTAGGCCCTCGCTCGTTGCCCTCGGCGGTATGGTTGAATACTATGTCAAGAATAATTTCGATGCCGGCCTTGTGCAGCTCGCGGACCATTTCCTTGAATTCCCTGACCGGACCCGCACCCTTCTGGTCGAACGCATAGGTCGCTTTCGGCGCAAAGAACGAGATAGTGCTGTAGCCCCAGTAGTTTTTCAGCTTGTCGCCGGTTCTCGGATTCTTGCGGTCGTTTTCGTTTTCGTCAAATTCATTGATCGGAAGCAGTTCAAGGCTGGTAATCCCGAGGTCCTTCAGGTAGGGGATGGACTCGATTACCCCGCGGTAGGTGCCGGCATGGGGGTGCTGCGAAGAAGGATCCACGCTGAGGCCCCGCACATGGGCTTCATAAAGGATACTGAAGCGGAGGGGATAGTTAAGGGGTCTGTCCCCCTGCCAGTCAAATTCATCGTCGTCGATGACGATGCATTTCGGAAAACGGGCGGCGGCATGGACGGTATTGTAGGCCAGATCGACATCGACAAGTCGCGAAGCATGGTAGGGATTGGATTCAGGTAAAAAAATGGAGCATGAGGTCAGCGCCTTCGCATAGGGATCAAGCAGGTATTTGTGCTCATTGAAACGCAATCCTTCGTTCGGACGGAAAGAGCCGTCAACCCGGTATAAATACAGGGCTTCCCTTTCCAGACCCTCCACGAATACATGCCAGATGTCTCCGGTACGGTTTATATGAGAATCGAAAATATAGGTGCTGTATGAGGTGTCGTCTTCCGGTTTATGAAAAAATTCAAGAATCACACCGGACGCATTCCGGGTAAAAACACTAAAATTTACACCGCCGTGCATTATCGTAGCGCCCTGCGGAAGTGGTTTTCCCGGTAAAAAGTTCAATTTATCCATAGTTTTGCTAAAAGTATAGTTCGTAATAGTTTTTTATGCTAGAATATCAACGTGGAGTTTATATGAAAAGTATTCCTATAGTCTGTAAAACAGCTTCAACTATCAATGCTTTCCGTGCTGCCTGCGAAAAATCATCCGGGGAATTCTTTCCGGTAGTCATGGATAACCAGGAAGAGATTATTTCGTATTTTAATTACGAGCTTCCCGAAATCAAGATTATCGATTTCGGCGACGAAAATCTTCAAGCCGGCTCCCTGATGCAGGTAATCCATGATGATCCCTGGCTTCTCTACGGCGGTATTATTGCCGTTGTCAAAAACCATCAGCAAAAAACAGAAATTGAACGGCAGAGAGATCCGAATATCCTTCTTGTCCTTACGCGTCCCAATTTTGAGGAAAACTCGGACCGCCTCCTCCGCATTCTGACCCGGAACAGCCAATTCCTCTTTAACCGGGGCATGCAGCAGCAGATGAACACGAACGAGACCGGCTCCTTTATCAGCGACAATGACCCGACCGATATTCTCTTTTACTGCAACCTCATCACCGGGTATCTCTACAACACCAACCGGGTCAACGACGAAGGCCGTACCGCATTGCAGGCCGCCCTGATGGAACTGCTATTAAATGCGGTCGAGCACGGAAACTGCAAGATCGGGTATGACGAAAAAACGGAATGGCTCGCGGCCGGAAAGAACATGCTTGACCTCATCGAGACAAAAAGCAAAACGGCGGAAGCCGCGTACAAAAAGGTCTACATTTCATATGACATCTCAAACCTGCGCACGAGAATTTCAATCCGCGATGACGGCGAAGGCTTCGACTGGAAATCGCGCCTCGACGCGGAAATGACGGCCGGGCTCCACGGAATGGGCATCAAGCTCGCCGAATCCTATGTATCGGCGGTCACCTACAACGAAAAGGGAAACGAGGCTTCCTTCGAGCTCGCGAACCAGACGAACGAGACGAATTCGATCCCGGTTATCATGCAGGAACAGAAAATGCTCACCTACTCGGACATGCAGGTTGTCTGCCGCGAGAACGATCCCTCGAACGACCTGTTCTACATCCGGTCGGGGAAATACGCCGTCTATGTCCAGAGAAAACTCGTGTCGGTTCTCACGCCGAACGACATTTTCATCGGCGAAATGTCCTTTCTTCTCAATGACCGACGATCCGCCACGATCATTTCCATAGGCAGCGGATCGCTGGTCAAAATTCCAAAAATGAAATTTATCACACTGATACGGCAACACCCGCATTACGGCATCTTCCTCTCGCGCCTGCTCGCGCAGCGGCTTGCCAGACAGTCGACGCAGACCGTGCAGATCCGCACCGAGTTCAACAAGGTAAAGCAGGAGCTGGACAATATCAGAGCCCCCGGAATGTGATGGCCGGCGACAACCCCCTCGAAGACATCATCAGAAAAGAAGGGAATGATGATTCGGCCGTTTTTATTTTCCCCTCGGACATCGCGGCGACGCTCTGGCTCGAGGAAGCACTGACGCTGACCGGAAAGGAAACCCTTCCCGTCCGCCGCTTTATCGCCTGGGACCGGTTCAAGGAACAGGCAGTGCAGGCGACTGTCGCGGGAAAGAGGCCGGTCACCGCCGTGCTCCGGAAACTCTACGCCCTCGAGCTTGCCGAACGCAACCGCACCTGTAAGCCCCCTCTTTTTACCTCGCTGATCCCCGCCATGTATGCGGCTGAAGGCACCGTCTTCGCCTCGTGGATCGCCCGCCTTCTTCCTCAGCTCGAGATGTGGTCCCAAAAAACAGGACGAGCGCACGGGTGGTCACCCGACAGCGAGGATGCGGATCTTCGTTTTTTACAGACGGACTATCAGCGGTTTTTGGAAACCAATCTTCTTTTCGAGCCCTCATGGCAAAAGCCGCCCCTCGCCGATAAAGGAGAGCGGTACTTTATTTTTTTCCCCGAAGCGATCGAGGATTACAGCGAGTATGAAAGCCTGCTCGACAGCGCGCCCTTCATCACGACGATTCACGTTCCGCCCCCCCCAAATAACGAAGGGCCGGCTATACAAATCCATGACACCTCCCGTTCGGAGATTCAGGCGGTTGCCCTGCAGATAGAAGAGCTGCTGATGGACGGTGTTCAAGCCGAGGATATCGCCTTGAGCGTGAGCGACCTCGAAACCGTGTCGCCCTACCTCCTGCGCGAATTCGCCCTGCGCGGCATTCCGGTTGAATACCGCGCGGGTGAAACTCTCGGAACCCGGCCGGCCGGCAGACTCTTTGCGCTCATCGCCGAATGTGTCTCGACGAACTTCTCGTTTGCCTCCCTGAAAGCCCTGCTTCTTGACCGCCTGGTACCCTGGAAGGAAAGAGAGACTGCCGAGGCCCTTGTGAGCTTCGGAATCCGCAACCACTGCGTCACCTCTTGGAAGGAAGACGGGATGCTCATGGATGTCTGGGAAGAGGCCTTCAAGACGCCGACCGAAGGGGCGTCTCCCGACAGGGAAGGCCGCGCGCTGTACCGTGAATTGAAAAAAGCGCTTACCCAGATGGCGGATGCGCCGAGTTTTACTGAAATACGGAATCGCTATTTTGTGTTCCGCATGAAATTTCTCGACAGTACGCGGTACTCAAGCGAGGATGACGCGGTAGTAGCGCGCTGTGTCGAGGAGCTCAACACCCTCGCCGGCCTCGAGAAAACCTATGGCGATTACATACCGAACGCACCCTATTCCTTTTACCTTTCCGTCCTGGACGAAAAAAACTACGTGGCCCAGAGAACGCGCGGCGGCGTAAGTATTTATCCCTACCGGGTCGCGGCCGGTACCCCCTACACCCATCACTTTATACTCGATGCGAGTCAGGACCAGACAACGATCCTGTACCGCCAGCTGTCCTTTTTAAGGCAGGACAAACGGACTACCCTTAACATCAAGGAGAAGGACGCCTCCGACGCCTTTTTCAATATGTACCGCTGCGCCCCGCGGACCGGCGTCGCGCGGACCGGTGCCCGGTTTTCGTTTGCGGACCGGTCCTTTACGGGATACCGCACGCCTCACGGATATTTCAGGAGCGCGGAGATATACAAACCAACGGAGCGCATGAGCGACCCCTTTGCCGATGAAAAAAAATATTTTTCGGCTCAGGACAGTCTTTTTCCGTCCCGGATCTATCGCTCGCAAAAACAGGGCCGCTCATCATGGAACGCCCTCGACGTCGGGCGTGGATTTTCGTATCTGAAATCGCCGTTCGAATCTTCCCTTCCCCATCTTGATGCGCTCATCGAAAAGAAGCAGATCAACGAAGGGAATATCCGGGTTTCCGCAACCGACCTCGACGTATTTTCGCAGTGCAACGCGAGATGGTTTTTGGGGAAAATGCTCAGGATCGAAGTGACCGCTTCGGACGCCGAACTGCTGAACGAGCGGAACCTCGGCCTCCTCTATCATGATATTTTACAAAAGCTCTATGAAAAAATATTCGAAACGGATAAGGTCTTTACCGCCTCGCACCTTGATGAATACCGTGCCTGGGCTGTCGCCTTCGCCGAACAGGGAGCTTCTTCCCATGCCGAATTTCGGGGCCCGCTCGCCGCCCCGCTGATCTCGACGCTGGTAAAAAAAATATCCGACGCGCTCGCACTCATGCTCGCGCGTGACGCGGATATTCTCGACGGTTTCATTCCCGAATTTCTGGAGCGTGACATGGTGCTGGTCCGCGGCGGCATACGCTACTACGGAAGGATTGACCGCATCTCCAGGCGTCCTTCGGACGGAACGGCCGTGCTCATCGACTACAAGAGCGGAAAGGCTCCCTCGACCTCGAAATATATCACGGACGGAACCGTGCGCATCGGCGACTTCCAGATCCCAATGTACGTCTTCCTCGCCGAAGAGGCTGACGACAGCCCTTACAAGGGAACGAGAATCGAGCATGCCTGGTTCGGCAGCGTAAAGGAAGGCGACTTCCGCCCGATAATAAACGACAACGACGCGCTCAAGTGCGGCTCGAAGCGGGGGATGGTCACCCGTGACGAATTTAAGGGTGCCATGGATTCCTTCCATGAAATGACCGGGTATTTCGCACAGGCGGTACGGGAAGGAAACTTCACGCGGCCGGAAAGCCTTGACTGG